>CANCKM010000039.1 GCA_947378555.1 Microbacteriaceae bacterium
CCGCGTCAGGCCCTCGCATGAAAAGCTGACAGGGGCTAAAAGGCCAGATTCCACAGCAGTTGGTCGAGTTCGGTGAGGGTGCAACCGGCTTTGGCAGCAATCTCTTGGCAGGCGCGATAGACGCCTGAGACCTGAAGTTCGCTAACCGGCAATCCAAGTGATTCAAGGTTTTTTAGCACCCGCACATCAACCTTGATGGTGTCTGCCCCGCAGAGCATCCTTAGGTATTCAAGCAGTGCCGGCCCGATTCCGTGAACCTCCAGGAAGCTCGAAACCCTTGGGTCGCCTGAAGGCAGCCGCCCCCAGGCCAGGCAGGTTTCCTCTTCGGTAGAGGCGCCAAGGTGAGTCTGCAGTTCGGAAAACTTGGCCGCTAACACCCGAAGCGTTTCCGGTTCGGATTCCATAAGGCCAATGCCATCAAGTGGCGCCCTAGCCAACTCGGCGATTGAACCGGCTGGTGCTAAAGCGCGGTACTTGGTCAAAATGCCATTTGGCCCGACCACTCGAGTGTCGTAGTTGCGCCGGCGGCTAGCAACCGCATCAACCAGCATGTAGCCTCTAGCGCCCTCATAGAGTTTGACGAGTCGACCTGCCGAGGCCAAAAGGTCGGTTGCATCTGGCAACACCTGGCGCACTTGGTTGGCGATTGCCTCAATCTCAAGCTCATACAAGGTTTGACTCGTTTCTTTGCGTTCACCGATTCGACAGTTGGCCAAGACCATAATCTTGCCATCCTTAGATAAACTATCTAAAGATCACAATGACGTCATTTAGCGGTGTTCGCATGCGGGCCGCATCTAAATCCATTTCAAGCTAAACCAAAAAAGCTATATAAAGAGGAGCATCCATTGTCAATTATTGAAGCCGTAGGCGCCCGCGAGATTCTAGACTCACGTGGCAACCCAACCATCGAGGTTGAGGTTCTGCTAGACGATGACAGCTTTGGCCGTGCAGCCGTGCCATCGGGTGCCTCAACCGGTGCCTTCGAAGCTCACGAATCACGTGATGGCGACAAGGCTCGCTACCTCGGCAAAGGTGTGCAGAACGCCGTTGCAGCTGTGGTTGGCGCAATCGATGAAGCCCTAGTTGACTTCGATGCTCTTGACCAGCGCCTAGTTGACGCAGCCCTAATCGAACTAGATGGCACCGCCACCAAGTCAAACCTCGGTGCCAACGCAATCTTGGGTGTCTCACTTGCCACCGCACGTGCCGCTGCAGAGTCAACCGGTCAGCCGCTTTACCGCTACCTTGGTGGCCCAAACGCCCACGTGCTTCCTGTTCCACTCATGAACATCATCAACGGTGGCGCCCACGCTGACACCGGTGTTGACATTCAAGAGTTCATGATCGTGCCACTTGGCGCCGAAACCTTCAGCGAAGCACTTCGTTGGGGCGTTGAGGTTTACCACGCACTTAAGGGAATCCTTCACTCCCGCGGCCTTTCAACCGGTCTTGGCGACGAGGGTGGCTTTGCCCCAGAGCTTGCAACCAACGCAGCAGCCCTCGACCTAATCGCCGAGGCAGTTGCCGCCGCCGGTTACAAGTTGGGCACCGACATCGCACTTGCTCTTGATGTTGCAGCCACCGAGTTCTATTCAGAAGAAACCAAGAAGTACACCTTCGAGGGTCAAGAGCGCAGCGGCGAAGAAATGATTGCCTACTACGCCGACCTAGTTGCCAAGTACCCATTGGTATCAATCGAAGACCCACTTGCCGAAGACGACTGGTCAGCCTGGAGCACCATGACCGCCGAGCTTGGTGGCAAGGTTCAGCTAGTTGGCGACGACCTTTACGTCACCAACCCGGCTCGCCTGCAAAAGGGTATCGATGAACTTGCCGGCAACGCGATTTTGGTGAAGGTAAACCAAATCGGAACCCTAACCGAGACTTTGGATGCCGTTTCACTCGCCCAGCGCTCGGGCATGAAGGCCATCATCTCGCACCGTTCGGGTGAAACCGAAGACACCTTTATTGCCGACCTAGCCGTTGCAACCAACGCCGGCCAGATCAAAACCGGTGCCCCTGCTCGTTCAGAACGCGTTGCCAAGTACAACCAGTTGTTGCGAATCGAAGAAGAACTAGCCGATGCCGCCGTTTACGCCGGCCGCGGTGCCTTCCCTCGCTACACCGCTAAGTAGCTAAAGCGCCACATGGCTAAAGACATTCGCGCCGGTCGCTCGGTTGCTGCCCAAAAGCAGCAGCCGAGTGGTTGGTTCGAGTCTTTCAGGGGCAACCTGTTTATGATCAGCGTCATCGGAATCATCGTTTTCGCGGTGGTTTCGCTTTCGCCGACCATTCAGATTTGGTTGAACCAACGCCAAGAGATCGCCGACTACAAGATGCAGGTGGCTCAGGCGCAGGCCGATTTGAAAAACATGCAGGTGCAGCGAGACCGCTGGGACGACCCGGTTTACATTCGCTCTCAAGCCCGCAGCCGGCTGTATTACGTTTTGCCGGGTGAGGTTTCTTTTCTGGTGATGGACGCCGATGGGGCAACCGCCTCTGATACCTCCGGAACCGTCGGTGCCAAACTTGCCGAAAAGCGCAAGAGCGGCAAAGTTTCCAAATCAATCACCGAAACCAAAAAGAACTGGGTCGACAACATCGTCGAATCGGTAATCAGATCAGGCATCGAAGAACCGGTTGTCAAACCTAAGAAAGCCAAATAGTGCCGCTAACCCCAGCCACACCAGAAGACATCGCTGAAGTCAGCAGGCAGCTTGGCCGCCCGGCGCGCGACATCGTATCCATCGCCGCTCGCTGCGTTTGTGGCAACCCGGTAGTTGTGCAAACCAAGCCGAGACTGGCCGATGGCACCCCGTTCCCAACCGTCTACTACCTGACCCACCCGGCGGCAACCGCAGCGGTTTCGACCCTCGAAGCCACCGGCATGATGCGTGCTCTTGAAGACCAACTGACGATGGATAACGAGTTTGCCGCCCAGTACTTGAACGCCCACCAAAGCTACATCGCCGACCGCGACAAAATCGCGGCCGACCTTGGGTTAGAACCGGTCACCGAAATAGCTGGTATCTCGGCTGGCGGAATGCCAACCCGAGTCAAATGCCTGCACGCTTTGGTTGGTCATTCGTTAGCTGCCGGCCCCGGGGTCAACCCGGTTGGCGACCTAGCGCTAGAAGCTTGCAGCTGGAGCCCATCCAGATGCGCCTGTAACATCACAACCGTGTAACAAAACACACCTCGAGAGGTAGTAAATTAGAGAAATGCCTGCAAACACACTCGGCGCGACAACGCCAAAAATCCTGATCGTCGGTGGCGGTTACGCCGGATTCTACACAGCCAAGAAACTCGAGAAATATCTTGGCAAAAATGAAGCCGAGGTCACGCTGGTTGACCCGCTTCCCTACATGACTTATCAGCCATTTTTGCCTGAGGTTGCAGCCGGTTCGATCGAGCCACGCCACGCGGTAGTTTCACTGCGTCGCCACCTGCGCCAGACCAACATCATCACCGGCAAGGTCACCAACGTGAACCACGCCACCAAGACCGCAACCATTGAGGTTGAAGGTCTTGCCCCATACACCCAGCAGTACGACCAGATCGTGGTCACCGCCGGTGCCGTCTCACGCACCTTCCCGATTCCGGGAATCGCTGACCTGGCTATTGGCCTCAAGAACATTGAAGAAGCCGTAGAGGTGCGCAACCGCATTCTCGGCAACTTCGACAAGGCAGCAAACATGCCAGCCGGTGCCGCTCGCGATCGCCTATTGACCTTCGTGGTCGTCGGTGGCGGTTTTGCCGGCATCGAAGGCTTCGCCGAAATGCGCTCATTGGCTTCTTACCTGTTGCGCTACTACCCAACCTTGACCTTTGACGATGTGAAGTTCCACCTCATCGAGGCAATGGGCCGCATCATGCCAGAGGTTTCGCTAAAGACCTCGGAGTGGGTCATTGCAAACCTTGACCGCCGCGGCGCTCAGATTCACCTAAACACCCAGTTGGTTTCGGCTGAGGGCGGCAAGATTCAGCTCTCAACCGGTGAAAGCTTCGAATCAGACCTAATCGTCTGGACCGCCGGTGTCATGGCCAACCCGGTTGTGCGCAACACCGACCTTCCGCTAGACGACCGCGGTCGCGTGACCGCGCATCCATCGCTTCGGGTTATCAACGGTGAAGAAATCGTTGAGGGTGCCTGGACAGCCGGTGACGTTTCGGCCGTGCCTGACCTCAGTGGTTTTGGAGTTGCCGGTTTCTGCGTGCCAAACGCGCAGCACGCTGTGCGCCAGGGCAAGTTGATGGCCAAGAACCTTATCGCGACCCTGCGAGGCGAGGGAATCAAGGATTACTTCCACAAGCCATTGGGTGCGGTTGCCGGTCTCGGCATCGGCGTTGGCGTTTACCAGTGGAAGGGCCTCGCAGTCAAGGGCTTCCCGGCCTGGATCATGCACCGCGGCTACCACGGCCTCGCAATCCCGATGTTTGAGCGCAAGATTCGCGTCTTCTTCGGTTGGGTTTGGAACTTCCTGCTTCGCCGCGACATCGTTGGAATTGAAGCCACCAAGGCTCCGCGACTACAGTTCGAAACTTGGGCTTCGCGACCAAAGGCCTAATAACTTAGAGTCGAGGAAGGTGTCGGAGCGATTCGGCACCTTCTTTGATTTAGGCTTGCTTTCAGGTTTGGTTACACAGGCCCCTATAGCCCAATGGCAGAGGCAGACGACTTAAAATCGTCACAGTGTCGGTTCGAGTCCGACTAGGGGCACCACTTATTTTCGGTTTTCCTTGGCGAGTTGTCTGAGAATTGCTTGAGAGTTTGCTGGCTGTGTGCAAACATGTCGGGGCGGGCAATAACATATACACAAGGGGTGCACTGCGCGCCCAAAAGGGAGTCGAAATGGATTTGTTACCGGTCTGGATTATTCTTGGCGTCATCGCCGTCCTAGGCATCTACCTCTGGTCGACCTACAACGGTCTGGTCACTCTAAACGAGCGCGTTAACGAAGCGTGGAGCGACATCACCGTTCAGCTCAAGCGTCGTGCCGACTTGATTCCAAACCTCATCGAAACCGTGAAGGGCTACGCCACTCACGAAAAAGAGGTTTTTGAAAACGTCACCCGTGCGCGTGCCGCAACGATCTCTCCTGAAGCCTTGTCTCACCCAGCCGCAGCCGCACAGGCCGAAGCCGGTTTGGCTAGCGCCTTGAAGAGCGTTTTTGCAGTCGCCGAGGCTTACCCACAGTTGCAGGCAAATCAGAACTTCCTCAGCCTGCAGGGTGAGCTAACCGACACTGAAGACAAGATCATGGCGGCTCGTCGCTTCTATAACGGTGGCGTGCGCGAACTGAACATCAAGATCAAGCAGTTCCCAGCGACCCTGTTCGTTCGCAGCCTGGGATTCAAAGAGCGCGAGTTCTTTGAAGTTGCCGACGCCGCTTCGATTCAAGAACCACCGAAGGTTCAGTTCTAAATGTACTCAGCCATTGCGGCTAATAAACGCAATACCTTTCTCATCGTTGGTGGCTTCGTAGCCCTACTCACCGCTATTTCGGTGTGGTGGGGTTACGCCACCAACAATGGTTCTAGCGCGCTATTTGTCGTTGGCTTCGTGTTGATTTACACGCTCTTTCAGTACTACATGGCTTCTTCGATTGCCATCGCAATGAGCGGTGCGGTCGAAATCCAAAAGAGCGATGACCCGAGGCTCTGGCGCATCGTCGAGAACCTGTCAATCACCGAGGGCGTTCCGATGCCTAAGGTGTACATCATCAACGACCCGGCACCAAATGCTTTTGCCGCCGGTCGCGATCCTAAGCACGCCGTGGTGGCTGCCACCTCTGGCCTGTTGCAGATGATGGATGATCAGGAACTCGAAGGTGTGATGGCTCATGAACTGGGCCACGTGCGCAACTATGACATTCGAGTCACGACCATCGTTTTCGGGCTAATCAGCGCAATCGGTGTTTTGGCCGACATGGCCATTCGCATGGCGTTCTTCGCAGGAAGGTCGAGAGACCGCGAGAGCAACCAGCTCGGTGGTGTGCTGATGATTGTTGGCATCGTGGCAAGCATCTTGGCTTGGTTCATCGGGCCTCTGGTGAGCGCTGCGGTTTCGCGTCAGCGTGAATACCTAGCCGATGCCACCGGAGCCGAGACCACAAGGTACCCGGAAGGTTTGGCAAGAGCGCTGGAGAAGCTGGGTCAATACGGAAGGCCTTTGCGCCGCGCCAGCACCTCGATGGCTCACATGTACATCTCAGACCCAATGAAGCCCGGCCTAACCGAGCGCATGTTCTCAACCCACCCACCGATCCCAAAACGCATCGAAAGACTGCGCGAAATGGGTGGCAAGTTCTAAGGCGGCCTTTAGGCTAGGAAACTAGCTAGATTGCCAACGGGCTCGATGATTACGTCATCGAGCCTCTGCCATTTCTGGATCTCTTTCAGGTGCCGCTTCAAGGCGCTGGCCGCTTGGCGGATTTCCGTTTTACTCAACCCGGGTTCATGCCAGGCCGCTTGAACGAGCAGCAGCCTAGCCTTGCGATCGCTCTTTAGGTCGAGGCGCCCAACCAGGCGCCCGTCATGCAAAATCGGCAGGGTGTAATAGCCAAAGAGGCGCCTTTCTTTTGGCGTGTAAATCTCGATTCGGTATTCAAAACCGAAAAGGCGCGCGGTTCGCGGTCTAAACCAAACCAACGGGTCGAAGGGGCTAACCACCGTGGTTCGCGGCACCGAGGGTGCCGTTGGGGTTTCTTGGGCCAAACTCTCACTGAAGGCGAAGGTAGGTTCGCTCCAGCCCTCGACTTTGACGCGAGTCAAAACGCCGGAATCGGTCAAATCCTGAAGGATAGGGCGCACCTTATCGAGCTTCATTCGGTGATAGTCGGCAAGGTCCTTATCGGTTGCCACCCTAAAGGTGCGAGCGGCTTGAGTCAGCAGGGCGGTGCGAGAATCGGTTTCGTTCGCGGTGTTGAGCCGCTCAAGAACATCCATCGGCAAAATCTGCTCCGGGCTGGCATAGCGGCGCGAGAAACCTTCGCGCCCGCCACTGACCAAGTCGCCAACGAGAAAGAGCCACTCCAGGCCTCGCTTGACGTCGCTCCAACCCCACCAACCGCCCTTACCGGCTGGGCGAAGCTTTCGATCATGGTCAATCTGTGCGTTGGTAAGCGGGCCCTTGGTTTCGATTTCCATTTTGAGCCAGGCCAAGAACTCGCGGTTTTGGTTGGCCCAGGAGTTGCCCTTGGCGTCTTCGATGGATTTTTGCCGATGCGCATCCATGCGCCACTTATAAAGCGGCAGATTTTCGGTGCGAATGAAGCTGGCCTCATGGGCCCAGTATTCGATGACCGATGGGTGCTGGCCGCCGGTGAGTGAATCAAGCTCCGCCTTGTCGTAAGCGCCCAACCTGGAAAATAGCGGCAGGTAATGGGCGCGCTCGAACACGTTGACCGAGTCGATTTGTAGCAGACCCAGACGGTCAATCACGTGGCCGACCGAAGTGGGTTGGGCGATTGCAGGGTTGGTTGCGGGGGAAATCGGCGCGCCAAAAGTGAAACCCTGACCATTCAGGGTTAGCAGTTGCGCATCGCGCAGACTTAAATGCTCGGTCATGATGCCTCTTCTCAAACTAAACTCTAACCAGCATAAAAAAGTAAAGGACCATCAATGCCATTCCACCCACCGGTTGTTGCACCAAAGCTCGAGCAGTTCGAGAAAGCGCGCGCGACTGTGGCCGAGGTGGCCATTGAAACCCCGCTGTTATTTAGCGATGCGCTCACCGAAATGATTGGGCAAGAGATTTACCTCAAGTGCGAAAATCTGCAGCGCACCGGTGCCTACAAGATTCGTGGTGCATACAACCGCATGTCAAAGTTGACTGCCGAAGAACGAAAGCGCGGAGTCATTGCCGCCTCGGCCGGCAACCACGCGCAGGGTGTTGCCCTAGCCGCCAAGAAACTTGGCATACATGCCACCATTTACATGCCGATAGGTGCATCTCTTCCTAAGGTGCAAGCCACCCGCGGTTTCGGTGCCGAGGTCGTCTTGGGCGGTGCCACCTTTGCCGAGGCCCTCAAGGCGGCTCAGGAAGCCACCAAAACCACCGGGGGAGTGTTTATTCCGCCGTTCGATAACCTCGATGTAATCGCCGGTCAAGGCACCGTCGGCCTAGAAATCTTGGATGAGTTGGACGACGTTCAAAACATCATCGTTGCCATCGGAGGTGGCGGTCTGGCCGCCGGCGTATCTTTGGCTGCCAAGCTGAAGTCGGCCGCGATGGGCAAGAAGATCAAGATTTGGGGTGTGCAATCCGAGCACGCAGCCGCCTACCCACCATCTTTGAAGGCAGGTAAGCCGGTTGAAATTCAAACCTCGCCAACCATCGCCGATGGCATAGCTGTTGCAAAACCCGGCCGCATTCCATTTGAACTGATCAAAGAAAACGTCGACAAGGTTGTTACCGTGACCGAGAACGAAATAGCCAAGGCTATTTTGACGCTCATGGAAAAGTCGAAGCAGGTCGTTGAGCCAGCCGGGGCAGTTGGCATCGCGGCTTTGCTCGCCGGAAAAATAAAGCCGCGTGGGCGCACCGTTGTTGTTCTATCTGGTGGCAACATGGACCCGCTGCTGATGCAAAAGGTGATTCAGCATGGGCTCGCAGCATCAGAGCGCTACACAAACATTTCTGTCATGCTTCCAGATCGCCCGGGTCAGCTGTTGCGCACGGCAGAGGCCATTTCCAGTGCCGGCGGAAACGTGATTGAAGTTCGTCACACGCGTCAAGGCACGGCTTGGCAAATAAACGAGGTTGAGCTAAACCTATCAATCGAGACCTTCGGTCATGATCACCGGGTCGCAGTATTGAAGGCGCTCAAACAGGCTGGCTTGAAGCCGATCCTCGACGAAGCCCGCGAAGACTAACCTACGAAGGTTTTTACTCCGAGGATTTCAACCTTGATGGCGCGTCCGTTTGGCGCAAAGTACTCAACCGTGTCACCAATCTTGGCACCCATGATGGCTTGGCCAATGGGGGAGTCGGGGCTGTAAACCGTGACGTCGGTTCCCTCGGCAATTTCGGCACTGCCTAGCAAGAACTCGTTTTCGCTGCCGTTTAGGGTGAGGGTAACGATGGTGCCCTGTTCGACAACGCCGTGTGAAACCGGGGCGTCGCCAACCACCGAGCTTGCCAAGATGTTTTCGACCCTAAAAATGCGAGCCTCAATCTTGCCCTGCTCCTCTTTGGCAGCGTGATAACCGCCGTTTTCCTTTAGGTCGCCCTCTTCGCGAGCGTCTTGAATCTTTTTGGCAATGTCGTGGCGAGCCACGGTCATGAGGTAGGTCAACTCGGTGGCTAGGCGATCGTAGGCATCTTGCGTCAACCAAGTTGCTGCTTGTTCGGCCATAACGGTTCTCCCCAACTACGGTCAGATAAAAAAGTAAGAGCTCAACGAATCGTTGTTGAGCATTCCAAGAAGTCTATTTCAGCCAGCATTTATCTACCAAACCTGAAACGCCAAGTTCGGTGGTGTTTATGGCTACGGTGCGGGTCTGCTTCTTGCCAGCCGGCTCGGAATCAACCGCAACCTCGCGATAGCCGACGACCGCATAGGACTGACTCAAGACCTGAACTGCACAAACCCCGTCGCCAGATCCGGGGGTCACCTCAAAGGTCACCGTGGCCCGCTGCGGGCTCTCGATTACAAAACCGGTGGTTGCAAAAACAGGTGGCCGCGGCATGAAAAAGTTGGTGTAAATCGACCAGAGCAGGAATGCCAAAACCAGCAGCGCCGCAACAATTATCCATCGTCGTCTGTCTTGGGCCGCTCGCACCTTGGTGCGCCCATAACGCTCTGCTAAATAATCATCCATCGACACGCATTAAGGCTAACCGCTAACAGGCCATACTTAAAGCATGAACAAAATGTTTGCACTCATGGCAGCCACCCCAAGCCCAACCGATGACCCGTCAACCCAGTTTTACAGCCCTGGAACCTTAGGCTTCATTTTCACATTCATCATGGTGGCCGGCGCCGTAATCCTGATCTTTGATATGGTCAAGCGCGTGCGTCGGGTGCGCTATCGCGCCGAGATTCAAGAGCGCTTGGAAGCCGAAGCGGCCGAAGGCAAAACCGCCAACCCAACGATGGATGCCGCCCCAGCGGCCAGCAAGCCAGCCGCTAAGAAGAAGCCTGAGCGCCCGGCCCCACCAACCAAACCGCAGCGCTAGTGCAACCTGCTCGTTAGGCGCCGAGCGAACCAACCACCGGGCTAAGGCTGATGATCAGCGCGGCCGTCCAGTGGCACAGGAACGCGAGGACCGTTAGAGCGTGGAAGATTTCGTGAAAGCCGAACTTGCCGGGGAACGGGTTAGGTTTTTTGAAACCGTAAATCACCGCGCCAATCGTATAAAGCAAGCCACCGGCCAAAACCAAAACCATCATGGCAACGTTGGCTCCAAAGAAATCAACCACGTAGGCAAGCGCACCCCAACCCATTCCCACGTAAATCGGCACATAGAGCCAGCGTGGCGCGTTGATCCAGAGCACCCGAAAACCGATGCCCAAAATCGCGGTCGACCAAATCAGGGTGATCAGCAGCAGGCCCTTATCTTTTGGCAGGGCAAGCAGGGTTATCGGCGTGTAGCTGCCGGCAATCAACAGGAAAATGTTGGCGTGATCGATGCGCTTCAAAACCTTTTTGGTGTTTGGTTTCCAGTTGAAGCGGTGATACAAAGCCGAGTTTCCAAAGAGCAAAAATGAGCAGAGGAAGAAAATCGAATCGGCGATTTTTGCCACCGTGCCATCGGCCAAAACTATGAGCACAACGCCGCCGGCGATAACGATTGGCAGCACTCCGGCGTGAATCCAGCCGCGCCAAGTTGGCTTAGTTTCGATGATGTTTATTTCACGAGTGGCAAAATCCGAGATCGGAATATGCATTGGCAGGTTCGCTTCGTTGGGATTCTTGCTCATAAGAAAACTGTAGCCCCACGAGTAGTAATCTGGCAGTATGCGCAATGTGATTTATAGGCTCTACGAGCGATCACTCGAGCGTGGACTGTTGCCTGAGGATCTGCCGAAGCACGTTGCCGTGATGTTGGACGGCAACCGCCGTTGGGCAGAGCGACGAAATGCCGGAGACGCCAAACACGGCCATGCCGCCGGTGCACAAAAAATCTTTGAATTTTTAACCTGGTGCGACGAAATTGGGATTCCAACCGTCACGCTTTACATGCTCTCTTTAGACAACCTGAAGAATCGGCCCAGCAAAGAACTTAACGACCTGCTCGGTATAATCGGTGAACTGGCAACCGACTTGGCCGAATCGGGTCGCTGGAAGCTTCAGTTGATGGGTGACCGCACCGCACTGCCAGCCGAGTTGCTGGCTAAGTTGGAAGATGCCGAAACTCGCACCACTGGTTTTGAAGGTCACGGCGTGCACGTGAACCTTGCCATTGGATACGGTGGTCGCACCGAGATAGCCGATGCCATGCGCTCGATTCTCAAGGAACACTCGGCGGCTGGCGCTAGCATCGAAGAAATTGCCGAAATGCTTGACCCAGAGCTCATCAGCAAGCACCTTTACACCGGCGGCCAGCTAGACCCAGACCTAATCATTCGCACCTCGGGCGAGCAACGGCTGAGCGGTTTTCTGCTCTGGCAAAGCGCGTCTAGCGAGTTGTATTTTGAAGAAGCGCTCTGGCCGGACTTTAGAAAAGTCGACTTCTTGCGCGCCATTCGTGCCTTCGAATCTCGCCATCGCCGATACGGCGCCTAAAAGTTAAATCTGCATGACACGCAAAGTTTTTGGCGTGTTGAAGTGGCCGAAGTTGTTCGGGCGGGCGTAATCTGCCAGCAAGAACAGCGAAGGAGTCAGCTCTTGGCAAAGTCATCAGAAACTCAGACAGTTGCAACCCAAGCCCAAAAACAAACGGTGAGAACTTTTGTTTTAGATACCTCGGTTCTGTTAGCCGACCCGCGCGCCCTGTTTCGATTTGACGAGCATGAGGTGGTCATTCCAATCATCGTGATCAACGAGTTGGAGAAGAAGCGGCACGACCCGGAAATCGGCTATTTTGCCCGTCAGGCGCTTCGGTTTCTAGATGACCTGCGCCAGCAACACGAACGCCTAGACTTTCCAATCGCGGTCGGCGAGGGCGGCACGCTGCGAGTGGAACTCAACCACATAAACCAGTCGGTTTTGCCGGCCGGATTCCAGCTGGGCGATAACGACAGCCGCATTCTCGCCTGCGCATTCAATCTTTCCAACGAGGGATTCGATGTCACGGTGGTTTCGAAGGATCTGCCGATGCGCGTCAAGTCGGCAGCCCTTGGCATGAAGGCAGAAGAGTATCGCCACGAATTGGCGCGCGACGACGCCTGGACCGGCACGGCAGATTTGTCACTAACCGCAGAGCAGATGAGCGACCTCTATGACGCCGAGATAGTTGACCACCCGGGTGCCAAAGATTTGCCAGTCAACACCAACCTCGTGATTTCCTCTGAGCGCGGTCACGCCCTCGGCCGCATCACCCCAGAACATCGTGTGAAGCTGGTGCGCGGCGATCGAGACGTGTTTGGGGTTCACGGTCGTTCGGCCGAGCAGCGCCTGGCTATCGACCTGTTGCTGGATTCCGATGTTGGAATAGTTAGCCTCGGTGGTCGAGCCGGAACCGGAAAATCGGCCCTTGCTCTCTGTGCCGGTTTGGAAAGCGTGCTCGAGCGCAGGCAGCATAAAAAGATCATGGTGTTTCGTCCACTCTTCGCGGTGGGTGGCCAAGAACTCGGCTACCTTCCCGGCAGCGAGTCAGAAAAAATGAACCCTTGGGGTCAGGCCATCTTTGACACCCTCAGCGCTTTGGTTTCAAAAGAGGTGATTGAGCAC
>CANCKM010000040.1 GCA_947378555.1 Microbacteriaceae bacterium
CTCGTGAGACGGCTTTTGCATAGGGGTCGATTAGTTGCAGGGTTTTATTGAAGCCATCTCGGGGACCCTTTGGACCATCCGCGCGCAAGCAGTACTTGGTGCCCGGAATCAAGTCCGGCGCATTCGCCGACCAGATGTCATTTTCGCCAAGGATTAGCTCGATGGATGTCTTCGTGACTCGTGGGTTTTCGTCATCCAAAATGCAAAGTTGCATCGATGTTGCGCTAGAAGAGTAGGCGCTAAAGGTTGTACCAGACCTCGAAAAATTCACTCCCAAAGCAGTTTCCTGGGATTGGTTCGAAACAGTCATTTAGTACCTAGTCATTGAGGGGTCTCTGCGGCGACGCAATATTGACTTAAATCTTACCGAGCCTTCGTGTCAAGCATGTTTCGGGTCGCAGTTTGGTCGGCTAGCGCTTAACCTTTAACCATGGCTGTTTACCTCGATTACGCGGCAACCTCGCCGCTTCGGGCAGAGGTTTTAGAAGTGTATCTGGAGCACCTTTCGGTGACGGGTAACCCATCCTCGGTTCACAGCTTTGGGCAGGGTGCGCGCCAAGTTCTTGAGGAAGCAAGAGAATCGATCTCTCGATCCGTCGACTGCAATCGCAGTGAAGTCATTTTCACCTCGGGGGGAACCGAGAGTAATAACCTTGCCGTGAAGGGTCTTTATTGGCAACGCCAGCGCGACCAATCTCGGCCGCTGATTGTCTCTGCCTACACCGAGCACCATGCCGTTATCGACCCCATTGAGTGGCTGGTTGCTGAGCAGGGGGCCGAGGTCGTCTGGGTTCCAGTCAACGAACTTGGCGAGGTTGACCTGATTTGGCTTGAGCAGTTTCTCGAGGCAAATCATTCGAGGGTGGCGATGATCGCACTCATGTGGGCCAACAATGAGGTGGGTGTGGTGACACCGATACCTTCGGTCACCGCTCTGGCATCGCGATTCGATGTCCCGGTGCACTCTGACGCGGTTGCTGCGGTTGGTCATATCGAAGTGAGCTTTGCCTCCAGCGGACTCAGCACAATGGCCATCAGCGGCCACAAACTCGGGGCTCCGGTTGGAGTCGGAGCGCTTATTGTTTCTCGGGCCACCAAGTTGGTTTCGGTTCAACACGGTGGCGGTCAGGAGCGCTCGATGCGCTCGGGAACCATGAACTCGGCGGCGGCCAAGGCCCTGGCAAAGGCATTGGAGTTAGCCTCGCAGGAACTCGAAGCTAGGCGGATTCGCCTCACCGACCTGCGTGATCGTTTGGTCGCGGGGGTACTTGCCATTTCCCCAAATGTGCGAGCCACCTCAATAGGTGCAGATCGACTGCCAGACAACGCACATTTCACCTTTAGCGGATGCAGCGGAGACTCGTTGCTCTTCCTTTTGGACGCGGCCGGTTTTGCGGTTTCAAATGGCTCGGCTTGCCAGGCGGGTGTCGCCGTCGCATCGCATGTATTGATTGCCATGGGCCGCAGCCAAGCTGATGCTTCGGGATGCATTCGGGTGAGCCTAGGGTTGTCTACAACTGATGAAGATATCGACGCCTTACTGGCAGCTTTGCCGCGAGCCTACGCTTCGGCAAAGCGAGCGGGTTTGCCAAATGGTTAGCAATCTAGATAGAGGATCCAAATGAAGGTTTTAGCGGCAATGAGCGGTGGGGTTGATTCGGCTGTTGCCGCCGCCCGAGCGGTCGAGGCTGGTCACGAGGTCGTTGGCGTGCATCTAGCGCTTTCTCGCATGCCCGGAACACTCCGAACCGGCAGCCGTGGCTGCTGCACAATTGAAGATTCGATGGATGCGCAGCGCGCGGCAAACGTAATCGGAATTCCCTATTACGTTTGGGATTTCTCGGAACGTTTCAAGGTTGACGTGGTGGATGAATTCATCAACGAGTACCGCGCCGGCCGTACCCCAAATCCCTGCATGAGATGCAACGAAAAAATTAAGTTTGCGGCCCTTCTGGAAAAAGCGTTGGCTTTGGGATTCGATGCGGTCTGCACCGGGCACTACGCGAGTTTGCTCTCGGATTCCGAGGGAAATCTTGAACTCCACCGCAGCGCTGCCATGGCCAAGGATCAAAGTTACGTGTTGGGTGTTCTCACAGCCGAACAACTCGCACATTCGATGTTTCCACTCGGTGCAACCGCATCGAAAGACCTGATTAGAGCCGAAGCCGATGCCCGCGGATTATCCGTGGCAAATAAACCGGACAGCTATGACATTTGCTTCATTCCCGAAGGCGACACCCAGGACTGGATTGCCGACAAACTTGGCAGCGCAACCGGCGACATAGTCGATCGTGAGGGAGTCAAACTTGGTGAGCACCAGGGTTCACACGGGTTCACAGTTGGTCAACGCAAGGGTCTAAACCTGGGAAGACCGGCGACTGATGGCAAGCCGAGATTCGTGCTTGAGATCAGACCAAAGGAAAACGTGGTGATCGTCGGGCCACACGCCGCTCTTGCCGTCACAGCGCTAACCGGGTCGCGCTACACCTGGTGTGGTTTGGCTCCGACCTCTCCCGAGGAATGGTTTCGAGTTGGCGTTCAGGTGCGGGCTCACGGTGAGGAAGTCACTGGCGAGGCTCGCGTTGTCGGTGAGGAGTTTGAGATCCGCCTTGACGAACCGCTGATGGGAGTCGCCCCCGGCCAAACCGCCGTGGTCTACCTTGGCACCCGAGTGCTTGCGCAGACCACCATCGATCGCACCGTCAGTGCACTGCCCGTTGGCAGTCAGGGCTAGTGCTCGCTGATGAACGAAATTTCGCATGAGGCGGCGAGCGTCAGGGTCAATGAGTTAGTCGACAAAATAAACTCTCTGCGCCGCGCCTACTACGAGGGCAACACCGTGCTGGTAAGCGATGCGGAATACGACGCACTGCTGATCGAACTGCAGGACCTAGAGCGCCGTTTCGCGGATTTGGTGACGGGGGATAGTCCAACTCAAACGGTTGGTGGCCTGGCAGCGCAAACCTTCTCGCCGGTAACCCACCTAGAGCGCATGATGAGCCTAGATAACGTGTTTGATGAGGCGGAGCTGCGGGGCTGGATTGCGAAGGCAACTTCTGGACACGAACCGGTGCGGTTGCTTTGCGAGTTAAAAATCGATGGCCTAGCTATCAACCTGCGGTATCAGAATGGTTTGCTGATTTCGGCAGCCACCAGGGGTGACGGTGTGGTCGGTGAGGACGTCACCGCTAACGTTTTGACCATACCGGGTATTCCACGAAGACTCCTGGGCGACGGGCATCCGACCGTGGTTGAAGTGCGGGGCGAAATATTTTTTGGATTGGCAAACTTTGCCAAGTTGAACGCCGCGCTGTTAGCCGAAGGCAAAGCGCCATTCGCCAACCCGCGCAACTCGGCCAGCGGTTCACTTCGGCAAAAAGATCCAGCGGTCACGGCATCACGCCCGCTCGAAATGCTGGTGCACGGCGTTGGCGCTTGGCCAGATTCACCGGTAAGAAACCAATCGGATCTTTACGAGTTGCTTGCGAGTTGGGGTTTACCGACCTCAACGCGCTATCGAGTGGTCCAAACTGCGGACGAAGTGATCGACTACGTCAAGAATTTTGCCGAAACTCGGCACAGCCTAGAGCACGAAATTGACGGGGTCGTTGTTAAAATCGATTCGCTCGAGGCGCAGCAACAATTGGGGTTCACCAGTCGGGCACCACGCTGGGCGATTGCCTTCAAATACCCACCGGAGCAGGTAAACACCAAGTTGCTCGACATTCGGGTTTCGGTTGGTCGCACCGGGCGGGCAACCCCCTATGCGGTAGTTCAGCCAGTGCGGGTGGCTGGTTCCGAGGTTGAGTTTGCAACGCTCCATAATCAGGATGTGGTTCGAGCCAAGGGTGTGCTCATCGGTGACACGGTAGTGTTGCGCAAGGCCGGCGACGTAATCCCAGAGATTCTCGGCCCGGTGGTCGAACTGCGCGATGGCAGTGAACGACCCTTCGTTATGCCAACTAACTGCCCGGATTGTGGGGCACCACTTGGGCCAGCAAGCGAGGGTGATGTTGACCTCAGATGCCCAAACACTCGAGCTTGCCCAGCGCAACTTCGGGAAAGAATCGCCTACATCGGCTCCAGGGGTGTTTTAGACATCGAGGCCCTCGGCTACGTTGCTGCGGTTGCGCTAACTCAGCCGCTCGAACCCGCCACACCACCAATCACCTCCGAAGCGGACCTATTTAATCTGCGGCTCGAAGACCTATTGCCGATTCGCGCACTGGTGCGCGACGCCGACACCGGATTGCCAAAATTGGGCGAAGATGGAAACCCGAAGGTCGTTGATTTCTTCAGAAAGAAGGACGGTTCGGCTTCGGAAATGGCCCTAAAGTTGCTTCGCAATTTGGAGGAGGCCAAAAGCAGAGCACTTTGGCGCTACTTGGTTGCGCTTTCCATTAGGCACGTTGGCCCGGTGGCAGCAAGGGCGTTGGCCAGCCATTTTGGTTCGACGGAAAGAATCTTTGCGGCGACCGAGGAGGAGTTATCTCAGGTGGCTGGAGTTGGCCCAATCTTGGCCAAGTCAATTAGAGACTGGATTTCGGTTGACTGGCATTCCGAGATTTTGGAACGCTGGCAAGTGTCAGGGGTTGCCTTGGCAACCGAGGGCCACGGTGGCCCGCAAGACCAGCTTGCCGAGGGTGGCCCATTCAGTGGAATGAGCATCGTGGTAACTGGAACCCTGAATGACTTTGATCGGGAACAGGCCGAGGAGGCCATACTTTCGCGAGGCGGTAAAGCGGCCTCAAGCGTTTCCAAAAAGACAGCGTTCGTGGTTGTTGGGGCCAATGCGGGTTCCAAGTTGGCCAAGGCCGAGTCCCTCGGAGTGCAAGTGATTGACGAAGACGAGTTCAAGCGCCGACTAGGCCTCTAGAAACAGCGTAGCCAAGTAAACTTGAGTCTATAAATAACCAATCAATGGAGACTCATGTCTGAAATTACGCCCGATTTGGTGCGTCACCTTGCCGGTTTGGCTCGAATCCTCGTGACCGATGAAGAAGTCACTCAGTTAGCCCAGGAGTTGGGCGTGATTGTTGACTCAGTAGCCACAATTTCTAAGGCCGTTGAGGGAGACGTTCCTGCAACCAGTCACCCGATTGCCATGGCGAACGTCATGCGCGATGACGTCGTCGAGCCATCACTCACCCAAGAGCAGGCGCTATCCGGAGCTCCGGACAGTGACCAGGGGCGCTTTCGGGTAGCCGCAATTTTGGACGAGGAGTAAAAGATGGCAAACGAACTAATTTTCAAGAACGCTTCCGAACTGGCTGGTTTACTAAAGTCGGGGGAGGTCAGTTCTGTCGAACTCACCCAAGCCCACATCGATCGAATTGAATCGGTGGGTGAAGCTGTCCACAGCTTTTTGCACACCAGCCCGGCCTCGGCCCTGGCTACCGCGCGTGAGATTGATCAGCGCCGCTCTTCGGGTGAAAAACTGCATGACCTGGCAGGTTTGCCGATTGCGGTCAAAGACAACCTGACCACGCTGGATGCCCCAACGACTGCCGGCTCGAAGATGCTCGAGGGGTGGATTCCTCCCTACGATGCAACCGTGGTGAAACGCCTGCGTGATGCCGGTATGCCAATCCTCGGCAAGACAAACCTTGATGAGTTTGCGATGGGTTCCTCAACCGAATTTTCCGCCTATGGACCCTCCAAGAACCCTTGGGACCTAACCCGAATTCCCGGTGGATCGGGTGGCGGTTCAAGCTCGGTTGTCGCCTCATTCCAAGCTCCGCTAGCCCTCGGATCGGATACCGGAGGATCAATTCGTTTTCCTGCCTCGGTCACCGGAACCGTCGGAATCAAACCGACTTACGGAGCGGTTTCGCGCTATGGTCTAATCGCCTTGGCCAGTTCGCTTGATCAGGTTGGCCCAGTAAGCCGAAGTGTGCTCGACTCGGCAATGCTTCAGGATTTGATTGCCGGGCACGACCCGCACGACAGCACATCTTTGCCAGAGTCGTTGGGTTCCATGACCGAAGCCGCACTCAAGGGGTCGGTCAAGGGAATGCGAATCGGAGTGATTCGAGAGCTAAACGGTGAAGGTTTTCAAGCCGGAGTAAAGCAGCGCTTCAACGAGTCGCTTGAGATGCTCAGCAAAGCGGGTGCCGAAATAGTTGAGGTTTCCTGTCCAAGTTTTGAGTACTCGATTGCCGCCTATTACCTCATTTTGCCAGCCGAGGCATCATCCAACCTAGCTAAGTTCGACTCGGTGCGATTCGGTCTGCGGGTGGCTCCAGAGGGCAACCCAACCATCGAGCGCGTAATGGCTGCCACTCGCGAAGCCGGCTTTGGTCCTGAGGTAAAGCGCCGCATCATCCTCGGAACTTACGCTCTTTCAAGCGGTGCCTTTGACAATTTCTACGGTGCAGCCCAAAAGGTTAGAACCTTGATTCAGCGCGATTTCGATGCGGCTTTTGCAAAGGCCGACGTTTTGGTTTCACCATGTGCTCCAACCACCGCATTCAAGCTTGGTGAGAAGATTTCGGATCCGCTGGCCATGTACCTGAATGACATCGCCACTATCCCAGCAAACCTCGCCGGGGTTCCCGGAATCTCCGTGCCGATTGGTTTGGCACCCGAAGACGGTCTGCCAGTTGGCATTCAGTTCATGGCTCCGGCCAGAGCCGACGCCAGACTGTATCAGGTTGGAGCCGCTCTAGAACAGCTCAATGAAGCGGCCTGGGGCAAGAGAATGATGGAATTCGCACCAGATTTGGAGGCAAAATAATGAGCTCCGCTAAAGCCGAACTTATGAAATACGAAGAGGCCCTTGAGAAGTTTGAGGTCGTAATCGGTCTCGAGGTTCATATCGAGTTGAACACCAAGACAAAGATGTTTTGCGGTTGCGCAAACGTATTCGGTGATGAACCGAACACCAACGTCTGCCCAATCTGCATCGGTTTGCCAGGGTCTCTTCCAGCAGTGAATCGTCGCGCCATCGAATCGAGCATCAGCATCGGTTTGGCCTTGGGTTGCCAAATCGCACCCAACGGCCGATTCAGCCGCAAGAACTATTTTTACCCAGACCTTGCGAAGAACTTCCAGACCTCTCAGTACGACGAACCAATTGCCTTCGAGGGTGAAATCTCGGTTGAGGTTCCAAGTGGCAAGTTTTTCACCGTTGCCATCGAACGGGCCCACATGGAAGAGGACGCAGGCAAGCTGACCCATATTGGTGGCAACACCGGTCGCATCCAAGGTGCCGAGTACTCTCTGGTTGACTACAACCG
The DNA here is from genome assembly GCA_947378555.1 of Microbacteriaceae bacterium. GTDB lineage: Bacteria > Actinomycetota > Actinomycetes > Actinomycetales > Microbacteriaceae > Rhodoluna. The sequence goes on from CANCKM010000040.1 coordinate 7,239, forward strand.
TGCGGGAGTTCCTCTGGTCGAGATTGTAACTAAGCCGATCTACGGTGGGGGAGCAGAGGCTCCGGAACTTGCTGCCGCCTACGTTCGCCTAATCCGTGAAATGGTAAAGGGTCTTGGCGTTTCGGATGCCCGCATGGAGCGCGGAAACGTGCGTTGCGATGCCAACGTTTCAATCCGACCTCACGGTCAAGAGAAGCTTGGAACCAGAACCGAAACCAAGAACGTCAACTCACTGCGATCAATCGAGCGTGCGGTTCGCTATGAGATTCAGCGTCAGGCTGCCATTCTGGCCAAGGGCGGAACAATCACTCAGGAGACTCGACACTGGCATGAAGACAGAGGCGCCACCAGCAGTGGTCGACCAAAGTCTGATGCAGATGACTACCGCTACTTTCCCGAGCCAGACTTGGTGCCGGTGCAGCCTTCTGCCGAGTGGGTTGAAGAGTTGCGCGCCAAGCTTCCTGAACAACCGGCCGCTAGACGCAAGCGTCTTCAACTCGACTGGGGCTTCAGCGATCTCGAATTCCGCGATGTTGTGAATGCTGGGCTCATGGACCCGATAGAGGAGACCGTTGCCGCCGGCGCGAAGCCACAGGCTGCTCGCAAGTGGTGGACCGGTGAGATTGCCCGCATTGCGAACGCAGAGGACAAAGAGGTAAGCGAACTTTCAATCTCCGCCTCGGATGTCGTTGAGCTGGCCAACCTGGTTGAGAGCGGAAAGATCAACGACCGCATGGCACGAGAGGTGCTCACCGGGGTTCTCGCCGGCGAGGGGCGCCCTGGTCAAATAGTTACCGATCGTGGTTTGGAAATGGTGTCGGATGACGGAGCGCTATTGGCTGCCATCGACGCGGCGCTTGCTAAGCAACCGGACGTGCTCGAAAAGATTCGTGAGGGCAAGCTTCAGGCAGCCGGTGCGGTAATCGGAGCTGTCATGCAGGCCATGAAGGGCACCGCAGACGCTGCTCGAGTTCGTGAGCTTATCATCCAGAGGGCTGCCGAATAGGCTGCTCACAAGAACTAAAAAACCCTCGGGCCCGTCTAAACGACAGACCCGAGGGTTTTTTTTATTGAAGCCTTAGTCTTAGTGGAGCGCCTTGGTCTCTTGAGATTCGATTGCTGGGCCGTGATCATGTTGCGCAGCCTCTAGCTCCGAACCGGTTACCGGCATGATGCGATCTTCGAAGAAGAATCTCGACAATCCTGCTCTGATTCTGGCGCGAATGGTGATCTTGCCCTGGGCGTTAGGCCTAGCCAAGGTTGGCTGGTAAGCCTTGAAGTCAACCAACTTGTAGAGTTCGAACTCTTCAAGTGGCTCGTGGACCTCGACGTACTCGCCGTGAGGGAGTCTTACGATTCGACCGCTTTCGCGACCGTGCAAAACAATCTCTCGATCCTTACGCTGCAGCGCTAGACAGGCCCGCTTGGTGATCCAGAAGGCAAGAACCGGCAGAACGAAGAGCGAAATCTGCATGGTTGTCAGAACCTGGTTCAAAGAGGTCTTGAAGTTGGTAGCGATGAGGTCGGTGCTGGCACCGGCCCAAAGTACGGCATAGAAGGTCACTCCAGCTGCACCGATAGCGGTGCGAACAGGCGCGTTTCTAGGGCGGTCAAGAACGTGGTGCTCACGCTTGTCTCCGGTCACCCAGCCTTCGATGAACGGGTAGACGGCTACGACTGCTAGAAGACCAACACCGACAATCATCGGAAGCAGGATGTTGAAGGCCCAGGTGAAGCCAAAGGCGTCAACAACTTCAAGGTGGCTCGGTGCCAGACGCAGTGCTCCATCTAGGAATCCGATGTACCAGTCAGGCTGGGTTCCCGCTGAAACCGGCGATGGGTCATAGCCACCGTAGTTCCAAACCGGGTTGATTGTGAAGGTCGCCGCAACGAGCATGATTACGCCGAAGACGAGGAAGAAGAACCCACCAGCCTTTGCAACGTAAACCGGCATCAGTGGGTAGCCAACCACGTTCGAGTCGGTGCGACCCGGGCCCGAGTAGTGGGTGTGCTTGTGAATGACCACCATAAAGAGGTGAATCACGATGAAGATCAAAATCAGGGCCGGCACCAAAAGAATGTGCAGTCCATAGAGTCGAGCCACGATGGTTTCACCCGGAAACTCGCCACCGAAGAGCAGTGAAGAGGTATAGGCGCCAATAACCGGCAGACCCTTGATCATTCCGTCAATGATTCGCAGACCGTTTCCGGAAAGCAAGTCATCTGGCAGTGAGTAGCCGGTGAAGCCGGCAGCCATGCCCAAAACGAAGAGTGCAAAGCCAACTACCCAGTTGATTTCACGAGGCTTGCGGAAGGCTCCGGTGAAGAAGACTCGAAGCATGTGCAAACCGGCCGCCGCGACGAATAGCAGCGCTGACCAGTGGTGTACCTGGCGCATCAGCAAACCACCGCGCACCTCAAATGAGATGTCTAGTGTCGAAGCGTAGGCAATCGACATTTCGGCGCCCTTGAGAGGTGCGAAAACGCCGTTGTACTCGACTACTGCCATTGATGGTTGGAACCAGAAGGTTAGGAAGGTGCCCGAAAGCAGCAGCACCAAGAAGCTGTAAAGGGCGACTTCACCCAGCATGAATGACCAGTGGTCAGGGAATACCTTGCGACCGAATTCCTTGAGTATTCCGGCTACGCCGACTCGTTCGTCAAGGTAGTTCGCGGTTCCCGCTAGGAAACCACCCTTTTTTTGCGTGTTAGATGCGGTGCTCATATCTTGCGCTCCCAGAAGCTAGGGCCGACAGGTTCGGTGAAGTCACTTTGTGCAATCAGGTAGCCCTCTGAATCAACCGCGATTGGCAGTTGTGGCAGTGGGCGAGAAGCTGGCCCAAAGATTACCTTGCAGGCCTCGGTCACGTCGAAGGTTGACTGGTGGCATGGGCAAAGCAGGTGGTGGGTGTGTTGTTCGTAGAGAGCAACCGGGCAGCCAACGTGGGTACAGATTTTCGAGTAAGCAACAATGCCGTCGTAGGACCAAGATTTGCGGTCTTCCGCTTCCTTTAGGTCCTCGGGGTTCAATCGCACTAGAAGTACGGCAGCCTTGGCCTTCTCTTCTAGCTTGTGCTCACTCAAATCTGACAGTCCCTCTGGAATCACGTGGAATACCGAGCCAACTGTGACATCTGATGCCTTGATTGGAGTACCGGTTGGATCCTTGGTTAGTCGAGTTCCCGCCTTCCACATGGTGTGGCGCAGGGTGTCGGCCGGGTTTGGCCCAAGGTCTCCGAAAAGCATGATGGCTGGAAGTGGGAAGAACGCCAGTGCGCCATACAGGCTGCGTCGGATTAGCTTGCGTCTTGAGAAACCAGACTCACTGTCGGCTAGTTTGATGATTTCGATGGCTCGAGCACGTACTTCCTCAGAGCCACGGGTGATGTGGCGGTCTTCAGCGACCTCAGCGTCTGGCATCAAAGTTTTGGCCCAGTGCACTGCGCCGAAGCCGATTCCGAACAGACCAAGCGTCATTCCCAAACCGAGCAAAAGGGTAGAAACCCGAACTGTCAAGAGCTCGGCGGTGATTGGGAACGCGAAGTAGGCGTAGATTGCGAACGCGCTGCCCGCGATTGACGCCAAGAACATCGCGGTCACCTGTCGGGACGCTCTGTTTTCGTGCTTCACGCTCTTATCGGTCATGCGAACGCGGTGTGGTTCGATACCCGGGTTCTTCACGACGTCATCGGTGACAACCGCTAGACCGGTGCCGTAGTCGTGCTCTGAATCGCTCACTTCGATGCTCCCTTTGATTTACTTAAGACTTTTGTGTTCGGGTTTAGTTCGATTTTGCGCCGAGCCAAACCGTGATGCCGATGATTCCACCCAATACCGCGAGCCAAACAAACAAGCCCTCAACTACCGGCCCGAGGTTCCCTAGTTCATTACCTCCGGGGGATGGGTTTGATTCCAGAAACATCAAATAAGTTATGACATCATTTTTGTCGGCGGGGGTTAGGTTGGCGTCGTTGAACACCGGCATGTTTTGTGGGCCAGTGATAAGCGCCTCGTAAATCTCTTTCGGGTTTGCGCCCATGAGGTTCGGCGCGTACTTGCCCTGAGTTAGAGCGCCGCCGGCACCAGCTGCGTTGTGACACATTGCGCAGTTAATGCGAAACAGCTCGCCACCCCTAGTTGAGTCGCCGTTTGCGGCTATCAGTGAGGCGTCTGGAATTGCCGGCCCTGGAGCCAGTGAAGCGACGTAGGCGGCCATTTTGGCGGTCTGTGAAGCGTTGAACTGAACCGGCTTGACTTCGAGCTGAGGGCCTGATGCGGCACCCGGCATGCGACCCGTGCTGACCTGGAAGTCCACCGAAGCGGCTCCAACACCAATCAGGCTTGGAGCATTCTGGGTTCCTTCGGCGTTCTTGCCGTGGCAGGAGGCACAGTTCGCGAGGAACAGCTTGTGGCCCTCGGCGATGTCTGCCGCATTTGGTGCTGCCTCTGCCGCAACCGCGGACGAGGCTATGGCATAGCCGCCTCCGCTAAGCAGCAATCCGGCAGCCAGCACGATGGCGGCTGCGATAGGTGAACGACGGTTGAATTTTGCTTTGCGTTTCTGGATTGCCATGTTCAAGTTCTCCGAGTTCTGCTTATTTCAAGACGTAGACGATGAGGAAGAGTCCGATCCAGACCACATCGACAAAGTGCCAGTAATACGAAACGACGATTGCGCCGGTTGCTTCGTAGTGACCAAATTTCTTAGCCGCAAAGGTTCTGCCGATGATCAGCAGGAACGCAATCAGGCCACCGGTCACGTGAAGAGCGTGGAAACCGGTGGTGATGTAAAAGGCGCTGCCATAAGAGTTGGAGCTCAGCATTACGCCTTCGGAAATGAGAGTTGCGTACTCCCAAACCTGACCGGCGACAAAGATTGCACCGAGAAGGTAGCTCAAGAAGAACCACTCGACCATTCCCCACTTCACGAGGGACTTTCCGGTGGCACGAGGCTGCATGCGTTCGGCAGCAAACACGCCAAACTGAGCCGTGAACGATGATGCCACGAGGATCAGAGTGTTTGTCAGGGCGAACGGAACGTTAAGTTTTTCGGTGTCGAAGGCCCAAATGGCGGGGGAGTTGGCGCGCAGGCTGAAGTACATTGCGAACAGACCGGCGAAGAACATCACCTCGGAACCGAGCCAAACTATAGTGCCAACTGAGGTAGCGCTAGGTCGGTTGATAACGGCTGTGGATTTTTGCGTCACTGGCATAGAAGACATAGGTCAATAATA
>CANCKM010000041.1 GCA_947378555.1 Microbacteriaceae bacterium
ACCGACTGCAACCCGGGGTCGAGCTTTACGACATCCATCGCGTTTTGTATTGCAATCGCCGTGCGCGAAATGCGCATGAGCCCGGCCGAAGCGCTCTGGTCGGCAACCGCCGGCGGGGCCAAGGCGCTGCGCCGAACCGACATTGGGCACCTGAGTGTCGGTGCCCGAGCCGACCTCGTGCTGCTAAAAGCCCCAAGCTACGTGCACCTAAGTTATCGCCCCGGCGTGAACCTGGTTGAACAAACCTGGATTGCCGGCAGGAAGGCAAAATGAAAATAATCATCAACTCACGTGGCATGACCGCGGCCGATGTGGTTGCCGTTGCAAGGCAAGATGCGACGGTGGAAATATCGGCCGAGTCGCAGCAAAAAATGGCGGCCACCCGCGAACATATCGAGCGCTTGGCTGCCTCGCCTGATCCGGTTTACGGGGTCTCGACCGGCTTCGGCGCTTTGGCACAGCGGCACATTGCCCTCGCCGATCGGGTGCAGTTGCAAAAGTCGCTGATTCGCTCACACGCCGCGGGAATGGGTCCCGAGGTTGAGCGCGAGGTGGTTCGCGCCCTGATGCTGCTGCGACTAAAGACTTTGGCATCAGGCCGCACCGGCATTCGCCCAATCGTTGCCCAGACCATGGCAGACCTACTAAACGCCGGCATCACCCCGGTGGTTCACGAGTTTGGTTCGCTCGGTTGCAGCGGAGACCTGGCACCGCTTGCCCACTGCGCACTTGTCTTGATGGGTGAGGGTCGAGCCCGCGACGCGCATGGCGTCGAGCGACCGGTTGCCGAACTCTTGGCCGAGGCGGCAATCACTCCGGTGGAACTACAAGAAAAAGAGGGTCTGGCCCTCATCAACGGAACCGATGGAATGTTGGGAATGCTGCTTTTGGCGCTCGATGACCTCGACCGGCTCTGCGACTATGCCGACGTGATTGCGGCAATGAGCGTTGAGGGTTTGCTCGGCACCGACCGAGTATTCCGACCGGAACTTCACGAACCGCTTCGACCACACCCCGGGCAAACCAAGAGTGCTGCCAATATGTTTGCCGCGCTTGCCGGATCATCCATCGTCGCTTCGCATCGTGAGGGTGATGGCCGAGTGCAAGATGCCTACTCGCTGCGTTGTGCCCCGCAGGTCACGGGAGCCGTGCGTGACACCGCCGAACATGCGCGCCTGGTTGCAACCCGCGAGTTGGCCGCGACTGTTGATAACCCGGTGGTTTTGGAATCCGGGGAGGTCACCAGCAACGGCAACTTCCATGGTGCTCCCGTTGGCTACGTTCTGGATTTCTTGGCCATCGCGGTTGCCGATCTAGGCTCGATTGCCGAACGGCGCACCGATCGCATGCTCGACCATCACCGCTCGAATGGGCTCAGCCCGTTCTTGGCTCTTGACCCGGGGGTTGATTCCGGCCTGATGATTGCCCAGTACACCCAGGCCGGCCTGGTCAGCGATTGCAAGCGCCTAGCTGTGCCGGCAAGCGTGGATTCGATACCGTCCTCTGCGATGCAAGAAGATCACGTTTCGATGGGTTGGCACGCCGCCCGCAAACTGCGTCGTTCGCTCGATAACCTGCGCATGATTTTGGCAATCGAGCTAGTGGCAGCCTCGGCCGCCCTAGATCAGCGGGCTCCACTAAAGCCGGCGGCTATCACCGGTGCCTTGAGATCGAAACTTCGCGGCGTGGTCGACCCCGCAAGCCACGATAGGTTCTTGGCACCCGAACTACAAAAGGCTGCGGATTTACTGCTGACCTAAAACGACGAGCAAAACCACTATCTCAAATCGGATAGAGTAAAAAAATAATCGGGTGTTCCGCCAGCCCCGATGCGAGCAATAAACCAAAGAGGGTCCAACATGAGTTCAGCTCAAGATGACAACCAATCACAGCTAAAACTGCTGTGGGCGCAAGAGTTTGATGGGGAGTCTGGGCAACTGCCCGACCCCGAGTTTTGGGAATACGAAAACGGTGACGGCAGCCAGTTTGGCATCCCCGGCTGGGGCAACCAAGAGCTAGAGAGTTACCAACCCGAAAACACCGCGATGGATGGCGATTCCTCGCTCGTGATCACCGCAAAAAAGACCAACCCGGCTACCGCCCCAGACACCTATTACGGTAAGGCACAGTTCACCAGCGGTCGAATCGTCACCCACCACAAACTGCACTTCGAATACGGTCGCTACGAGATTCGCGCCAAGGTTTCGGGTGGCGTCGGTCTTTGGCCTGCCTTCTGGATGCTCGGTGATGACATCGGCGAGCACACCTGGCCGCTCTGTGGCGAAATCGACATAATGGAGTTCATCGGTCGCCGCCCAAACACAATCTATGGAACCCTTCACGGCCCCGGCTACTTTGGCGACGATGGCCACGGCACGACCATTGATTTGCCAGATCCGGTTGCCGATGACTGGCACGTCTTTGCAATCGAATGGAAGCCAGATCACATGGTTTGGTTCCTCGACGGCAAAGAGTACTTTCGCGCCGAAGCCTCCGCGGTTGCCCCAAACGAATGGGTCTTCAATCACCCGTTCTATTTCTTGCTGAACATGGCCGTCGGCGGTCACCTCGGTGGCGAGGTCGACCCAGAACTGGCGACCGAATCACAACTTTTGGTGGATTACATCCGGGTCTATGAAATCGATGGATACGGTCGGGTCTTCAAACCCTAAAACTTGCGAGTTGCCAAAACGCCAGCGAACACCAGCGCGAGGGCTGCCGAAATCGCAAGCGGGAAGGTTCCGAAACCCGACCCCAGGTTCCAGGTAAGCCCGGCCCAGATTCCAGAGATTAAAATCGCAAAACCACTGAGGCCCTGCAGTCTCGACTGCGCCCAGAGTTGACGGTCATCGGGTGCCAACTTCGACACCCAGGATTTGCCGACCGTGTCATTGACCGCCGCGAAGGCACCGTAGATAACCACCAAGCCAAGCGTCCAGATCTTATCGCTGGTTAGGGCCAGCCCGCCGTAGGCGATAGCAAACGCCAACATGCCAAGTGCAAAAACCCGATGCGGTGCCATGCGATCGCTGAGCATGCCAGCCGGAAAGCTAAGCAGCGCATAAGAAATGTTGAATAACAAATAACTGCCGATCACCCACTGCAGACTAAAACCCTCTTGACTTAGGTGTAAAAGCACGAGGGCGTCTGAAAAGTTGACGAGCCCAAAACCGACGATTAGCGCAATCGCTAGGTTCAGGCGACTGACCTTGGAAAGTGACGAGACGATGGATGTGGTTTTTGCAGCCGCGACCACAATCGGCTTGGCGACCTTCTCGGACCGTTGCCTCGGCTGATCGTCTTTGACCAGCAAAACCAGCACCGCCGATATGATTCCGGGGGCAACCGCAAACCACAGCACCGGGCGCAGGTTGTTGTCGAAAATGGCGAGCAGGGCAAGAGCCAAAAGCGGCCCGATTACGGCACCGAGGGTGTCGGCGCTTCGGTGAAAGCCGATAACCCGCCCTCGGTTTTTGGCATCGACGCCCTGAACCAAAAGGGCATCTCGCGGGGCCGAGCGCAAGCCTTTGCCGAGGCGATCAACGATTCGGCCGAGCAACACCACTGGCCAAAAACCGGCGAGGGCGATGATTACCTTTCCTAGGGCGGCGCCGGAGTAGCCCAAAAACACCATTACCTTGCGAGGCATGAAGCGATTTAGCCAGCGACTGGCAAGTTTGGTGGCGGCCGCAGTTGCTTCGGCAGCGCCCTCGATGGCACCGACAACTGCCGCCGGAGCGCCAAGAACGGTGTTCAGGAATATTGGCAAAATTGGGTAAAGCATCTCGCTTGCCGCATCTTGAAGCAACGAAACCCAAGAGAGAGTCACCAGATTTTTGGTCATCCAAACCGGTCGCTTGGTTGTTTGCTCAGTCATATTTGCCATCCTCTAGGGTGCCCAACAAAATGCGCCGAGCCAGTTCGTAATCCAACCGGCGTCTGCGCCGACCCGCCTTGTTGTTGCCCTTGAATGGGGCAAGTGCCAAATCTTGTGATTCGTTGCGGATCGATTCGAGCAACTCATTGGCTTGCGCACAAAACCTCGGTAGCTCGGCGGCATCCAAGTCAAAAATTTCCAGGTAGGTCATCAGGCGACTCGAAACCTTGACCCCGCTGCGTGGATAGCTGAAATCCTCGGCCGGCATGAAGCGAATGCGTTCGCCAACCGCGGTGCCATCGACGGCCCGAAAACCGATTCGACCGGTTGGCTCATTGAAGCGCATCCGGCGCTGGCTCGTGCCGCTTGGCAAACGGCTTGCCAAAATCCTCCTCAGGGTCCCGACCGGGCGATCGCTGACGTAAACCGGCGCTGATCTGCCAAGGCCAAGACCCACGGGTGCAAAACAGGCGACAAGGGCCGGGGCATCGGTGTCGGCAAAAAGAGCCTGTTCAATGACCGATGCCAAAACCAAGCGATCGAAGGGGTAGTCGGCGAGCAGAAAGGTCTCGGGAATGATGGCAACCACGAAGTCGGCACTTTCGAGGCAGCGGTCTAGGGCAACCTTGTATAGGTTGTCGCGCCCCCCGGCAAAGTATTGCAGCGTCAGGCTTTGAACTCCCTTGCGCTTGGCTGAATGATTCGCCAAATACGGTGGGTTCGTGACAATCACCGAGCGCTGAATGTTGGGAATATCTAGCAGGCTGTCGTTATTGGGCCAGCGGTCACCGTGAATATCAAAACCATGGGTTGCCACACCAAACTCGGCGTGCAGCAGTTGCAGCAAGTGACCGTCGCCGGCAAAAGGGTCGAGGGCCGAGTTGACCGTGGCAAAGGCCTCGGTTAGAAAACTGCGAACCGAGTCGGTCAGCCACGAAGTGTCGGTGGTGAAAAAGGAACCACGTGAAACCTTGCCCACATCAACCTGAACGGTTTGAGATTTGGCTTTAGACACCAACATTTGACCGAGTTCACGCTCGTCGATGTTCGCCATGAGAATAGTCTGCCACGCGCAATCCAACTGAAATGCGAGAATAGAGGCATGACTACACATACAGCCGTTGCAACTTTGCACACCAACCACGGTGCCATCAAGATTAACCTCTTTGGCAACCACGCCCCCAAGACCGTTGAAAACTTCATCGGCCTAGCAACCGGAACCATCGAGTGGCGCGACCCTCGCACCGGTGCTACCAAGACCGACACCCCGCTTTACAACGGAGTGATTTTTCACCGCATCATCACCAACTTCATGATTCAGGGTGGCGACCCAACCGGCACCGGCATGGGTGGCCCTGGCTACCAGTTCGGCGACGAGATCAACGCCGAGCTCAACTTCAACGAGCCTTATAAGTTGGCCATGGCCAATGCTGGCCCGGGCACCAACGGATCGCAGTTCTTCATCACAACCGCCCCAACCACCTGGTTGTTTGGAAAGCACACCGTTTTCGGTGAGGTTGCAGACGAGGCTTCAAAGGCAATCGTCGACAAGATCGAGGGTGTCGAAACCGGCGCCAACGACAAGCCTGTCGAAGAGGTTGTAATCGAATCAATCACCATCGAAGCTGCCTAAGCAAAAAATGGTTTGTTATCGGCACCCAAATCGCGAAGCCTACGTTCGTTGCCAACGCTGCGACCGTTTCATTTGCCCTGAGTGCCAAACCGAAGCCCCAGTTGGCTTCGTTTGCCCAGAACACGCCGGGGGCGCGCGACCAGCAAGAATGCTGCGTCGCGCGTCTTCGCAAACTCCCCTGGTCAGCTACGTAATCATTGCCACCTGCGTATTGGTCTGGGGTTTGCAAGTAATCCCGGGTTCTGTGGTTAGCAACCTTTTGGCATATGTGCCTTATGCCACAGTGGCACAGCCTTGGCGCATGATCACCACCGGTTTTGTTCACGACTGGTCTTCACCGCTGCATCTTTTGTTCAACATGTACTCGCTGTACATTTTTGGTCGCGGAATCGAGCCATTGATTGGCCGGGTCAGATACGCCGCCCTTTACTTCTTAGCCCTGTTCGGTGGATCGGTCGGCGTGCTTTGGCTGTCGCCATTGGATTCTTGGGTGGTTGGCGCCTCAGGCGCCATCTTCGGCCTAATGGCCGCCTATTTTGTGATTGCTCGAACCCTCGGTGGCAATACCAACCAATTGGTTGGCGTAATCGCAATCAACCTTTTCTTGGGATTCATGGTTCCAAACGTTGCTTGGCAGGCGCACCTAGGTGGCCTCATGGTTGGCGGTTTGGTCGCCTATATCTACACCCGAACCAGAAGTGTCAGGGCGCAGAAAACCCAGGCGCTGTTGCTAGTGGCCGTTGCCGCTGGCTTGGTGGTGCTGACTGTTATTGGGGCAATCACAAAAATGGTGCCCGGGATTTAACTACTTCCAGCGAGTGGCCATTACGAAACCGACCATTGCGATTCCGAAGCCAACCAGGATGTTCCAGTTTTTGATGTCGACCGCTGGGAAGGCCGCACCCAGAGGCAACTGCGCGCTGCTGATGTAGAAGGTCAAGATCCAGGCCAGGCCAAGAAGCATGAAACCAAACATGACCGGCTTGAACCACACCGGGTTCGGAAGGTCGTCACGGTTGACCTGCTGCTTTTGAGCATCGCTCGACTTGCGGGACTTGACTGATTTACGGCTGCTTGATGTAGGCATGACGCAATTCTATAACTAGGCTTAAAGTCTGATGACCAAGATTCTAGTTTTAGACAATTACGACAGTTTCGTTTACACCCTAAACGGGTACCTGCAGCAACTGGGTGCCGAGACCGAGGTGTTAAGAAACGACGCCGTGAGTGAGGCTGAAATGCCCGCGCTACTTGCCAAATACGATGCCGTGCTGATTTCGCCCGGGCCAGGAACTCCGGCTGATGCGGGGTTATCCATCGCCATTGTTAAAGAGGCTTTGCAAACCGGTCAGTCGATTTTTGGGGTGTGTCTTGGCCACCAGGCAATCGCCGAGGCCATGGGGGCAACCGTCACCAGTGCCGAAGAGCTGATGCATGGCAAAACCAGCCAGGTCAGCCACGATGACAGTTTGATTTATAACAACGTGGCCAATCCGTTCACGGCAACCCGCTATCACTCGCTCGCGGTGGTCGATTCGACGGTGCCGGCCGACCTGATTGTCACCAGCCGAACCGTGCCAGCTAAAAACGCCGATGGATCAATGGCAAAGGGCGGCGTGATCATGGGTTTGCAACACGTTAGCAAGCCGATTTACGGCGTGCAGTTTCACCCGGAATCGGTGCTCACCCAAGACGGCTACCAAATGCTAGGAAACTGGCTCGAAAGTGTTGGTCTCGCAGGCGCAGCCGAGCGAGCCAAGGGTTTGTCGCCGATGGTGCGTTTCTAAAAAGCTTTAGGGCAAGCACTCCACGTAAAGTACGATGGCCGACCGCTGGGCGGTGAGGCCAGGAGAAATCGACTGACTCTGCACGATGGTTCCAAGCGTGGTGCTGCAGACATCGATGGTGTCAACCGAAACCGTTAGGCCAACATCAACCGCGGTCAGCTTATTTTTCGCCTCGGAGATATCTAGGTTTGTGACATCGGGAACCATGACCTTGCCGTTTGAGCTGATTAGGTTCACGATGCTGCCTTCGGCAATCGAAACGTTCACCATTGGATCGGTCGAAATAATGGTGCCTGCCTTGAGGCTTGCGCTGTTGGCTGGCGTAATCGTTCCAAGCGTTAGCTTGGCAATCTGAAGCGCGGCAGTGGCCTCTTCCTCAGACATACCAACCAGGTTTGGCATTTTCACCATGTTTTTGCCGGATGAAACGTAAACGGTGATGGTGGTGTTGTCAGAAACTCGAACTCCGGCAGCCGGATCGGTGCGAATGATGGTTTCGGCGGCTACCGTATCGCTGGTTTCGTAGGTCTTGATTACCAAGAGTTTTTGGGCAATCAGGGCGTCGTAGCCACTTTGGTAAGGCTGGTTCACAACATCGGCAACGGCAACACCAGAGGCGGTTGGTTCGATGTGGATATTGATTGGCCCGAGGGTGAACAACCAAATGATCAGGCCAAAAACCACAACTATGAGACCGGAACCGGCACCCCACAGAAGCCCGGTCTGTCGGTTGCTCATCTGTGGAGCGCGCCTTGCCCGCTCGGTGTCGGTGGTTGCCCGCCCAAGATCAACGCCGAGGCTGGCGAATGGGTTGGTCTGGGTATTCAAGAGTTCGGTGTCGGCAGCCGAGCGGCGTGGCTCATGACTATTCAGGCCAACGTGCTCAATCCTTGGTTCGGCCGGGGCCGGGCTGAGCGCTGAGTCAATTGGCAAAATCGGGTCTGCAACAACCACTTCTGGTTCGTGCTGAACGGCAACGGTCTCAATCCCACCGGTTGCCTCACCACTTGCCTCGCGAAGCATTGCCTCGAAGGCATCGAACGGGTCAATCTGTTCGGTCGGTGCAGCGGGTGCAACCGGCGCGGCAACGATCGGGGCCACTTCAACGGTGCGGTTGCCATTTGACTGCGCCGCAGCCAACAGGCCGTCGCGAAACTCCTCGGCGGTCTGAAAACGATCGTTGCGATCCTTGGCAAGTGCCCGCAGCACAACCGCATCCATCGCCTGGCTTATCGCCGGGTTGTGAACCGATGGTGGGGTCACGGCCTCGCTCACGTGCTGGTAGGCAACCGAGACGGCGGTCTCACCCTTGAAGGGTGGGCGCCCAGCAAGCATTTCATAGAGCAGCACGCCGGTTGAATACAGGTCGGTGCGAGCGTCAACTTGCTCACCGCGGGCCTGTTCTGGCGAGAAATATTGGGCGGTGCCAACTATTCCGCTGGTGTGGGCCTGAGTGCTCGAGCCCTCTGAGATTGCGCGCGCAATGCCAAAGTCCATGACCTTGACCTGACCGTTTTCGGCAATCATGATGTTGGCGGCTTTGATATCACGATGGATAACGCCTGCGCGGTGCGAGAACTCGAGGGCCGTCAAGACGCCAGTGGTGTAATCAACCGCCTCTTGCTGAGTGAGCCGGCGATTGTGCAAAAGATCGCGAAGCAGGGTGCCGCGCACGTATTCCATGACGATGTATGGGCGACGAACCGGGTTGCCGTTGCCGTCGGTGGATAGTTCCTCGCCGGCGTCATAGACGCGAACGATGGTTGGGTGAGCCATGCGAGCCGAAGCCTGAGCTTCCTCGCGAAAACGAGATTCGAAGTTTGGGTCGTTGGCCAAATCGGCCTTGAGAACTTTGATGGCAACCACGCGACCGAGTCGGGTGTCGACACCCTCATAGACGTCGGCCATGCCGCCTCGCCCAATCAGGCTTCCGACCTCATAGCGACCGGCAATGATGCGCGGGTTTTCAGCCAAGTTCTGCTCCAGTTATCTCGTAATGCGTTTATTCAAGTCTATTTAGACTTTAGGGTGTGACGGTTGGTGTTGGGTCGGGAATGTCGGGTTGCTGCACGTAGTAAAGCAAAGTCACAGTGTCGCCAAGATTCAGTTGACCGAGTGGTTCGGCCGAGTAAACCGTGCCCAAAAGCGGGTCATCGAAGGCAACCGCCGTGCCGGCAACCGCATTGAATTTCAGCCCGAGTTCGGATAGGTAAGCCGAGGCGTCACTGATGTCACGCCCGATGAGATCGGCCTGCAGCACAACGACCGTGGTGGGGCTTGGCGTCGGGGTCGGCGAAACCGTTGGCGTGACCGATTGGGTTGGCGTTGGGGTTGTGGTTTTTGTCGGGGACGGGGTCGGGTTTGGCCCGGAACCCATAACGATGGCCACAATGATTGATATCGCGGTGACCAACAAGAGTGCAATTACGGCTATCCAAGGCCAAATAATGGCCGGTTTTTGGCTGGCTTCCTCGTTGGTTGTCACAACGGTGGTTTCGGTGGAGTCGATGCTCGTCATCACCTGGGTGTCGGTGCTCTCGAAACGCGGTTTTGCCATGAGAGCCTCTGCCTGTTTGGCAAGTTCAAGCCCGCTGGCTGGGCGTTGGGCCGGTTTCTTTGCAAGACAGCGCAGCACCAAATCGGCAACCAAAGGCGGCACCGTGTCTGGCAGGGCCGGCGGAGCATCGTTGATTTGCGCCATTGCGATGGCCATCTGTGAATCGCCACCGAAAGGTCGTCGACCAGCCAGAGCCTCATATGCCACGATGCCGAGTGAGTAAATGTCGGTCGAGGCGGTCGCGGGTTTGCCGGTTGCCTGCTCAGGCGAAAGGTACTGAACGGTGCCCATTACCTGTCCGGCCACGGTGAGTGCAACCTGATCGGCAACCCTCGCGATACCGAAGTCGGTGATCTTGACGATTCCCTCTGGCGTAATCAAAAGGTTGCCCGGCTTCACATCGCGGTGCACCAGGCCGTTTAGGTGGGCTTCGTGTAAAGCCCTTGCGGTTTGCGAAATGATGTCGAGCACGGTCTCGGCCGGCAAGCTGGTGTCGCGCTCCAATATTCGTGCCAGAGAATCGCCGGGCACAAGTTCCATAACCAAGTAGGCCGAACCGCCGTCTTCGCCATAGTCGAAGACGTTGGCGATTCCTTCGTGATTGACCATGGCAGCCAGGCGGGCCTCGGTGCGAAAGCGCTCGAGGAACCCGGGGTCACCCATGTATTCCTGCTTCAAAATCTTGATGGCAACCTCGCGCAGAATCACTTCATCCTTGGCTTGCCAAACCTCGCCCATGCCACCGGTGGCTATCAGGCTTTCAAGTTTGTATCGACCGCCGTAGAGCAATCCAACCTCTGGCTTCACTTGCGCAACACCGCTTCCATTACCTTGCGTGCGACTGGTGCAGCTAGCAGGTTTCCATAACCGCTTTGCCCCATACCGCCCCCATCTTCGATTACAACCGCCACGGCAACCTTTGGGTTATCGGCCGGAGCGAATCCGGTGAACCAAAGGGTGTAGGGCTGGGTTTTTCCATTTTGTGCGGTTCCGGTTTTTCCGGCAACCGAAACTCCGGGAATCTTGCCGTTGGAGCTCACACCTTTGTCAACCGCGTCAACCATCATTTTTTTCACTCGGATAGCCGTATCGCCACTCACCGGCTGCGAGAAAACGGTGGGTTTTGGTTGCACTAGAAGCGAAAGGGTTGAGGACTGAACATTCTCAATCAGGTTCGGCGTCATCAGTGAACCACCGTTGGCAATCGCTGCACTAACCATTGCCATCTGCAGCGGGGTGACGCGCACGTCATACTGCCCGAATGCCGAGAGCGCGGTTTGCGAGGCATCCATCGCGGTTGGGTAAATGCTTGGGGTCACGGTTAGTGGCACATCGAGTTTCTTGCCGAAGCCAAAGAGTTGGGCTTGGCTGCGAATGCGATCTTGGCCGAGTGAAACACCGAGTTGGGCAAATGGAATGTTGCAAGAGAACTTGAGGGCATCGGCAATGGTCACGGTGGTTTTGCCGCCGCATTTACCCTCGCCCGAGTTATAGATAAAGGTGTTGGTGCCGGGCAAGCGGTATTTAGCCGGGTTTGGAATCTTGGAGCTCGGGGTGAACTTTCCGCTTTCAAAGGCGGCCGAGGCAACGATGATCTTGAACACCGAACCGGGTGCATAAAGGTCACCCGAGATTGCCCGGTTGATGAGTGGGTTTCTTGCCGAGGTGAGCAGCGACTGATAAGCCTTGGCGGCTCTCGCCGAGTCGTGCACCGTTAGCCGGTTGGCGTCGAAGCCCGGTTTTGAAACCATTGCCAAGATGTTGCCGGTCGACGGTTCGATGGCCACCACGGCACCCTTGAGTTTGCCCAAGGCATCCCAGGCGGCCTGCTGAACAATCGGGTCAATGGTCAGTTCAACCGAGGCACCTGAGACCGGGTTGCCCGAGAGCAAGGCGTTGATTTGCTCAAAAAACTGGGAGGAGTTTCGACCCGATAGGTAATCGTTCATCGCGTGCTCAAGACCGGTGGTGCCCTGGTTCAGACTGTAAAAACCGGTGACCGCCGAATAGATGGTGCTTGAGTAATAGCGCTGGTAATGAAAGGCGTCGTTGGTTTTGATTGAGCCGGCGATTGCCCTACCGTCGACCAGTAAGGCACCGCGCTGAGTTTTATAGGAGTCGTAGAGGGTTCGCACATTACGGGAATCCTTGGCCAAGTCGGTTGCGCT
>CANCKM010000042.1 GCA_947378555.1 Microbacteriaceae bacterium
ACGTAGCCAACGAATCTTTCGTTTTTGCCACGGTGCCAGATGGATGTCACCGATTTGCAAGACAGTGATCTCTTTTGAACCGGGAGCCAGGATTTCAATCGGGGCGTGAACCACCGTGAACAGGCGCCGCTCGATGAGAGTTGCCCAGATTAGAACCAATAGGCCAAGCGTTGCGACGCCAATGAAAAGCTGAATCCAAAAGTTCAAGATTTACGGTCCGGAGGAAATAATCAACAAAATGGCACCGGATCCAACAGCCTGGGTTCCCGCTGCCGGCAGGGTGCCAATCACGCTTCCGGCTGGCACCGTCGCGGAATGTTGAAAGTACTGCCCCTGTGAAGGTTGCGGTTCGCTAACCGCCGAGAATCCGGCAGCTAGCAGCGTGCTCTTAGCATTGCTCACCGTCATGCCAGCAACGTCTGGTACTACGACCTTGCCGCCCTTGCTAATCACAATCTTGATTTGGGTTCCGCGAGGAACAACCTGACCGGCGCTCGGCTTCGTGTAGGCCACAGTTCCACTTGGAAGCGAAGATGTGACGTAACTGGTTGAGATTTTGGCGTTTAAGTCGCTTGTCTTAATCAGTTCGCTTGCCGCATCTGGTGCGGTTCCGGCGGTGTCTGGAACTGTGATCATCGTGGCATCAACCATTGACTTCGGGGGATTGTCGAACTTCCCGCCCTTATACAACTTGTTGACGGTCTTCATGATAGTTCGCCAAATATCGTGACGCACGGTGTTGGCTGCCTTGTGATTCAGTTGGAAGCCGCTCAGCGACTTGGCGCCCGAGACGTTTCCGACCCAGGTTGCCGTTCCAACGGCGGTTGAGAATCCGGTCATCCAGGTGTGCACGCCAGAGTCGGTGGTTCCAGTCTTTCCGGCTAGGGGAGTGCCGTCACCGGTGCTCGACGCGCCACCGGTTCCACCCGAGATAACACGCTGCATCGCATATGTCATGCCGGCGGCAACTTCAGGTGACACGGCCGCGCTGCAATCGGTGGTTGGCACGGCCAAGTTCACGCCGGTGCGACGAATCTTTACCGAGTCAATGGCTACCGGGGTGCAGAAAACACCCTTGTTGCCAATGCCCGCAACAGCCGCCGCCATGGTCAAAGGCGACAGTTCGTTGACTCCAAGAATCGACGATGGATAATAAATCAGCTCGTTGCCATCGGCACGGTGAACACCAAAACGCATCGCGGTGTCTCTGATGTCGCAAAGGTCGAGTTGGGCGGCCATGGCCGCGAACCCGGTGTTTACCGACATGGAGGTGGCCTGAACCACAGATAGGTCTTCGGGTTCCTTGACGATGTTATTTGGCTTCCAAGTTCCGCCAATGGCACCACAGCGAGCCGAAAAGTCGGTTGCATTCCATTCGCGAACTCGGCCGTCCACGTGATCATTTAGTTTTTTGCCGGCGGTCAACCAGGTGGCAAGCGTGAAGATTTTGTAGGTCGAACCGGTCTGGAAGCCGGAGGATCCGCCGTAGGCCCTATCGGTCGCGTAGTTCACTGAGGTGTGGCCGATCTTGGTTGTTTGGGTTTGGTCGAAGATGCGGTTTTCTGCCATTGCCAAAATCCGCCCGGTGCCAACCTGCACCGAAACGCTTGCCGAACCGATGCGCTCTTTATTGCTCGCCGGGGCCCACTTTTTGGTTGCCTTGTCAGCCACCGTCTGCACCGTTGGGTCAAGAGTCGTGTAGATCTCTAGGCCACCGCGGCGCAATAATGTCTCGCGGTCTTCCGGTGTTGGGCCGAATTCGGGATTGTTTCGAATGGTCCAGACCACATAGTCACAGAAGAATGCGGTGGTCTGGTCGACTTCACAGCCGCTTTTAGTGCTGGTTAGGTTTACTTCAATCGGGCTTGCGATTGCCTGATTTGCTTCGTCGGAAGATATGTAGCCGGCTTCCTGCATCTTTTGGATTACATAGTCGCGACGCCCCTTGGCTCGAACCAAGTTTTCCGCAACGTCCGGCTTGTAGTCATTTGGAGACTTCAACATTGCAACCATCATGGCGCTCTGAGCAAGGTTCAACTGTGAGGCGTGAATGCCGTAGTAATAGTTAGCTGCCGCTTCGATTCCGTTGAGTTGATTGCCGAAGAAGGCCAAGTTCATGTAACCGGCCATGATTTCTTGTTTGCTGGCAATCTTTTCGAGGGCCAGAGCCAAGCGGATTTCGCGAAGCTTGCGCGGGATGTTCGGGTCGCGGGCGGCCTGCGCTGCAGCTTCGTCCCCAGCCAAGACGGCTGCCTCAACCAAACTGTTGCGAACATATTGCATGGTGATTGTCGAAGCGCCCGGGCCAGATCCAGGCTTCAAAGCATTTTGCCCGGTTGCTCGAAGGAGCGAGATAAAGTCGACACCTCCGTGTTGATAAAAGCGTGGGTCCTCGGTTGCGACGGCACCGTTGATGGCATAGCTCGAGATTTTGTCATAGGGCACCGAGATTCGGTTTTCGCTATAGAAGTTTGCGAGCACAACCGGCTTGCCGTTTTTGGTTGCATAAATTGTTGAAGCCTCGGCGGCGTTCACGGGCTTAATATAGTCGGGCATGTTTTCAAACACCGAGATGCCGGTGGTGATGGCGATTCCGCTGATGGCAATGGCCGGCGTGAGCACGGCGGTTCCCAGCACACCCGCAAGTGCGCTCCATGAAATGAACCTAAAAAAAGCGGCTACCCGACCACGGGATTTGTCGTTTGACCCAGACATAGACTCTAGGTTACCTTTAAACGCTGACGGAAGGCTGAAATATGGTCCAGTGGGAATACATCACCACCCCCCTAAACATTCACAACACCACGATGGTGCTAAACCATTGGGGTTCTGAGGGCTGGGAACTGGTTCAAATCGCTACCGGCCCCGAGGGTGGTTTGATTGCATATCTGAAGCGTCCGGTTAAAACGGCATAGGTTTCGAGGAAAAATAATGAGCAAGATTGAATCTCGACTGATTGAACTCGGTCACCCACTGCCAGCCGTCGCCAAACCGGTTGCCTCCTACGTGCCATCTGTGGTCAGTGGCAACCTGGTTTTCACAAGCGGTCAACTGCCTTTTGTTGGCGGAGTCTTAGCTATTACCGGCAAGGTCGGTGAGCACGATGGATGCGTTGCACCAGCCGATGCCAATCAACTTGCCAAGCTTTGTGCGTTGAATGCCCTCGCGGCGGTCAAGCTCGCCATTGGCGACCTAGACCGAGTCACCCGGGTCATCAAGGTTGTCGGCTTTGTGGCCTCGGTTTCCGATTTCACCGGGCAGCCGGCGGTGATGAATGGCGCATCCGAGTTCTTGGTTGAAGTCTTTGGTGAAATCGGAGTTCATGCTCGCAGCGCGGTTGGCGTGGCTTCGCTTCCTCTTGATTCGGCCGTTGAAGTCGAACTTATTGTGGAGTTTGCTTAGCCGCAGCCGCAGCCGCAGCCGCAGCCGCTTGTTGCTGGCTGATGATATTCATCACCGAGGTATCGGCCAGCGTTGTCACATCGCCAACGGCACGATTTTCTGCAACGTCGCGCAGTAGCCGGCGCATGATTTTGCCAGATCTGGTTTTTGGCAGTTCGGCAACCACCAAGATCTGACGAGGCCTAGCGATGGCTCCGATTTCTTTGGTCACGTGATCGCGCAGGATGCGACTGAGGTCTTTCGACTCAGCCTCTTGGGCGTGAGCGTGACGCAAAATCACGAAGGCAACAACGGCCTGACCGGTGACCTCGTCGCTTGCACCAACCACCGCTGATTCGGCAACCCATGGGTGTGAAACCAGTGCCGATTCGATTTCGGTGGTTGATAGGCGGTGGCCGGAAACGTTCATGACGTCATCGACGCGACCGAGGAACCAAATGTCGCCGTCGTCGTCTAGTTTGGCGCCATCCCCGGCAAAATAGAGGCCTTCAAATCGTGACCAGTAGGCCTCGCGGTATCGATCCGGGTTGCCCCAGATGCCGCGAAGCATCGATGGCCAAGGTTCGGTCAGGGTTAGGTACCCGGCTTCACCGGCTGCAACGGGTTTTCCATCGTCGTCCAAGACCGCGAGGCTGACTCCGGGCAGCGCAACCTGTGCGGATCCGGGTTTGGTTGAGGTGATTCCTGGCAGCGGCGAAATCATGATGGCACCGGTTTCGGTTTGCCACCAGGTGTCAACTATTGGGCAGCGAGTGCCTCCGATTACATCGTGGTACCACATCCAAGCCTCAGGATTTATTGGTTCGCCGACCGAGCCAAGCAGTCTCAGGCTCGAAAGGTCAAAGCGGTCTGGAATCTCGCGACCGGCCTTCATAAATGCGCGAATCGCGGTTGGGGCGGTGTACAAAATGGTCACGCCGTACTTTTCGATGATTTGCCACCAGCGACCGGTTCCGGTTTTGCCATCGGTTAGCGCGGCATCCGGGGTTCCCTCGTAAATCACCTGGGTGGCGCCGTTGGCGAGTGGGCCGTATGCCACGTAGCTGTGACCGGTTATCCAGCCAACGTCGGCGGTGCACCAGTACACATCGGTTTCGGGGTGCAGGTCAAAAACGTTTCGGTGAGTGTAGCTAGCTTGGGTCAGATAGCCACCGGAGCTGTGCAAAATGCCCTTTGGGGTTCCGGTTGTGCCAGAGGTGTAAAGAATGAAGAGCGGGTTTTCGGCAGGGAAGGCCTGTGCTTCGTGCTCGACTTCGGCAGCATCCATCGCCTCATGCCACCAGTGGTCACGGCCCTCGACCCAGGCCACCGATTCACCGGTGCGGCGAACCACAAGAACATTTTCTACGCTGGATGTGTTCACGTTCTCAAGTGCCTCGTCAACCGCGGGCTTGAGGGCAAAGGCTTTGCCCTTTCTGAAGCCACCGTCGGCGGTGATTACCAGGTTGGCGTGGGCGTCGTTGATGCGCGTGGAAAGAGCCTCGGCCGAGAAACCACCGAAAATCACGGAGTGCACGGCCCCGATGCGGGCAACCGCGAGCATTGCGATGATGGCTTCGGGGATCATTGGTAGGTAAATGGCAACGCGCTCGCCGGCTGAAATACCAAGGCCGATAAGCACGTTGGCGGCTTTTTTAACATCTTGGGTAAGTTCTGCGTAGGTATAGGTTTTGGTGTCGCCCGGTTCGCCTTCAAAAAGGAGGGCCACTCTATCGCCGTTTCCGGCGAGCACGTGCCTGTCGAGGCAGTTGTAGGCAACGTTTAGTTCGCCGTCTTCAAACCATTTGGCGAACGGCGCGTCAGACCAGTCGAGCGTTTTGGTAAATGGCTTGTGCCAGTGCAGGGATCGAGCTTGTTCGGCCCAAAAATCGAGGCGGTTGCTGGCCGCGTGCTCGTAGATTCCGGGTTTTGCGATTGCTGCTTCAGCAAACTCACTGGAAGGTTCAAACCTTCTGATGGCGGAGCCTAGATTGGAAATGCTGCCGCTGTCTGACATCTTTGTCCTTTGTTTTATTAGCATCATGCAAATATTCACACGTTAGCAGAAAGCTGCGACGAGGATGCTGCGAGACCGCTCTCGCAAAAAAAGCAGATTATTTTCCGTTAATGTTTCCATTCGAGAAACAAATCCTTTAGTATTACTAAGTCAGCTTTATTGTTGACCTGCGATAGCATGATTCCCCCCAATCGGCTATCGCCTGGCGCCAGGTTCTCCCCCAGAACCTGGCGCCCCTTTTTAACCACAATTCGCAACTTCCCGGCTTCGAAACTCCGTTGCTCTGGGCAATCTAGATGCATGCGACCCTCCAGAATCTATGACCCACTGCTTGATTTGGCAGCGGCGCCCGGGGTCACCGACGTGCTGGTGAATGGCCCCGAGGAGGTTTGGGTGGATTCCGGTTTGGGGTTGGTTCAAACCGATTCGCCTTTTGTCGATGCCGAGACGCTTGCCGAGGCAGCCCGGCAACTCATCGCCGCCGGTGATCGTCACCTTGATCTAGCTAACCCGTGCGCCGATGTGTCGCTCGGGCAAATGCGAGTGCACGCCACGTTGGCCTCGGGAATATCGCAAAACACACTGCTGTCAATACGCATCCATCGCCCGCAGTTGCTGACGCTTCAAGATTTGGTTACCCAGGAGTTTTGTTCGGCAGCGCAGGCTCAAGAGTTGCATCGCATGGTTTTGCAACGCAAGAGTTTTCTGGTCTCCGGCCCTACCGGTTCGGGCAAAACCACGCTCCTGCGCGCTTTACTTGCCGAGGCCGCACCGGATCGCATCATTGTGCTTGAGGACGTAGCCGAGTTGTTGCCAATCAAAGGGCATGTAATCGCCTTGCAGACCAGGCAAGCCAACATCGAGGGCAGGGGGCAACTCTCGCTTGATCGTCTGTTGCGCGAGGCGCTGCGCATGAGGCCTGATCGTCTGGTTATTGGTGAGGTGCGTGGTGCCGAACTGGCTGTTCTACTTCAAGCTCTGAACACCGGCCATGCCGGTGCAGCCACGATTCACGCCAACAGCAGTTCGGATGTGGCAAATCGGTTGATGGCAATTGGGCAGATGATTGGGTTGGAACCAAAAACCACGGAAATGTTGTCGCGCTCGGCCTTCGACTTTGTCTTGCAGGTTGGCTTCGCCACCCACGGCCGAGTACTTTTAGACATTTGCCCAATCGAAGAAATCTATGGCTAGCGCTGGCATTGCGCTTCGCGAACTGGTTTCTCTCTTGCGCTCTGGGGTTAGTCCCGATGCTGCAAGACAAACCGTGGCGCTTGAACTCGGTGAGCTGAGCGAGGCTCAAAGTCAAAGGTTCGAGCAGGTCTGGCAACTGGCTCGTCAGCTGGGTTCGGCTCCGGCGGTGGCGCTTGAGCGGCTAGCTTCGGTGTTTGAATCCCAAGAGCAAACCAAGCGCAAAATCGAAACCGCATTTGCCGGCCCCAAGGCAACCGCTCGCTTGGTCGGTGTTCTGCCGATCATCGCCTTGGTGTTTGCCCAACTGGCCTCGCTAAACCCCATCGGAATAATCACCGGTTCAAGCGTTGGGGCGCTTCCCTTTGGTTTTGGATTATTGCTTTTGCTTGCGGGGCAGCGGTGGTCGAATCTCCTGATCTTGAAGGCTCAACCAAGTGATCTCGACCCTGGCGGTTATCTCGATGCCATCAACCTTGGGCTGCAATCCGGTTTAGCACCAGAAACGGCTATCAACAGCGCTGGTACCCCTTCGGCTTCCGACTCGAAGACGCTCGAACGAGCCATCGAAATATCGAGAAAAACCGGGGCCGAGCTTGGGTCAATCGTTTCTGCCACCGCCGATCGATTGCGATTGATCCAGCAATCTGAAGCCGAAACCAAGGTCGCGAAACTCAGCGTTGGTTTGATGGTTCCCCTTGGTTTAACCGTGCTCCCGGCATTTGTGCTGGTTGCAATAGTTCCCATTGCGCTTGGAATGCTCGCGGGCGGGGTCTAAAGTGCCCGCGCTTCGATTCCTGCCCAGCCAAATCTAAAGGAGAAAAATGAAACTCAAATATTGGAACAAGCCCGATTATTCTCGCTGGCGCAACCTGCTCAGAGACGAATCGGGGGCGGCGACCGCCGAGTATGCCATTGCCACCATGGCGGCGGTTGGCTTTGCCGGGCTGCTCGTGGTGATCATGAGAAGCGATGAGGTGAAGCAGTTGCTATTTGATTTGGTGCGAAGTGCCTTGACCTTTAACAACCCAAATGCGGGCGCTTAGAGGGCTACTTGCCGAAACTGGCTCGGTCACGGCCGAGTTGGCATTGGCGTTGCCAACGGTTTCGCTGTTGATTGCAATCACTCTCTCCAGTTTTGGGCTGCAACTTGAAAGGCTCAAGCTGGTTGACCTCGCCGCCTCGGTTTCCAGGGCGGTGGCTCGAGGCGAACCGCTGAGTCAAAGTCAAAGCTTTATCGACCAGTGGTACCCGGGGGTGACGCTCAAGATATCGGCAACCGCCGACCTGCTCTGTGCCACGGCCAGTGTCAATGCGAAGGTGTTGGGGCTTAGCGGGTTCGAACTCAGGCTCGCTGAGCGTCAGTGCGCCAGAAAACAGGGTTTATGAAAAGAGACTCACTAATGCCGGTTGATCGAGTGGCTCAAACATCCCGAGACGGCTTGAGCGGCGAAGGGGGCGCTGGAACCATATTGGCGCTGACCGTGGTTTCCGTCTGTGTTTTTGCTCTCGCCATGATTCAGGTTTTAGGCGGGCAGTTCATTCGTTTGGCGCAGACTCGCTCGGCAGCCGACGCCGTTGCGATAGCGGCGGCGGATTCGCTGCGAGGTCTCAGCACGGGCTACCCCTGCGAGGTGGCAAGAAAAATGAGCCTGCAAACCGGAGTGATCTTAGACGAGTGCCGCATCGCTAACCTTCAGGTCTTTGTTCGAGTGCATTCCGAAGCTCTCGGCATCGTGCTTCGAGCAAAGGCCGGGGCCGGCATCGTTGACTAAAACATTCGGCGCATGTGCAGGAGGATGCCAATCGCTGAGACGAGGAGCGAAGCGCCCAGCGTGAATGCGATTAGCGACCAGTGCCACCCTTCAACCTGAGTCGAGAGCACAAATGCCCAGGTGCTTTGAGCTTTGCCCGACCCAAAAAACTGAGCGACCAAGACGAAAAGAGTTGGAGTAAATATGAGCGCCTGAGACTTGCGAACCTGCCAGGCAAGCGCGCCCGCGGTGTAAAGAAGGGCCTCGTTTCGAATCAGGCTCAGTTCAACACTCATAAAGTTCGATAGCCAAACCAGCAGCAGCCAACTTATCGAAACCGCGACTGGTCCAATCAAGAGGTCAAGATATCTAACCATTCGACCGGTGACTGCAAAGGGCTTGGCAGCTGCTTGAAACCGATTGTGCATGACGATAGTCGGCGTAATAATTGCAAGCAGCAGGTTCAGGGGAGTCGGAATGAATGAGAGCCCACCAACCATGGTTGGCAGGTTTAGGTCCGTTGTCCCAAACCAAGCCGATACCAAGGTTGTTGCTATCGTCACGAGCAAAATTGTCAGTAGACCAACCGATTTGGACCAGTATTTCATTAGATTTTAGGTTGAATCTGGCAATCGTGGGTCACTGTCAGAGCCTTGCTTACCCAGTGTTGCTGGGCTATTCGACTCTTAGACTCAATATCAGACAGCAGTTCTGATTCGGCTGGCAACAGTTGCAACTTCCAGCTCTTCGTGGCCGCAGGGTAACCATCGATTCGGTCTAAAAATAGATTTTGCAGCAATCTGTAGGTCAGATCCCGTTGCCACTGTTGGGCTTCGGGCTCGTCACAATATTCAGGTGAACCTATGCTGTTGGCAGCCATTGAATAAGCGATTTCTGATTGGTTTGACGAAGTCAAGATGTTTACCCCGACCTCGTTCAACCCGCCCGTAGTGCCGACGAGGGTGGCCGGCAGCTTCCGATGTATTTCACGCAACCGAGCCCAGCTAACTTTCAGTGTGCTGGCCACTTCATTTGACGCGTCCTGCATCGGAAAAAGGCAGATTTTGGGCATCGTGCCTTGGCACTGCAGTTGTTCCCTTGGACGCTCCGCTATCGGGGTTGATGCCGCGTGCGAGCCAAAAACGATAAGCGTCAGCCAGGTAGCAACCACGCCCAATGCGATTAGGTTGGTGCCGACCCGCCTGGCTCCCGTTTTCAAAAGCAGGAAGACTAGGCCCAACATCGCCAGAGCGAAAGCCAAGTTGCTGAAGATGCTTACTAGCAGCGGTTGAGTATCGAGTACCTCACCCACGCGGCAACAGTCTGCAAACAACAACCCGCTGGTGTAGTGAAGCGCAAAAATGGGTGACGCGACAGCAAAACCACCCCAAATTAGTGGGATTAGAGCTGAAGCGGCAAAGGCAATTGGTCGAGAAAGCAAAAGGCCGCAGGCGTAACCCATGAGTAGTGTTGCCGTGGCTATTGCAGGAATGACAAAAAGTATTAGCAGTGGCGGAAAATCTGCAGCTTCACCGACCTTTGAAGCTAGATAGGTGAAAACGATTAAATAGCTGGCAACAAAGCCCAAAAACAGCGGAGCCAAATCGCGAATCAGAATCTGCCAAGAAGGGCGCAGGCTGGAGCGAATAAAAGGCAGGGCGGCTCTTTGATTCGCGGCGCACACGGTTGCGGCTAGGCCGAATGCAACTACTCCGGGAAGTGACACAAAGGTGGCCATTGCAAAGGCTGATTGCCAGTAATGAGCCAGATTGGGCAAGCTGCGAGCTGGAATGGCCCACAAAACGGCCGCGACTGTGAAGGCCA
The DNA here is from genome assembly GCA_947378555.1 of Microbacteriaceae bacterium. Taxonomy (GTDB): domain Bacteria; phylum Actinomycetota; class Actinomycetes; order Actinomycetales; family Microbacteriaceae; genus Rhodoluna. The sequence continues at coordinate 10,168 of CANCKM010000042.1, forward strand.
GAGGCAACAGCCAAAGGAGTGAAGTTCTGAGCCTCCTGATCATGGTTGAATCGATACCATTTCGGAGTAGGCGTTAACCAACGGATTCGAACTGTATTGGTTTTGTGGAAGATTGCCCAGTTCGATGAACTTGGCCATCGTGTCATTGAAAAGCAATGCGCCGTTAACTATGACAACTACAAAATCGAAATAATCGGTGATGCCATCAATTTGATGTGTGCAAACAATCACAGTCTTTCCCTGATCGAGATTCTTCAACGTGCTGTAAAAACTGGCGCACTGAGCAATGTCGAGGCCGGCGGTTGGTTCATCCAGCAACATCACCGAAGCGTCAGAGTTGAGAAGACCTGCGATACCTAGCCGGCGCAGTTGCCCTCCGGATA
>CANCKM010000043.1 GCA_947378555.1 Microbacteriaceae bacterium
CTGGTTGACTCGCAAAATTTCAAGTGAGGAAAGCTAATGACTCAGGTAACTGCTAACGCTATTAGCCCGGTGCAACGCCCGGTCAAACGCAAGGTTCCTCGCTGGCGCAAGGCCAGCCCCTGGAGCTACGCCATCCTGGTGCTGTCAACGTTTCTGTCTGCATTCCCGTTCTACTGGATGTACATAATCGCATCGGTTGGTGACAAAGCGGTGGCCTCGATTCCGCCGGAAATCCTCCCAGGACCGATTTTCCTAGAATCAGTTGCCAAGGTTTACGAAAACGTGGACATGAACATCGCGTTGATCAACACCTTTATTGTTGGTCTCGTGGTTGCGTTCGCTCAGGTGATGCTCTCGGCAATTTCCGGATTTGCGTTCGCTAAGTTGAACTTCAAGGGTCGCAAGTTCATGGTGTTGTTTGTCATCGGAACCATGATGTTGCCGAGCCAGCTCGGTATCATCCCGCTGTTCATGCTGATGGCCAAGCTGGAATGGGTTGACACCCTGACCGCTTTGATCGTGCCCGCACTGGTCACCGCGTTCGGTGTTTTCTGGATGCGTCAGATCATTGATGCTCAGGTGCCAAACGAATTGCTTGAGGCTGCCAGCATTGATGGTGCGGGAGTCGTTCGCGTATTCCGCAGCGTCGTCATGCCAATCATCCTGCAGAGCGGTTTTGTTCTCGGTCTCTTCAGCTTCTTGGCCACCTGGAACGACTTCCTCTGGCCTCAGTTGATTCTGAAGACCGCTCCAAACTTCACCGCACAGGTTGCGCTGACCCAGTTGAACCGCAGCTACGCACCGGATTATGCAACAATGATGGCCGGCGCCATCCTGATTACAGCTCCGCTCATCGTGCTGTTCATCTTGGTTGGTCGTCGCTTGGTCACCGGTGTTATGGATGGAGCCGTGAAGGGCTAGTCATGCTGTTTGACGATGACTTCCGATGGGGAACGGCCACGTCGAGTTACCAAATCGAGGGAGCTACCAGAACCGATGGTAGAGGCCCCAGCATTTGGGATACCTTCGCGGCCACACCCGGCAAGGTTGTAAACGGAGACAATGGCGATTTAGCCTGCGACCACTACAACCGATTCAAAGAAGACATCGCAATAATGAAGGATCTCGGGATCCAGGCCTATCGTTTTTCGTTGGCCTGGTCCCGGCTCTTCCCTCAGGGAACCAGCGTTCGAGAGAATCGCGGTTTTGACTTTTATAACCGCTTGACCGACTCGCTATTAGAAGCCGGTATTGAACCTTTAGTAACCGCCTATCACTGGGATCTGCCTCAGGGCCTGCAAGACAAAGGCGGCTGGGCAAATAGAGACATCGTCGAACAGTTCGCCGATTACACTGCTTCGGCGGTCGACACTTTTGGTGATCGAATCAACAACTGGGTGACGATAAACGAGCCATGGTGCATAACCTGGCTCGGGCACCTAAACGGGATTCATGCGCCCGGCTTGCGCGACCTGGACACATCCATCGCGGTTGCTCACCATACCGCACTTGCCCACGCCGATGCGGTGCGCGCCATGAGGTCGGTAAACCCCGCCCTGAAGATTGGCTCCGCGCTAAACATGACCAACTTCAGGGTTGCCGACGAAACCAACTTTGAGGTTGTTGAGGCCGCTGCACTAGCCGACTCTCAACTGAACCGGTGGTGGTTAGACGCCCAGATTCTCGGTGCCTACCCACAAAACCTTGTTGAGTTCTACGGCTCAAAGCTAGATTCTGTGCTGAAGGCTGACGACATGCAAAAACTGCAGGTCGAAACCGATTTTCTCGGTATCAACTATTACAACGACAACTTCCTCGCCGCTGCCAGGCCAAGCGATGCACCGCTGTCTCAGGGCAGCCCGTACCCTTTCCCGCACCGAGTAGACGGGTCGGCACCCGGTGACCTAACCGACATGGGTTGGCCACAGACTCCAGGTGGGCTTCGCGATCTCTTGGTGCGCGTAAGCCAAGAGTGGCCTCAGGTTAAGGAGCTCTCAATCACCGAAAACGGTGCCGCTTTCGACTACGAACCAGACGAGTCGGGTGAGGTGAACGACCTTAGACGAGCCAATTATCTCGACGACCACATCGTTGCGGTAGCCGAGGCCATCAGAGACGGTGCACCGGTGAAGAGCTACTTCGCTTGGTCGCTGCTTGATAACTTTGAGTGGGCCGAAGGCTATGCCAAGCGCTTCGGAATCGTGCACGTTGACTTCAAAACCATGAAACGAACGCCAAAGGCTAGCGCGCGAAAATACTCGGAAATTATTGCAACCAGGGGTGCATCGCTTCTCGCACGAAAGTACTAGAGGTTTAGTCCAATAGACTCGTGTCTATGAGAACCCACCAGATTTCGCGCTACCCGTTTGCCCTGCTAACACTGGGCACCGTGGCTGCCCTCGTAGCAATGACATTGCATTCGGTGGGGTCCAATGCGGCTAGCCAACCTGCCTCGGTTTTGAATGGGTCAATGCGCTATTCGGCTGCCGTCCAGCAACTGGGTGAGCAGCGCCTCATGGACTTGAATCCAGCAATCAGCGAGTCGCGAAGTGTTGAGTTGAAGGCGGATGCCACTTCTTGGGTGGACAAAACCGGGCGTGTCTTCTTCGTTGAGCCGCTCAAGGATTCCGAAGCTTCCCAGCTTGCTGCCTCGGCTGCCTCGGCAGCCTCAGGCACCACCTCGGCGGCCGAAGTATCCTCTGCTGCCTTGTCTGACGCCTTCAACCTAGAGAGCAAGCAAGGCTCGAGCCGCACCATATATTTGGACTTTGATGGAATCACCGGGATTGCAAACACTGGTTGGAACGGCAGCGCCAACTTCGGCACCCCAGCCGGTTCTTTCGATGCCGTGCCCTACGACATTGACGGGGACGCAACCTCATTCAGCGATGCAGAGCGAGAGCTAATCATTAGCGTCTGGCAGCGAGTATCCGAGGATTACGCGCCATTCGACGTGAACGTGACTACCAAAGATCTTGGCTATGCCGCCATCAATCGATCCTCATCGAGTGACCTAACCTTCGGCAGCACCCTTGCGATCACCTCGATGACCGACATGATCGCAGCTAACTGCAACTGTGGCGGCATCGCCTACGTTGACGTGTTTGATCACACGTCGCTGCACGATTACTACCAGCCGGCCTGGGTATTTGCTGCCAACATGCCTGATGGAAACGCCAAGGACATTGCCGAGGCGGCAACCCACGAGCTCGGGCACAACCTCGGACTAAGCCATGACGGCCGCACCCTGACTCCGTCAGAGGGCTACTACGCCGGTGCTGGAGTTTGGGCCCCGATCATGGGCGTTGGCTACTACAGGCCGATGGTTCAGTGGTCCAAGGGTGAATATCCACTGGCTAATAACGCCGAAGACGACCTATCCATCATTTTGTCATCTGGGCTTAACCTGGTGGCCGATGACTACGCCGACAACGCGGCCTCGGCAACAGCCTTACCCTTTGGCGAGTTCGGCAAATCCGGTGTTATCTCGACCCGAACTGACCTCGACGTCTTCAAGTTCGCGAGCACGGGTGGTGACTTTAGTGTCTCGGCAGCGGTAGCTGGCGTGTCACCAAACTTGGACTTGAAGCTTGAGCTGAAGGATTCCAACGGTGCCGTGGTTGCACTCGACAACCCAGACACTGTGGCCTCAGGCAGTGACGAGGACACCGGAATCGCGGGTCTCGGAGCCAGTATTTCGGCAACTTTGGTTGCCGGAAGCTATTCGCTTTGGGTTGATGGCGTTGGCTCAGGGGACCTCAGCACCGGCTACAGCGACTACGCAAGCCTCGGTGCCTACACGCTTAGTGGTTTTGTTCCAGGCTCGAGAATCCCGACCCCACCAACAGTGACCGGATTTAACGTGAGTTCGGCCTCGCTTGGCGGCCAAGTTGTCATCTCGGGTACCTACCTAAGCGCAACAACTGAGGTTGCGGTCAACGGCGTAGCGGCTAGCTTCACCGGTGTTACTGACAGCCAACTAACCCTTACCGTGCCAGTTGGGGCCACCACCGGTCCAGTTTCGGTGACAACACCGGATGGAACGAGCGAAAGCAGCACCAACCTAATCGTCTTGCAGGGTCCGGTATCCGGCCCAGTGCCGACGATAACCGCCAGCAACGACTCCTTCAAGGTTGGTCAGGCCCTGACCGCAGAGGCTGGAAGCTGGACTCCGAATTCAACAGCGTTGACATATCAGTGGAACCGAGATGGCAGCGTGATTGCGGGAGCAACCGATGCGACCAGAATCCTCACCAATAGCGATGCTGGACACAAACTCACTGTGAAAGTTTCCGGTTCGGCAAGCGAATACACCTCGGCTAGTCGAGTCAGTAGCGAAACCGCAGTTATCACCGGTGGAACTCTCGAAAGTTCCTACGTTCCTCAAATATCCGGTGATTACGTGGTCGGATCAACCCTTACCGGCACAGCCTTTAGCAGCACCCCGGCCGCCGATTCGGTGAGCTACAGCTGGTTCGCCGTCCTGAATGAAACCGAGACGCTCCTTCAGTCTTCTGCCAACCGCACTTTGGTGATACCGAGCAGTGCGCTTGGAAGTCAGATTAAGTTGAAGGCAGTTGCCGTGCGATTGGGATTTGACCAACTGGCAATCAGTTCTGTTCCAAACGGCTCAATCGTGGCCGGTGGAAGCATCACTCGTGGCACCCCAACGGTAAGCGGCACCTGGCAGGTGGGTCGCACTTTGACCGCGTCGACCGGCAAATGGACCCCGAGTGCCACAACCTTCACCTACCAGTGGTTGCGCAACGCTGAGGCGATCGTTGGCGCTACTAACTCGAGCTACACGCTCATCGGTGCAGACTATTCCAGCAGCATCAGCGTGCGGGTCACCGGTTCCCTCGTGGGCTCCGCGTCGGTCTCTGCAACCAGTGCGGCCAAAGCAGTGACCGCAAAGGGTTCGTTCAGCGCAAAGACGGCATCTGTGACGGGTACAACTTCGGTTGGCAACTCACTCGGCCTTAGTTTCAACCCAAGCCCTAGTTGCGACGCACTGGTTGTCATCTGGCGGGCCGATGGAGCAACAATCCAGACTGGTGCGGCAACCACCTATCTTCTTACCCTCGCCGAGGCGGGCAAGAAGATTGATGCCAAGCTAACCTGTTCGGGCTTTGGATACAACGATCTGCAGCAGACGACCGGCACGACCCAAACGATTACCGGTGGAACCTTCACCAAGACCAACCCGGTAATCACTGGAACTGCGGTCGTCGGCCAGAAGTTACAAGCCACCACCGGAACCTGGAGTCCGACTCCTGAGAGCCTGACCTTCGCTTGGACAAGAGACGGAGTCGTTCAGGGTGGTCAAAGGTCCTCCACCTACTGGCTAACCTCATCCGACATCGGTCATAGCATTCAGGTTTCGGTGACCGCAGCGAAGAAGGGCTTCACCTCTACCGTTGCGAACAGCGTTGCGGTTGGCCCAGTTACCGGTGGCCAAATCAAAATCATGAACCCGGCGATTTATGGCACAGCAATCGTTGGCAGGACGCTAGCTACCTCGTCCTGGACCTCACCCGGCGGCGGAGTAATGACTTACGTTTGGATGCGCAATGGAGTGGCCATTCCGTCGGCTACGTCTTCGACTTACCTCTTGGTGGCCGCTGATCGTGGCACCACGATTTCGCTGCGCTTTTCTGTCAGCAAACCGTTCTTTGAGTCGACGAGCCAAACGGTTACCGTCAACGGCAAGGTGAAGTAGCGGCAGACCGCCGAAAAGCTTTCAGCAAAGCCCTAGGTTTAGGCATCTAGAGTTAAGCTATGAAGACCCGCCAGATTCATAAACTCGCTCCTGCCTTGCTACCCGCGGTGCTCACCGCGACCATTGCAGCACTGGTGGCGTGGGCATTGAGTTCGGGCGCCTCGCTCGCTGCGAGCTCACCAGTGATTCCGGCGCCGGTTTTCAACCAGTCACTGCCATACTCGTCGGCCGTCAAACAGCTTGGTCAGCAACGCCTGCGAGAGCTAAACCCAAAGCTCAGCGTTCACCGCAGCAAGGCGATGCAAAGCGATCCAACGGCCTGGGTGGACAAGACGGGTAAGGCTTTCTTTGTAGAGCCGGCGATGGATACTCGTTCCTCGCCACCCAGCTCCACTCAAAACGGGCAGTCACCTGCTGCCGGGGCTGCCTCGGCCGGAGTTTCATCCATCGCAACTGCCGATGCTTTCAATCTCGAGAGTCGCGCGGGTTCAAACCGAACCATTTATCTGGATTTCGATGGTGTGACCGGAATTGTCAACACCGGTTGGAATGGTGCCTACGGAGCCCCTACCGGTTCATTCGACGCCGTGCCTTTTGATCTGGATGGCAACTCGGCAAACTTCAACACCGCAGAGCGTCAGGCAATCATCTCGGTTTGGCAACGCGTTTCAGAGGATTACGCTCCGTTTGAGGTGAACGTCACAACCAAAGATCCGGGCTATTCGGCCATAAATCGCTCGGGCTCCAACGACCAAATTTATGGCACTACCGCCGTAATAACCTCGATGTCCAACATGATTGCGGGCAACTGCAACTGTGGAGGAATCGCCTATGTTGATGTCTTTAGCGATGCCTACAGCCACGATTACTATCAACCGGCTTGGGTGTTTGCCGAAAACCTTAGTGGCGCAGACACCAAATCCATCGCCGAAGCGGCCACCCATGAGGTTGGCCACAACCTTGGGCTGAGTCACGACGGAACGTCCTCGGTTGGTTATTACGGGGGTGCTGGAGTTTGGTCCCCAATCATGGGGGTTGGCTATTACCGGCCGTTGGTTCAGTGGTCGAAGGGCGAATACCCGAACGCCAATAACAACGAGGACGACCTGAGCGTAATCGCCGCCTCCGGGGTCAACGCGGTTTCCGATGACTTTGCCAATACGGCGGCAGCGGCTTCACCGCTAAGTGCGGGTGCGCTCAGCAAGACCGGTCTGATATCGGATCGAAACGACGTTGATGTGTTCAAGTTCAGCACCGACGGTGGCGCTTTGGATTTGGCGGCAACGGTTGCCGGGGTGTCGCCCAACCTTGATGTGAAGCTTCAACTCAAAGATGCTGCCGGCAACGTTGTGCTCAGCAACGACCCGGCCTCGGCCGCCGTCGGCTACGATCCCGATACGGGAATCTCTGGTTTGTCGGCTTCCTTGAGCACCACGGTCGCGGCCGGAAGCTATTCGATCTGGGTTGAGGGCGTCGGATCAGGAAACCTAAGCACCGGCTACAGCGATTATGCAAGCCTCGGGGCCTACACCCTGAGCGGTAGCATCCCCGCAGCGAGCACTCTGACCCCGCCAACCATTACCGGTTTCAGTGTCAGCTCGGCCCTCGTCGGGTCTCACGTCGTCATAACGGGAACCCATCTCACCGGCGCAACTGCGGTTAGAGTCAACGAGGTCTCCGCTTCGTTCAGCCCAATCAGTGACACCCAACTCGATTTCACCGTGCCCGAAGGCGCTAGCACGGGCCGGGTTTCGGTGACCACCGCCGATGGTACCGGTGCAAGCAGCGTTGACTTTGTGGTTTATTTGGCGCAGACAACCGGCCCAAATCCTTCGATAGTGGCAAGCAATGGGTCGGTTCGAGTTGGTGAAACGCTGAGCGTAAACCTCGGAACTTGGATACCGCAGTCGACGACGTTCAGCTACATCTGGTACCTAGACGGCAGCCCAATTTCGGGCGCGGTGGCGCCGACTCTGGTCTTAGATAACAGCACCGCCGGGCATCGCGTCAGCGTGCAGGTGACGGGTTCGGCCAGTCAGTACATCTCGTCCAACCGGCTGAGTGCCGAGACCGAGATTGTGACCGGCGGAAGCATCCAGACCGATTACGTCGCCCAAGTTTCCGGCAATTTTCACGTGGGATCAACCCTAACCGCCGCTCCGTTTTATGGATCACCCACGGCCGACTCGGTCATCTACAACTGGTTTAGCTCAATCGCCGGGCAAGAAACTCTGCTGCAATCTTCGGCGAGCCCAACCTTGACACTAACCAACCAAAGTGCCGGCGGTCGGATTCGACTGCAGGTGCTTGCCAATCGCGTTGCTTACAATCAGCTTGAAAAAGGTTCGGGGCTCTCAAGTGAAATTGTGGTGGGTGGAACCCTGACCAAAGCAACGCCAACCATTAGTGGCACCTGGGCAACGGGTGGAATGCTAACCGCCGCAGCAAACGGTTGGCTGCCAAGTGCAACCACCTTCGGCTTCGAGTGGCTGCGAAATTCCCAACCGATTGCTGGCGCCACAGCCGCAACCTACACGTTGACCCCGGCCGACTTTGGCAGCGCAATCAGTGTGCGAGTCACCGGTTCGGCCGCCGGGTTTGATTCGGTATCGGCTACGAGCTCGGCAACCACGCTTCTGGTTAAAGGAACGATAACTGCAAACCAGGCAACTTGGGATGGCACTTTTGCGGTTGGCAACGTTCTAAGTTTCACTTTCAACCCCACCCCGGCCTGTGACAACCTATCGGTCAAATGGCGAGCCGATGGGGACACGGTTCAATCCGGTGGCTCGGTTGCCTACTGGCTCGGAAATTCGGTGGCTGGCAAAAAAATCGATGCGGTTCTCGTGTGTTCAAGCGATGGATACGACGATCTGCAACAGACGCTTTCGCCCACCGCGACGATTATCGGCGGCAGTTTCAGCAAGGTCAATCCGGTGCTCTCCGGTGTGCCACTGCTCGGTAAGACGCTCACGGCAACCACCGGATCGTGGAATCCGGCAGCCGAGAGCTTGGTGTTCACCTGGTACCGAGACGGGCTCCTTCAATCCGGCCACAGCTCAAGCACCTATTTGATTGGTGCCTCCGACGTTGGTCACCGAATGCAAGTATCGGTGACCGCGGGCAGGAAGGGCTTTGATTCGGCGATTGGCACGAGCCAGCAGATCGGCCCGATTCGCGGCGGCCAACTGGCCATGGCTGGAACCGTGCTCTCGGGCACCGCAGCGGTTGGAAAAACCCTCGTGGTCTCGGCTCACTCGGCAACCGCCTCGGTCAGTTTTGGCTTTCAGTGGAAGCGAAATGGTGTGTCAATCAGATCGGCAACCGGTTCAAAATACAAACTGGTCAAAGCCGATCGCGGCGCCAGAATTTCGGTTCAGGTGACTGCATCCAAGGCGTCTTATGACTCAGTCAAGAAGTTGTTCTCGCTGAAATCCAGGGTTCGGTAAAACCGATTTAGCGGTCGTGTTCGGCCTTGGCCTCGGCGTAGAGCTTTAGGATTTGCTCGGTCAGCGAAGACTGCAGCATGGTCGAGCGAAGGTCGATTACTTTGCCAGCGCCCATCTCGATGTCGGCAACGGCCTGAGTAATAACCTCGGCTAAAGCTTCAACGCTCGCGTCCTTTGCCAACCAGAAGCTATTTGCCGGCAGGTCGGCCGCTATGTTTTCATCGCTCAAAACGCAGGGAGTTCCGAGCACGCCGGCTTCGTAAACCGTCATTCCCTGGGTCTCAAAACCAACCGAGGTTTGCACCAGAATGTCGCTTTGCCAAATCTGGTTGAGGATTTCATCATGGGTGACTCGGCCGTGAAACTCCACGCGGTCGTGCAGTGGGCCCTGAGCTACGATTTTCTTGGCTCGTTGTTCGAGCCCGCCGGTGCCATATATTCTGGTGAAAGCCTTCGTGCCACTGAGTTCCAACGCTTCGAGAAACTCCATGAGACGTTTTTCGGAGGACATTCGGCCACACCAGAGCAACCTGACCGGCGCTCCGACTGCTCTTTGGGTCTTGAGGCCTTCAGAAAACGGCCCGCTGATGAAATCGTCGTCAACGCCTGTGGGAACGGTGTTGAACTTGGCCGTGACACCATGCTCGGCCGCCAGTTTGGCGAAGTGACTCGATGGCGCGATTACCCTATCGGCTCCGGCGGTAGCCAACTGCAGCCAACCCCAACCGTTGGTGGCAAGCTTGCCCTTGGTTCCGGTCGCGGCCAGAAGCACCCTCGAAAGGTACATCATGCCAAGCACGGCGCCGACTCCGCCAAGCAGTTTCTTGGCCCCGAAGTCGATGTTGGTGTGGGTGGTGTGTACCACGGGAATGTCGAGCTCGCGCGCTAGCAGGTAACCGAAGACGGCGCCCCAAAGGTCACCTTGCACGTGAATCAGGTCGATTGGCTCGGAAATCTTGGCGAGAGCGACTTTGATTGCTCGCATCGATTTTTTTACGCTGAGCGTATAGCGAAACTCCGGATCGCCAGGAAGAGCTAGCGATGGATACTCCACGACGTCAACCTGCTCGCCAAATGGGGTGTGTGGCGCGACTATGGTCACCTTGTGGCCGGCGCGCTCAAGGAACTTCTTTTGCAGCATGGCCGAAGACTGCGCGCCACCGAGCGTTCTCGGGTGCTGGTCAAG
>CANCKM010000044.1 GCA_947378555.1 Microbacteriaceae bacterium
TCACTGTTCTTGGCAAAGACTGTGCGCTGATGCAGATAATCGGGCACTGCGGCGCCGCCCAACAGCACGGCACCGGCTAGGCCGAGCGCAAGCGGGGTGCGCGATAACAGGTATCCCAAGATAAATGCAACCGCCGTTGAGGACATTGCGACGTAGCGAGGAACATACATGTCAATAAATTGCGTGGCAAGAAGCAGAACGGCTATTGGAGCAATCGCCAGGCTCAGGCCAACGGTAAACGGGTTAAGCGCGTGGTTGTTGGCCACAGGCGCCGAGCCATCAACGGAGGTTGAAAGTGGGGCGCTTTCGCCCATGGTGGACAGCTTGCGAAGCAGCAGGTAACCGCCGGCCAGAAGAACAACCGCTGAGACGGCGACCGCGTAATTTTTTTCCAGGAACCAAGGTTCGACAAAGATTTTCGACCAAGTCACCTGGTTGCTTTCGATCCAGGAAACCTGAGCCCGCTGAAAAAAGCCAACAATGATGATTGTCGAGGCCTGCAAAGCACCGATGGCGGCGGCGGCAACCCACCGCAAAACTACATCTCGGTGCACTCGGGAAGTCAAAACCACAATGAGGTGGGCAATGAGTATCAGGCCGGTAAACATGAACACCGAAAGGCTCGAGGCAACCAGCAGTCCGTAGCCCATCCACGGCCAGATGCGGCGCTCTTGACGTCTAAGCAACCAGACCAGCAAGACGCTTAGCCAGGTCACCAAAGCCACGCTAAGCGCGGTTGATTTTGCCTCGGTTGCCGACTCTGTCAGTCGCGGCAAAAATAGTGCAACCGCACCCACGAACCAAGCAGCCCTGCGATCCGCCAGCAACTTCGCTAGAACCACTGCACCGGCAACTGCCACCCCAATTGCGATGGCGCTGAAAAAGCGAACCGCAAACGGGGTGGTTCCAAAAACACCCATCCAAAAGTGAATGGTTATGAAATACACCGCGTGAACGGTGTCGAAGACGCCAAACACGTGCTGGAACATGCTTGGGATGCTTCGTTCGGCCGTCAGCAAGGTCGCGATTTCGTCACCCCAGAGTGAGGGGGTTGACGAACGATATGCTCCGACAAAGACTGCTGCCACACCAAACAGGGAGGCGACGATGGATGTGCGGCCCAGCAACCTACTAATCATTTTCAACTTTCGATACCTTCTGATCGACTGTAACTTTTTCTTACTATATATAAGGGTCTATTTTGTGACTCGGCATAGATGCGGCCAATGTAGCTGCCAAGGATGCCAAGCATGAAGAGATTTAATCCCCCCACAAAGAGCACCGCAATCACAATGAAGGACCAACCCTCAACTACGTACTGCGGCAAAAACAGCTTCATGAACAACACGTAGCAAATTCCACCGAGGGCCAGCAGCGATGCGAGCACTCCGAGACGGCTGATCAGTTTCAACGGGTACGTTGAAAAGCCCAGAATTCCATCGCTCGCGAGCTTAAGCATCTTCTTGAACGGATAGCCAGACTTGCCGTTTAGCCGGGCATCTCTATCGAACTGCACCGCGACCTGTCGAAACCCCACGTAGCTATACATGCCACGAAGGAAGCGGTTGTGTTCCTTGAATTTTTTGATTTCATCAACCACTCTGCGGTCCAGCAGCCGAAAGTCACCGGTGTCGGCAGGAATGTCGATATCGGAAAGTTTTCTGAGGGTTCGGTAGAAAAATCTCGCTGATAGGCGCTTGAAGAACCCGTCATTTCGAGTGCGACGCTGGGCATAAACCACTTCGTTGCCCTCTTGCCATTTTGCCAAGAGCTCGAGGCACACCCGCGGTGGGTCCTGCAGATCCGCATCCATCACAATCACGGCAGCTCCGAGCGCTGCATCAAGCCCAGCGGTAACGGCAATCTGATGCCCAAAATTTCGTGAAAGATCGATTATTTTCACTCTTGAGTCTTGGGATTGCAAACCCTGCAGCAGCAGTAAGGAAGCATCTTGGCTGCCGTCGTTCACAAAGAGCAACTCGGCTTCGAAATCGAGTTCAGTCAGAACCGATTCCAGCGCCAGGTAAAGGGCAGGCAGGTTTTCGGCCTCATTGAACACCGGAAACACGAAACTGATTAGCTTCTTTGAACTCAAGGTAAACCCCCTTCGGGCACTTCTTCGAGTTTATCGCTTATGGCTTTGCGGGTTTATCTTGAGCACTTGGGGCAAGCATCAACGGTAGGCTCGATAAATCTACCCGCGGAGGATTTGCAACTCATGGACAACGTTCAAAAAAACATCAGCGCTAAACCAGCCGAAGCGGCTTCAACCGCTGGAGGCTACCGCTTCAGGTGGTGGGTTCTGGCGGTCATGTTGACTGCCGAGATCATGGACCTTTTGGATGCCACGATTGTGAATGTCGCTGGCCCGTCTTTTGCGAAGGAATTGGGGGCAAGCAACACCGACCTGCAGTGGATAATCGGCGGTTACACCCTCAGCCTCGGGGCAGGCCTCATTCTGGGCGGTCGCCTCGGTGACCGTTTTGGGCGTCGCAACATGTTCCTCTTTGGTCTCATTACGTTTACCGTTGCCTCCCTGCTCTGCGCAATAGCTCCGACCACGTCCGCGCTAATCGTATTTCGCTTGATCCAAGGCTTCATGGGCGCAATGTTGCTGCCTCAGGGATTTGGTTTGTTGCGGGCCAGTTTTGCGCCGGCTGACCTCGGCAAGGCCTTCGCAGTTTTCGGTCCCGTCTTTGGTCTCGGCGGCATTCTTGGGCCGGTCATCGGTGGCGCACTCATCCAAGCGGACATTTTCGGCTTGGGCTGGCGATCGGTTTTCTTGGTTAACCTGCCACTCGGAATCGCAGCGACAATCATCGCGCTACGGATTCTGCCAAAGACTCCGAAGGATCCGAGCATCAAAATCGACCTTCTCGGCGCTTTCATAGTTGCCGTCTCGTCTGTACTGCTGCTCACCCCACTGATTCAGGGGCAACCGGCCGGTTGGCCAACTTGGACCTGGGTCTGCCTCATCGCAGCACTCGCGGGTTTCTACCTTTTTGTATTGCAACAGCGCGCAATCCTTCGACGAGGTTCGACTCCGCTAATCGACTCCGGGATATTCAAAAAACGGGACTACACAGTTGGTTTGGGTGGAATCTTTCTTTTCTTCGCGGGTATGACCGGAATCTACCTCGTGATCACGCTGCTCTTGCAGCTCGGTGCTGGTTTTAGCGCCGGGGCTGCCGGAGTTGGCAACATTCCGATCGCCCTAGGAAGTGCAATCGGTGGTGCGCTCAGCGGTGCCGTGCTGGCCGACAAACTTGGCCGGTCGGTTCTTCAGGTGGGCGCTCTCGTGCAAACTCTAGGCGCGGTCATTTTGTGGTTCACCCTCGGCGACCTGGCAACCTTCTCAATCTGGCAGATCGTGCCCGGAATGGTGGTCGCGGGAATCGGAACCGGTTTGGTTGTTGCGGCCCTATTCGACGTTGTGCTCAGCTCAGCTGACAACAGCGAGGTTGGTTCGGCCTCTGGAGTTTTATCCGCCGTGCAGTCAATTGCTTCCTCGGTTGGCGTGGCCGTTTTTGGAACGGTCTTCTTCTCGGCAGTTGAGGTCGGCAAAATCGCCGATGGATTCAGAAACGCGCTGCTTGTGCAACTTGGATTACTGCTGGCGTTCCTGTTGCTTTCCCCACTGTTTCCTAAGAAAGCGCAAGCCGACTAAGTAGGTTCTTTAGTTTTTCATTCAACTGGTAAGCCAGAGACTCATGTGATGACTCCTGCCAGTCATCAAGGATCTGAATTGCGGTTCTGAACCGATTTTCACCCTCGGTTGTCAAGGTGACCGTGATTCTTCTTCGGTCGCTTGGTTTTTGCTGACGCGAAACCAGATTGGCTACCTCTAGGGAATCAACGATTCGACTGAGGCTTGAATTGGCGAGATCCAGTCTTACTGTGAGCTGGCCCATGGTCGGTGCCTCGATGTCGGCGATTGCTGCAATCACCCGAAACTGGTCAGAGGTCAGCGAAGTTTGGCGAAGCGCCGTCGCCAGCCCCGAGGCCAAATTGCCATGAAGTTCGGCCAGGTGCCAGACCAGTTGCGCGAGGTCGGGAACCTGCAACTTTCCCAAGTCTGAAACTAAGCCATCGGCAGACGAAGGATTCGCTGAAGTTGCTTCGGTGCCTGCCATTATTCCCCCATTTTGACTTTGTTTCTCTTAGATACTAAGCCATGCCCCAGACATTTCATTGAGGCTTTGTTTCAGATATTTCTTTCAGACATTCAGTCACAGTGAACACTTGGTGGCTGAACAGGGTATAGGCTACTGAAACCTTTCCGACTGGAAAGGCAATCAATTCGACATAGATAGGACCCATTCGTGAGCATCCCCACAACTCAAGACGGTTCACAGGCCTCAGGCGACTCTGGCATCGAGCAATTTGGCTACAAGCAAGAACTAAAGCGAACATTGAAGTTCAGCGACCTCATCATTTACGGCATGATCTTTATGGTGCCGATTGCACCATTCGGCATCTTCGGTGGAGTATTCCAGGCCTCTGGTGGAATGATTGCGCTCGCCTATATCATCGCCATGGTCGGCATGATGTTCTCGGCCAACTCCTACTCCCAGATGGCGCAAGCCTTCCCAATGTCAGGTTCCGTCTACACCTACGCGGGTCGCGGCATCGGTCGCCCGGTCGGCTTCATCGCCGGTTGGATGATTTTGCTGGACTACATCTTAATTCCAGCCCTGCTTTATTTCGTTGCCGGTCTGGCGATGACCGGGATCCTTCCCGGCATTCCAGTCTGGGTATGGATCTTGTCATTTATCGGCCTCAACACCGTTGTGAACTACCTGGGTATTTCACTAACAGCCATGGTCAACAAGGTGATGTTGGTTCTTGAGCTTCTTGCCTTGGCCATTTTCCTCGTCGTCGGCATAGTCGCTTTGGCTCAGGGCAAGGGCCAGGGATTTAACTTCCACGCCTTCTTCGACCCAAACACGTTCTCCTGGCCACTTGTCTTCGGAGCAGCCTCAATCGCGGTTCTTTCGTTCCTCGGCTTCGATGCAATTGCGACCCTTGCCGAGGAAAACAAGGGCACCAGCAAGTCGCTCGGTCGTTCGATGATCGTGGCACTGCTAGTGGTTGGTGTTTTGTTCATCGCTCAGACCTGGGTAGCCGCAATGTTGGTTGAAGACCCAGCCTCGCTGATCAAGAATGGCGACCCAACTGGAATCGCGTTCTATGCAGCATCAGAAACCGCAGGTGGTCACTTCATGTTCATCCTGACGGCAGTTTCGACCGCTATTGCCTGGGGTTTCGCCAACGCTCTTGTTGCGCAGGCAGCCACCGCCAGGTTGCTCTTTGCCATGGCCCGTGACGGTCAGCTTCCAAAGTTCCTATCTAAGGTCAGCGACAAGCGTCAGATTCCTTGGAATGCAACTCTTTTGGTTGTTGCCATCTCAGTCGCACTTGGCGTGTACCTGTCGAGCATCGCAGACGGCCTGGTGACCATTTCAGCACTCGTGAACTTCGGTGCCATTGTGGCGTTCATCCTGCTTAACGTCTCGGTAATCTGGTGGTTTATTGTCAAGCAAAAGTCGACTCGCTGGTTCATTCACCTGATCTACCCGGCTCTCGGAATCCTGATCTTGCTCTTCGTGCTCTGGAACGCCCGCGCCAGCGCTCAGATTGTTGGAGTCGCCTGGTTGGCTCTCGGTATCATCGTTGCAGTGGTACTGAAACTGCGCGGTCGCGAGCTAAAAACCATCTCAGCAGAATAATAAAGAAGGAAGCCTCAAATGCGTATCCATGAGCTAAAGCCAAAGCCAGAAGAATATTCTTATGTTTTCGGTGGCCGAGCGCCCCTGCTCTCAGTTAAACCTGGAGACGTAATTGAGGTGAGCACCGAAGACTGTTTCGGTGGTCGGGTGAAGTCACCATCTGATGTTCCTAGTCAGGTGGTTGACTTTGCCGAACTTAACCCTGTGTCTGGCCCAATCGAGATTGAGGGAGCGGAACCTGGCGATTTGCTAGCCGTTCACTTCGTCTCGATTGTGCCTGCTCGGGCGTATGGAATCTCTTGCACCTTTCCACTGTTTGGTGCGTTGACCGCAACACATGAAACGGCGATGCTGCACGAAGGTCTTGAAGAGCGAGTTTGGTTTTACGACATCGACCTTGAATCCTGGACCGCTGGATTCAAAGCCCAAAGCAAAGACTTTTCTCTGCGCATGCCACTCGACCCAATGCACGGAACGGTTGGAGTGGCCCCTGCCAGCGGTGAGGTGCGCCTAGTGGTCACACCGAGCACCTACGGCGGAAACATGGACACCCCTGAGGCTCGCGCTGGAACAACACTTTATCTACCCGTGAACGTTGCAGGTGCGATGCTCTCGCTCGGCGACGGTCACGCTCGCCAGGGCGAAGGCGAGGTTTGCGGAACAGGAATCGAATCTGCCATGAACTCGGTTATCGCCGTCGACCTCGTGAAGGGTGGCGCGAGCGCTTGGCCAAGACTCGAAAGCGATGACTTCATCATGACCACGGGCTCGGTTAGACCCCTCGAGGATGCCTTTCGTGTCAGCCAGAAGGAACTCGTCGACTGGGCCAGCCAACTCACTGGATTAGACACCTTAGACGCTTACCAGTTGGTGAGCCAAATGGGGCTTGCCCCAGCAGCCAATGTTTGCGATCCGAATTACACAATGGTTGCCAAACTGCCGAAGTGGACGCTCAATGAGGCAGAGGCCTACGGCGGGGTTCATAAACGGTTGCGCTCACTTGCAGCTGAGTACGGAACGCTCAAACTCTAGCCCGAGCCTTTGCTTTGCAACGACCGTTTTGGCTGGCATTTGCTTTCTGCAATCCCTCACTTAGGGTTAAAGGATGAACAAATTTTTGCGCGTCTGGGCAATCGGTCTTGCTCTAACCCTGACGGCATCATCGTTTGGGGTCTCCTCTGCTGCGGCCGCCACCAAGGACTGCAAGGCTAGGGTTGCCAAAGCCAACCTTGCCGGTTGCGATTTAGCTGGTTTAGACCTGGGTGGCGCCGACCTAGTTGGAGCAAACCTAGCCGGCGCAAGCCTAATCGGAGCCGACGCTAGAGGCGCTGACCTAACCGGAGCAAACCTAACCCGAGCCGACCTCACCGACACTCTGCTCGATGGTTCGCTTTTTAACCGCGCCGACCTGAGGGGTGTAACTCTCAATCGAACACACCTGCTTGGCGCTAAGTTCGAGGAGGCAGATCTTTCCGGTCTTGACCTCACAACCGCGATTCTGACAGGGGCTAACCTAAGCCGAGCCAACCTAACGGCGGTAAACCTCAATAGCACCGCGCTAACCGGGGTGATTTTGACCGGAGCCAACCTCAGTTCGGCTCAAATGCAGGTGGTTCAACTTCCAGATTCACAACTTTCAGGTGCCAACTTCACGGATGCCAACATGCGCTGGGCTAACCTCAGTGGCGCTAACCTGCGTGACGCAAACCTAACCAGAACAAATCTCTTCAGTGCCGACCTTGGTGCGACCGACCTTTCAAGGGCCCGGCTCTGGAGCACGAGCTTTGTCAACGCCAGCCTAGGTGGCGCTAACTTATACCAGGTTGACCAGAACACCTCGAGTTTCTACAACGCCAACCTAAACGGGTCTAGTTTTGCCGGCGGGGTGTATCTGACCGATGCAACCTTCGAGAAGGCCAGAATGCTTGGCACCAACCTGACCGGTGCAAACTTTGAGTTCACCAACCTCAGCGGCACCGACCTAAACGGCGCAAAGTTGGCCGGGGCCAGTTCGGTTGGAGTTTACGGAACCCCCGTGCACTTGCCCGACCAGTGGCAAATGCTGGGTGGGCTGTTGCTTGGGCCAAGCGCAAACCTGGTCGATACCGACCTTTCCGGTTATGACCTGACGGGCTTTAACCTGTCGGGAGCAGACCTCACCAACGCCAAGTTTGTGAATTCCAAACTTTCCGGAGTCAGCTTCCTAAAAGCCAACCTCAGCTATGCCAACCTAAACGGTGCACAGTTGGCACTAGCAAACCTGACCGACGCAAACCTTCGCGGCACAACGTTTAGGGACTCGCTGTTTAAGAACACCATCTGCCGGGACGGCAAGCGTCAAACCGGCTCATACTGCCCAGTCGGAGTCAGTCTGGTGCGAGCCACCTCGCTCTTTGCCCCTTCGCTGCGCGGCACGGCAAAGGCCAGCAACGCAAACCAGAACTTTACCCTGATTGGCGACCCGGGTCGCTGGGCGGGCTCCCCCACCCCGATGCTTCAGTACCAGTGGTTTGCTTGCACCAAGCCGCTCGCAATGGCGCGAATTGGTGTTCCCAAGACCTGTCAGGCAATAGCTGGCGCAAGCAAAAAGAATTTCAAAATTCTGAGCAAGCAGTACGGAAAATACCTCGCACTTTTGGTGACCGCCACCAGCTACGGAACCCCGAGCACGCTATGGTTAAGCAAAACCAGCGAAAAGATCTCATAACTATTTGGCAAAGGTCAGCTTTGCACGGTCGTGCCGAGCTTATATTTGGCACGTGAGCTCATCTACGGAAACCCTAGCCAAATCCCCCACATCTTCAACAGCGCAATCTCAAAGAATCTTGGGATGGGCTCGAGTGGCAGTCGCTGCCGCCATGTTGGGCAGTATCGCCTGGCAGGTAATCGATCGATCGATTCACAACCTGTTTCGCCCCGGCGAATATTTCGCTTACTTCACCATTCAGTCAAGTTTGATTGCGGCGCTCGCCCTGATACTGGCTGGCCGCTCGGCCATTCAAGCAAAAGCCGAAACCAGAGCACTTACCTTGGTTCGCCTTTCAGCCGTGACTTCGGCCGTAGTCGTTGCCATCGTTTATAACCTGCTGTTGCGCGATTCCGCCCCGTTGCCGGCAGACATTGGCTACGACTGGCCGGTTCCGCCAAACGAAATCCTGCATGTTTGGGGTCCAGTCCTAATCTTGATCGACTGGTTGCTGGCTTCGGCCCTGGTGCAGCTAAAGATCAAATCCATCTTTTGGGTGTTGGTTTTCCCGCTCGCCTGGCTTATTTTCTCGGTGATTCGAGGATTGGCAACTAGCTGGTGGCCATACTGGTTTATTGACCCAACCGGCCCAGGTGGAGTTGTAAGCATGGTGGAGTTCATCTTCGCAATCATGTTCTTCTTACTTCTGGTTGCACTGCTAGTGCTAACCGCATCTCGACTGACCAGACGAACCAAAGTCAAGTAGCGCGACTGTAGCTGCCCTATTTGGTTTTGCTGGTTCTGAGATCTGAGATCCAGTCCATCACGGCGAATAGCACCCCGGATGCAACGAAGGTCAGATGAATCACGATTCGCCAGACCGTGCCATCGCCAACCTTGGCTGAAGGGTCAGTTGCAAGTTCGATGAAGTCCTTTAAAAGTTCGATGACGGAAATCGCGACCAGCGAACCGATGAGTTTGATTTTGAGGCCCGAGAAATCAACCGAGCCCATCCAATATGGGCGATCCACAGAACCCTCGGCAACTTCGATTTTGGACACGAAGTTCTCATAGCCGGCGAAGAGCACAATCACGATCAGGTTTCCAAGCAAAACGAGATCGAGCAATGCCAGCACATCGAGAATGAACTTATGACCCTCGGCAAAGGTGCCTGTCATAGCTAGATTGAACAGCTCAACGCAGAACCTTATTGTCAAAATAGCGAGCACGGCTACTAGACCTAGGTAAACGGGGGCGAGCAACCATCTTGATGAAAAAATCACGCGTTCAATACCGTGCGACACTTTAGACATTTTTTCCTCTACTCGTTGAATCCCTGCCGTAAAGTTATCAAATAGGTTGATTGGCCGCAGGCTTTGTATAAGTGTAATGCCGCCGATTTCAATCCATGCTTGCCTCGTGGATGGGTCAACTGATAATCAACCCGAAGGATTTACTATGATCAACCCA
>CANCKM010000045.1 GCA_947378555.1 Microbacteriaceae bacterium
CAAGGGAATTGATTTCAAAGCCTACGGGGGCAAAGTCACCGCCCTGGTTGGCGATAACGGAGCTGGTAAATCCACTCTGATTAAGGGGCTCGCCGGTGTGCAGCCCTACGACTCAGGTGTTATCAAGTTTGATGGCGAAGAAGTGCAGGTGCATTCACCGCGACAGGCTTCCCACCTTGGTATTGAAGTTGTCTATCAAGATCTTGCTCTCTGCGAAAACCTCGACATTGTGCAAAACATGTTTTTGGGGCGTGAAGAAAGAAGCCAACTAACCCTCGACGAAGCCTCTATGGAGCTTCAGGCCACAAAGGCCCTCTATAGTTTGTCGGTGCGTACCGTAAAGTCGGTTCGCCAAAAAGTTTCTAGCCTCTCTGGCGGTCAGCGCCAGACTGTGGCAATCGCTCGGTCGGTGCTAAGAAAAGCCAAACTGGTCGTCTTGGATGAGCCAACCGCCGCCCTTGGTGTAGCCCAAACCGAGCAGGTTTTGCGTTTGGTTCGCAGCCTAGCCGATTCGGGAGTCGCCGTGATCATCATCAGCCACAACCTCGCCGATGTGTTTAGCGTGTGCGACGAAATCAACGTTCTTTATCTGGGTCGAATGGTTGCATCAATCAAGACCAGCGAAACCACCCAAGCCGATGTCGTCGGCTACATAACCGGCACCAAATCGATGGACGGAATCCAAAAATGACCAACGTGCAGATAGCAACCGGCCACGAGGGCACGATTCGCGATCAGGTTAAGGCTTACTTCCAAAGGGTTCGAAGCGGAGAAATGGGAGCCCTTCCAGCCGTCGGAGCACTGCTGGTCCTCACCCTCCTATTTGCTTCTTTGAGCCCATACTTTTTGAGTAAGCTGAACTTTGCCAACCTTTTTGTGCAGGCGGCTGAGTTAACCATGTTGGCGGCGGCCCTGGTGTTTGTAATTCTGCTTGCCGAAATCGACCTGTCAGCCGGTGTCACCGGAGGCGTGGCAATGGCAGTGTTTTTCTTGACGCTTCACGCCGGGGTGTTTTGGCCGTTGGCGCTGTTGGCTGGATTTGTCGTTGGCGCAGCGGTTGGCACCGTGATTGGCTTTTTCGTGGCCAAAATCGGAGTGCCATCCTTCGTGGTGACCCTAGGATTCTTCCTCGGGTTCCAGGGTCTTCAACTGGTCTTGTTGGGTGAAGGTGGACTATTCAAGGTTGACGTACCTCAAATCTCTTCCATCATGAACGAAAACCTTCCTGCCTGGGGTGGATGGCTCATGTTGGCGCTAATCGTTGGGGTTTCGGGCGCAATCTCACTTTGGGATCGGGCTCGTCGCGCCAAGTTCGGATTGCCTAACCGACCAATCGGCCTGTTGTTCATCAAGCTTGCGGTAATCACCGTCTTAGGTGCGGCAACGATCGCGGTTTTGAATCTAAACCGAAGCAATTCGGTGAAGGAAATCGCCGGTGTTCCAATCGTTATTCCGGTCACCATCACGATTCTGTTCCTGGGCACCTTCCTGCTTGACCGAACCAAGTTTGGCCGTCACCTCTATGCCGTCGGAGGCAACCCCGAGGCGGCTCGTCGTGCGGGAATCAAGGTGGCGAAGGTGCGCATCCTAGCCTTCGTACTTTGCTCTTCTCTTGCCGTTGTCAGTGGACTCTTTCACGTCAGTCGCCTTGGAGCGGTTGAGGCAACCGCCGGGCGTCAGATCGTATTGAGCGGTGTGGCGGCTGCCGTTGTCGGTGGCGTAAGCCTGTTCGGTGGCCGTGGCCGCCTGATTCACGCAGCCCTCGGAGCCCTGGTTATCGCGATCATTGAGAACGGGCTCGGCCTTCTTGGACTGCCAGCCGGAATCAACTTCCTGGTCACCGGTGGCGTACTTTGCCTAGCCGCAACCGTCGATGCCGTTTCAAGGAAGCGGGCCACGCCTGGAAGGGTCTAACCTGTTCGTATGAAGAAGGTTTACCTACCGGCAGCCATTGCCGC
Organism: Microbacteriaceae bacterium; assembly: GCA_947378555.1. Lineage (GTDB taxonomy): Bacteria > Actinomycetota > Actinomycetes > Actinomycetales > Microbacteriaceae > Rhodoluna. The sequence continues at coordinate 1,959 of CANCKM010000045.1, forward strand.
AATAATCGGCCCAATACAGTCAATTTCGGGGTGGGCAATAGCCGGCTCACTTTGGGCCGGTTATGACCCAATGGTCAAGACAATCAGTGATCTTGCGGCCAACGATTCGCCGGTCAAGTGGATCATGGACTCCTTCTTCACCCTCGGCGGCACCCTATTGCTGATAACCGCCTGGTACGCCAAAACCCTTGGTCTGCCCGGCCGGGTGGCAATCTTTGTCTCGGGAATCTGCACCTACGGTCTGACCTATTTTGCAACCCCAAGCCAGACCGGCTTCTCGACGCCGCACCGCATTTTCGCAATCGTTTCGTTCATCTTGATGTCGGCTTGGCCCCTGCTTTCGATTCGTCGCGACAAGTCCTACCCGCTTGTTCTGCGACCAATCAGCGGCATTTTGGCAAGCGCATTCTTCACCGTGATTTCGCTTTGGTTCCTCAGTACCTGGACCGACCCAAGCGCCACCACAACCGGTCTGTGGGAACGAGTGCTCGCTGTGCTGCAGGTCGCCTACCTCTGCGTGGTTGTCCTCATTTGCTATCGTGCGTCAAACCGAGAATCGATCTCGCCGCAGCCAGAGTAGCCTCGCGCGCTGGTCGAGGGGCAAAGCCAAGTTCGGCCTTCGCCTTGGCGTTGCTAAAGCGATTTAGGTTTCCGATATCCTTGGCAAAGCCTCGGGCTTCGGGTTTTAGCAAGGCGAGTGCCCTGGCAAACCAAGCTGGCACTTGCAGCCTCGCAACTCGTTTTGCATCCGATCCAAACTCTGCACGCAACAACTTGGCAATCTCATTGAGTTTTATCAGTTCGCTCGTGCAAATGTAGCGCTCACCGTTGGCTTCGGGCCTCGCCATCGCCGCCATCTCTAGCTGGGCAACGTCTCGCACGTCGACCACCTCGAACCCCATCGGGGGCAGGGCTGGAATCGAACCAGAAAGCAGACGATGGATAATTTGCGCCGAACTGCCAAAGTCAGCTTCGGGTAGCGGCCCGAAAACCACTCCCGGGTTGATGACAGCCAACTCCAAGCTCGGGTTTGCCGCCACGAAGTTCCAAGCCGTGCGCTCAGCCTCTGCCTTCGAGCGAGCGTAGGCCGAGATTTTTGAGCTTGGTGAAATGTCGGCCCAGTCGGTCTCATCAAAAATCTTGCGGCTCGAATTGCCAATCGCCGCAATCGAGCTGGTTAGCACCACCCGGGAAACCTTGGCTGCCAGCGCGGCTTCGAGCACCCGCAAAGTGCCGCCAACGGCCACCGACAAAAGTTGCGGGTCGTTACGCCGGTTAATTGTGGGCACCGGTGAGGCAACGTGGAATATTCCGTGGCAACCCTCAAAGGCAAGTGCCCATCCATCGTCGCTTAAAAGGTCTGCTTTTTGAAAGCTGAGTTTCTCGGTGGGGGATCCGCGGCGGCTGAGGTCTTCGACTAACTCGGTTTGTCGGCTTAGGTTGCGCAGGGTGCCAATAACTTCGTGGCCGGCCTCGAGCAAATCTGAGATTAGTTGGATTGCGATGAAGCCGGAGGCTCCGGTGACAGCAAATCTGGTCAAAGTGCGACTACTTTTGAGGCAGCTTGCAGGCGGGAGTGCCACCGGGCAGGCGATGCCGGTTTTTTGCTACCTGACGATAAACGAAGGCGGCCACAAAGCTGAACGGGCGGGTCAACATCAATCTGCCAATCGCACGCACAAAAAGGTTCGGTTGCAACAGGGCAACCTTCGCAATGCACTCGTGACCACCGAAGCGTTCATCGCCAACCACTAACCACACCTTGTCAGAGGCCAGTTGTGTGGTGAGCCCGTAGCTTTCCAAATCGGTCCACTGAAACGGTAGCGCTGTGATGGAGGTTTTTGAGCGAGCCACAATCCAGTTGGCGCTGGTTGTGCAAAACCCGCAATCGCCATCAAAGATCAACACGATGGATGGCTTCGGGCTTACCGGTTCGCTCATACTGCTTAACCTCTCTTGAGTCAGTTCAATATCATCACACCCGCAGCCGTTACCCCTATTCTTAAGTGAGAACCCAGCGTGGGGTTCTGAGGCAACCGGTGTTGACTCAAAACCGTGAAGAGGTGAGCATGACCATTCCTGCCGAAATTTCCAGATCTTGGCTCTTGGTCAACGGGCTTCACACCGAGCGATTCGCGATTGCTGCGAAATCCCGCGCCGATCAAATAATTTTGGATATCGAAGATGCCGTTGACCCGAAATTCAAGCCCGAGGCCAGAACAAAGGTGGCCGACTGGCTTTCTTCTGGCGGCTCAGCTTGGGTTCGTATCAACGACTTCACGACCGATTTCTGGCTCGATGATTTAAAGGCACTCAAGGGTATTGCCGGCCTCAAAGGCGTAATGCTCGCCAAGACTGAATCAGCCGAACAAGTTGAGCAAAGCTTTGAGGCGCTCGGTGGCGTGACGCCGGTTTTGGCCCTCATCGAATCGGCTTTGGGAATCGAAGAAGCTCGCTACATTGCCTCAGCTCGAGGCGCTTTTCGTTTAGCCTTTGGCAGCGGAGATTACCGCAGAGACACCGGAACCAGCGTAGACAACATGGCCATGCTTTACCCGCGATCAAAACTTGTTGTGGCCAGCCGCGTCGGCGGGCTTCCCGGCCCAATCGACGGCCCCACTGTTAGCAGCAGTCACCCAATACTGCGCGAACAATCCGAGCACGCCGTGGCCCTTGGGTTGACCGGAAAATTATGTCTTGACACCGACCAACTCGCCGTGATCAACGAAACGATCAGCCCAACCACCTCTGACGTCACCTGGGCTTACGAGTTTCTGCAGGACTTCGAAGCTCGTGGTCGAGTGGTGCGCGATGGAAGTGACCCACCGAGGCTTGGCCGCGCCGAGAAAATTATCAAGCTTGCAGAGGCTTTCGGCATAACGCCAAGGTAAATCGCCTCAAACTAAGCATTCCTTTTGCGGCTTCGGGAGCGTATCCTGAAAACGAGCAAAGGTGGGGGCTATGAGTTCAGTTGAGGGCGGTTCCAAAGGCCCGGATGGAGTCCACGAGGGGAGCCATTCAAAGAGCCGAATCAGGTTGTGGCTTACCCTGATCGTCTTACTTTTGGTTGGGCTGGGATCTGGCTTTCAAATAGCCAACCGAAATCTGGCTTCGGCCAATGGCAAACACGACCTGATTGACCCGAGCAGCAGCGCGAGCGCGACTTCGACACCGAGCCCGACGCCGAGTGCCAGTGCCACTCCCGTTGTCGAAAACGCCATTCTTCAAGCCATTCACGCTAAACAGCGAGCTGCGGGCTGTGGCTTCAACTCAACCAAAACAGCACCAACGGTGTCACTTGGAACCTGCAAAATTTTGCTCATTGGCGATTCGCTCGGAAACAACCTGGGCTACGGAATGATCGGGCAGTTGTCCTATAAACATTCCCTACGCTACGTATTGCGGGCCAAAGCCTCCACCGGGCTCTCAAACTCTTGGTTTTATAACTGGCCGAACAATCTGGCAACCATGCTCAAGAACGATAAGCCAAACCTAGTAGTTGTGTTTTTAGGGGCCAACGATCGGCAAAACATGAAGGTGGACGGCAAGATTCTGACCTTCGGCACGGCATCGTGGAAGCGCGCGTACAGCGCATCCATCGTCAAGGTTGCCGGCTTGGCGACAAAGTCGGGTGCCTACGTTTTGTGGGTGGGTTTGCCGATCATGAAGCCCTATAACTACAACCAGGGCATGGCGCTGATTACGTCTTTGTATGCGGCCTCGGCGCCTCGGGTGAGCGGTGCGACCCAGGTTGCGCTTTGGTCATTCACGGCCGACCGAAACGGCAACTACCGGGAATATGCCAGAGTTAACGGCGTGAATACCAAGATTCGCGGAACCGACGGCATTCACTTCACACAGGTTGGTCAAAATGTAATTGCCACCTACGTCATCAATAAACTCTCCGCGATTTATCACGTTCGGCTGACGTCAAGCTACCCTCGCATCATGAGTCGATAGGTTTTGGTTCTAACCCCGATTTGCTAGCCACAGGTTCTGCACGATCAAAACGGCGTCTAGCGCAAGACCTACGCAAACTGCCAGAACGAGAAAAGTCGAAAACCCGTCGATGGATAAGGTTTTTGAGTTCCGAATCGGTACTTCTATATAGCGATGCGTGATTACGGCGCAACCAAGGGCCCCAACTAGCTCGAGTGCTACCCAGGCAGGGCTGCTGAGCGGCGAAATCATTTGGGCTGGGATCAGTAGCCAAGCGTAATGCCAGAGGTAGAGCGAGTACGAAATGTCGCCCAGGTACGCCAGCGGTCGCAGGCTAAGCCAACCCTTTGGCCCGAAGTCGCTAGAGTTTGGTAACGCCAGAATCAGCACAGCGGTGCAAGCCGCTGGCCACCAGGCAAGCACGCCGGGGTAGGGGCTTTGGGGGCCGAGCAGAAAGCTGGCCGCAAGCAGACCGGCTAGCGCCAGAACGGAAATAACGGTGTTGAGCCTGCGTGTGGTGGCGAACCAGCGGTCGGGGGCGAAGGCCAGGGTAGCGCCAAAGGTTAGCTCCCAAACCCTCGAAACCGGCGAAAAATAGGCTGCCACGGAATCGGTTTGGGTGAGTTGCCAACTGAACCAGCCCGAGGCGACCGTGACCAGCAGAAGCAGCGCAACCGGCAAGCCTCGGCGCCACCGCTCTGGCAGCACAGCAAGCGCAATAAAAATCACCAGCGGGTAAACCAGATACACCTGTTGTTCGATAGCGAGGTACCAGTAGTGGGTTAGCAGCGACTTATCTAATCCAGCGATGAAATAGTTGGCGCCGGTGTCAATGAGTCGAAAGTTGGTGCCAAACACGGTTGCCCAACGAGCGTCGTCGAAGAGGTCGGGGTTGAAGGCCGGTCCTAATAAAAAGTAGGCCGCAACAACCGTGGCGATGATCACAAGGGTTGAAGCTGGCATGAGGCGCAGGATTCGCTTCACAAAGAAGTTACGAAGGTTTTGAATCGGCTGGGGGGCGGGTTTGCGCAGCAGGCTGGCCGTCACAACATAGCCGCTGATCACGAAGAATACTTCGACCCCAACGAAGCCGCCTTGGAAACCCGGCAGCCCCGCATGCAAAAGAACGATTAGCGCGATGCCTAAACCGCGAAGCCCCTGAATGTCGGTGCGAACTGAAACCGCCAAAGCAACTCACCCCCCGTCACGCACTAGCAATGACGAGCTAGCAACTAGCCCAAGCGTATTACTCAAGCGATGCATATTTCTAGCGGTTCTAGGGCAAACGCATTGGTAAAAGGTAACTTTATTCTTTAGTAGGCTTTGAGATGTCTGTCCTTTGGGGGCACAGGTGTATCGATTTACAAGATGGAGTAACCCACATGAAGAGTTTCAAGGCCCTGCCTAAGTTTCTGGCTACGCTTCTAAGCTTCCTCACGCTACTTGCTGGTCTGTCCCTTGGCCCAGTGACCGCGGCTAACGCTACAGCCGTGACTTGTGGTACCTCGAGCACCCCGTCGGTTGCTCTAATCTCGCAACCTCAGTTCTTTACGGGTCTAAGCGATGGATACAACTCCAACTACATCGGTTACACGGTCACAAACTCGACCACCGCTATCGCCAACCTATATGTCGGCCTGCAGGACTTCGCCGGTGGCTCTGTCGCTCTCGCCACCAATCAGCCTGCAACTCAACCTTCGGGCTCCTTGGCGGCCTCGGCAACGACAACAACTTTTTTCCTTGCGACCGCTAGCGCTGTGCCAACCGCTTCACAAACGCACAATGTGGTTCTTTACAGTGGAAACCCTGCCCTAGGTGGCACTGAAATTTGTCGGTCAGCCACAACTCTTACCGCCGATGCCGCAAACACGGCTGCAATCAAAGCCGCAGCCAACAAGGTCAACGCAATCACCGTTGGAAGCACCGCCGGTTTGACGCTTGGTGGCGTGGTTTCAATCACGGTTCAGGGTCAAACAGGCACGATCGGTGGAACCTTAGGTTCGATCAGCCTTTCCCCTGCCTCGGCCTCTAGCTTCCCCGCTGATGCCTGGCGATTGGTCTCAACTACAATCCGGTTGAACCTGACTTCGGCCTATGCTTCGCAGTCGAGCACCGTGACCTACAACAACCAGACTTGGCTCACAAACCAGAGCGCCAACTCGGGATACTACGACGCCGTTTACAGCTACAAGGCAGTCTCCACCGCTTCTGCGACCGCTGCTATCGTTCCAATTCAATACATCAACTCGGGTTCATCGAACATGAAGTACACGGGAACCTTGCCTTCGGCTGGATCCTTGCTTCCAATCGTGTCGAACTCGGTCACCATGACCAAGACCTCAAACCAGGTCGGTTCACTTGTTGCCTCAAGCGGTGCGCTTGTTTCAACAACCGATGTTTGCTACACCATCGATCTAGCCAACTCGGCCTCCCAAGATTCCACCGTCGATCAGGTTGCCGACACCTATCCTGTAGGCACCAGCTATGTTGCTGGATCAGCTAAATCTGCAGCTAATTCGCCGAGCTGCAGCACGGGAACCTCAATCACCCCGAGCACCCCGGCATCAAAAATTGTCTTTGATGGCCCGCTTACCGTTCCGGGCAGCGGTCACCTGTACCTCTCGTACCTAATTCGATTCCCATCAGGTCTAGCCGTTGGAACCTACAGCAATTCGGCCGTCGCATACATCAGCTCGGTAACTCTTGGTTCGGCATCGGTTGCCAACGTGACTGTTGCGGTGCCAACTCTCTACACCGTTAGTTTCAATGTGAACAGTGGAACTGGTTCAGCTTCTGCTGTGACCCAGGCCAGTTATGGTTCGTCGGTTAGTTTGCCAACTACTGGCGTGACCAGAACTGGTTACACCTTTGGTGGTTGGTCTTTGACTTCTGGTGGATCGGCTGTAAGCAACACTTACACCCCATCTGCTGATGTGACTCTCTACGCTGTGTGGACTGCTTTGCCGGTTTACACCGTTAGTTTCAATGTGAACAGTGGAACTGGTTCAGCTTCTGCTGTGACCCAGGCCAGTTATGGTTCGTCGGTTAGTTTGCCTACTACGGGTGTGACTAGAACTGGTTACAC
>CANCKM010000046.1 GCA_947378555.1 Microbacteriaceae bacterium
CTGTGAAGGTGGTCGAAGTTGGTTTCAAACCTGAAAGACGAGTCTATTCTGAGAACAAACCGCAACTTGAATCTATGCCCGAGGAGGTCTTGCGTGCCACTGCGACAAGTCGCCCTCTCGATTTCGGTCGGTCTAATTTTTGCCACCGCGCCGTTTGGCGCGCAGTTGGCACAGGCCGAAGACAGCCCGAACTCGCAGCCGAGCATGTCGAACTCCCAGCCGGTTTCAAGCGGCAAAAGCAGCGAGAAACCCGAAGATAAGTCGAGTGACGGTCAAGGCTCGAATGGCAATGGTGGCTCTGGCCAAGGTTCGCAGGGCCAGGGCGACTCGCAGGGTGAAGGTGCGCAAGCCAGTCAAGAGTTGGCAAAAGAACTAGCCAAGGCAAAAGCAAAGGCGCAACGCGAAGCTGCGAAGGAAGCCGCCGATGCCGCTCGAAAGGCGGCCAAGGACGCTGCCGAGGCAGCTAAGAAGGCGGCCGAAACCGCCAAGCAGGCAGCCGAGGCAGCCAAGGAAGCAGCCGAAGAGGCAGCCAAGCAAGCACAGTCCGAGGGCGAAAACTCAAACAACACCCAGGGCAACAATGAGGCCACTAGAGAGGCCAACAAAAAGGCCAACGAACTTGCCAAAGCCGCGGCAGCTCAGGCCAAGGCCGTCGCTCAGGCAGCGAAACTCAAAGCCGAGCAAGCCGCCAGAAGCGCGGGTTTGGCAGCCACAAAGGCCGCCGATGAAAAGCGCAAGGAAATCGAAAACAAGTACGGAGATTCACTGGCCATCTCTTTGCCACCGCTGGTAATTCGGCCGATTGCCCCGAGCAAAACCAATGGCTCAACCGACAGCAAAACCACGGACTCTGGTTCTGATTCCGCGTCAAACGCGACAGATTCGCAGTCTGGCGACAACAACGGCGCAGACGAAACCGGTAAAGATGCCGAAGGCGCTGTCGAGGCAAACTTTGAGGTGAGTGCACTCGACGTGAGTCAACATCAGTCTTCATCGGCTGTTTCAAACAGCGCACTCGGAAGTCGGGTGGCGCTTTATCAACTCGACTCGCAAGCCTCTCAGGCGCTTTTAGTTGATTCGATCCAGCTCACCAAGTCGACCCCGGCCGATGAGTTTCTAAATGCAGCTTCTTGGAGCCTCGTCGGGCTTGGCGGGGCGGCAGCCACCTTGCTCTTGGGCGCTAGCGTTTCAGCATTCCGTGCTCGTCGCATCGACTTAGCTGAAAATCTCTTCGAAACTTCGAAATAGTAATAACCCTCGATTGGTTGCCACCAGTACTACCCCCGGCAAATAAAGGCGTGGGTTTTAGTCGAGGGTAGGATTGTTTAGTGAGTAAAGCAGACTTGGCCAAGAAGCCAGCCGAGGTCGCCGCAATGTTTGACGATGTTGCCCCAACCTATGACCTGACCAACGATTTGCTATCTTTTGGGCAGGCCCGCTTCTGGAGAGGCGTTGTAGCCAAGCAGCTCAACCTAAAGTCTGGTCAACGAATCCTAGATTTAGCCGCCGGCACCGGATCCTCGTCTGTTGCCTTTGCCAAACCGGGCGTAAAAGTTATTGCAGCCGATTTTTCTGAGGGCATGCTCGAAGTGGGCAGAAAACGCCACCCAGAGTTGGAGTTCGTCTTCGCCGATGCCACCAAAATGCCATTCAAAGACAATGAGTTTGATTCGGTCACCATTTCGTTCGGTTTGCGAAACGTGGTCGACACCGACAAGGCCCTCAAGGAAATGCTGCGGGTCACCAAACCCGGCGGCATGTTGGTCATTTGTGAGTTCAGCAAGGTAACCAACCCGGTCTTGAGACCGTTTTACGGTTTTTACCTAAAGCGCGTTCTGCCGGCATTTTCTGCGATTGCAAGCAAAACCCCAGAGGCCTACAACTATTTGGCAGATTCGATTGAAGCTTGGCCAAGCCAAGCCGAGTTGCTGCAAAAGATGGAAAACGCGGGTTGGACTAACGCTCGCTTTCGCAACCTAAGCCTGGGCATTGTCGCCCTGCACATTGCTCAAAAGGACAGTGCTCAAAAGGACAGTGCTCAAAAAGATTCTGCGCAGCCAGCCGCTGCAAGCAAAACCCCCAAAACCAAAGCGGTGAAGAAATGACCCCCTCGCTTCCAAAGCAAATGCGCAAGGTAGCCGATCGGGCGCTTTTGCGTTCAATCGAAGCCGGCCTTGAGCGAGTGGAGTCGGCGCTTCAAACCGCAGTCTCACACACCGACCCGATCGCCAATGTGACTGCCCGTCACCTCGTCGAAGCCGGTGGCAAGCGCATGCGCCCAAGCCTTGTGCTTTTGGCCGCTCAGTTTGGCAACCCAGAAAACCAAGAGGTTATCGACAGCGCGGTTGTCGTTGAGCTGACTCACCTGGCAACCCTGTATCACGATGATGTAATGGACGGCGCACCAATGCGTCGCGGCGTTCCAACCGCCCATGAAATTTGGGGCAATAACGTGGCCATCCTCACCGGCGACCTGCTCTTTGCTCGCGCCTCACAAGTGGTTTCAAGACTTGGTGAAAGAGCCCTCACCCTGCAGGCCGACACCTTTGAGCGACTATGTCTTGGCCAGTTGCACGAAACCGTTGGACCCCAGGATGGCGAAGACGCGGTTGCACACTACATTCGCGTGCTTGCCGATAAAACCGGTTCATTGATTGCGGCCTCGGCCGAACTCGGAATCATGTTTTCTGGTGCACCTAGCGAATATCGCGAACCGCTGCGAATCTATGGTGAAAAAGTCGGCGTAGCCTTCCAGCTCATCGATGACGTAATCGATATCTACTCTGACGAAGCCACCTCGGGCAAAACCCCCGGAACCGATTTGCGCGCTGGCGTTCCAACCCTTCCGGTGCTCTTGCTTCGCGAGGTTGCCAAAACCGACGCAGCCGCAGCCGAATTGGTCGCGGCCATCGACGGTAATTTAGAATCAGATGAGGCTTTGGCCGCCGTGGTAGCTCAGCTCAGAGTGCACCCGGTGACCGAAAAAGCCAACGAAGAGGCGCGAAGGTGGGCCGCAGAAGCAGTTGCTGCCCTTGCCCCATTGCCGGCCGGCCCTGTGAAAGCGGCCCTGGAAACTTTTGCCCTGGCAGTGGTTGACCGCGAACAGTAGTTCGCAAGAAAGTAGCAAATTGTCGAAGTTTAGACTCGCCATCATCGGTGCGGGCCCAGCCGGAATTTACGCGGCCGACCTGCTCGTTAAATCAGAATTGCGCGATTTCGAAGTATCCATCGATATTTTTGATCAGTTGCCTGCGCCGTATGGCCTAGTGCGCTACGGAGTTGCCCCGGATCACCCACGCATCAAGGGAATCATCAAGGCACTCTATGAGGTTTTAGATCGCGGTGACATTCGCTTTTTTGGCAACGTCAGGTACGACGCCGATTTGACGATGGATGACCTCAAGCAGCACTACAACGCGGTGATTTTTGCTACCGGAGCGATTCGCGATGCCCAACTGCCGATTCCCGGAATCGAACTCGAGGGTTCCTACGGCGCCGCCGATTTCGTCAACTGGTATGACGCCCACCCTGATTTTGCGCGAGAGTGGCCGCTAAACGCCAAAGAGATTGCGGTCATCGGAAACGGAAACGTGGCACTCGACGTGGCTCGCATTTTGGTCAAACACCCAGAGCAGCTGCTTTCCACCGACATCCCAGACAACGTCTATCAGGGGCTATTGAAGTCACCGGTCACCGACGTTCACGTCTTTGGTCGCCGAGGCCCGGCACAGGTTAAGTTCACCCCGCTCGAACTGCGCGAAGCCGTGCACATCGAGGGAGTCGACACAATCGTGCACGAGGAAGACTACCAATACGACGATGGATCAAGAGCCGCCATCGATGGCAACAACCAGACTCGTGTCATGGTCAACACCCTCGAAGGCTTGCGCGAAAAGGCACCCGTTGGCGCTTCTCGCCGGTTGCACCTGCACTTCTTTAGTTCACCGGTTGAGATTTTGGATTCCGAGGGCAAGGTCGTTGGTCTGCGCATCGAACGAACCGAGCTGGATGGCAGTGGCGGCGTGGTTGGCACGGGGGAGCTTCGTGACTTCCCGGTTCAGGCCGTCTATCGCGCGGTCGGTTATTTTGGTTCGCCGCTTGCCGGTCTGCCATTTGATGCCAAGAAGGGTGTCATTCCAAACCAGGGTGGGCGCGTGCTCGATGAGGCAGCCAATGCCGTCCCTGGCACCTACGCCACCGGTTGGATCAAGCGCGGCCCAGTTGGTTTGATTGGCCACACCAAAAGCGATGCACTTGAGACCATAAACAACCTGATTGTCGATGCCGACACCTGGTGGCAGCCAACCAGCCCGGATGAATCAGCTATCGTTGCGCTGCTTTCTGCTCGCGGCGTCGAATACGTTGATTGGCAGGCCTGGCTGAAAATCGACGCCAAAGAGCGCGAACTTGGTGAGGCCGAGGGCCGCGAACGAATCAAGCTGGTTGACCGCGAGGACTTCCTGGAAACCGCTCGTTCCTAAGATGTTGACCAGCGGCCGAGTCAAGGCGATGCAAAATGCATTGAGCTTGGTTTTCTTTACACAGGCTTTTGCCACCATCACTTACATCCCGCGCATTCCCGAGTTGATTGATCAGATTCACGTCAGCTTCGCAACCTGGGGTCTAATCATCGGCTTTGCCGGGCTGGGCTCGCTTCTTCCCCTGCTAATAGCGAATCGATTGATATCAAGGTTTGGCACCCTGCCGTTGATCGTCATCGCCTCGCAACTGCTGTGTGGTTCGCTGATGCTTTTACCGCTGACGCATAACGCCGGGGTCTTTTTTGCTATTCAAATCGCCATGGCCTTTTTTGGAAGTTTCTTTAACGTTGCACTAAACGCCCAGGCTGTGATGTTTCAAAAGAAGGTGAACCGAGTAATCATCGGGCGCTTTCATGCCGCCTGGAGCATAGGTGCAGTTGCCTCTGCCTCGCTTGCCGGCTTACTCGCGGGTTTCATGCCGCTCTGGTTGCACCTGATTCTGGTGCCGGGGATGAGTGCAGTCATTATTTTTATCGCCACGCGCTTCCTGATGAAGCCGGCCGAGGATGGTCATGCCGAAGAGCGGGTGCGGGCAGAACGAACCAGTTTCTTTAAGTCGCCCAGCCTGCTTTGGTTGCTAGCCGTTGGTTTCTTTGCCGGAATATTTCCAGAGTTTTGCATGATGGATTGGAGCGCCGTTTTTGCCAAGCAAGAATTGGGTCTCAGTGTCACGCTGGGAGCCATTCCATATACGGTTTTCACGGCAGCGATGATCTTTGGTCGTCTCTCGATAACCCGCCTCACCAAACGCTTTCACATCAGCGACCTGTCCCGCTGGGGCGGGATTGTCGGCTCGGTTGTGCTGGCGGCAAGCATTTTCATCGGCCCTTGGGTTGGAAAGTCAAATCAGTTTGCCGGGTTGGTTGTGTTGTCGGCCATGTGGGCGGTTGTCGGTCTTGGAATATCTCCAATGGTGCCGTCGTTCTTTTCGGCGGCCGGTTTTGTCAAGGGCTTGACTACCTCGCAGGCGCTGTCTCGCATGAGCCTCGTGAATCAGGTATCGCTAATGTTCTCGAAGGTCGCGGTTGGCGCGATTGCTCAGGGCGCCGGTTTGGTTGTCGCGTTTTTAGTTCCAACCGTCTCGCTTTTTGCGGCCGGAGTGCTTGCCGGTCAGGTTGCCAAACTCACGCCGAGAATCGAAAAACTACTCGATGCCTTCCCGACGACCGGGCCACTAACGGTAGTTGACGAACTGTAGGTCAAGATCTAGGTCGGCTCCGCGCAACAGTGAGATGATTTCTTGAAGGTCATCTCGGCTCTTGCTTGACACGCGCAACTCGTCGCCCTGAATCTGAGCCTTCACGCCCTTTGGGCCCTCGTCGCGAATCAACTTGGTGATTTTCTTGGCCATGTCCTGCTCGATGCCCTGCTTGAGCTCGGCTTCGATGCGGTATTCCTTGCCAGATGGATAAGGGGTTCCGGAGTCCAGGCTCTTGAGTGAGATTCCGCGCTTTACCAGCTTCGATTGAAAAACGTCGAGCACTGCTTTGACGCGATCCTCGCTCGAAGCCTTCATCATGATCTTCTCGCCGCTCCATTCGATGGATGCGCCTACCCCCTTGAAGTCGTAGCGCTGCTCGACCTCTTTTACAGCCTGTTGCAGGGCGTTATCCGCCTCTTGCTTGTCTACCTTTGAAACTACGTCGAATGATGAGTCAGCCATGGCTAAAGTTTACCGTTAGCGTCGACTTGAAGCGGGTCTTGCGGTGGTGGCGCGCACAATCAACTCGATTGGCCACTCCTCATTTTCTTCAATGTTGATGGGGTCGCCGTCTTTGAATCCCTCAATGATCTTTATCAGCCTGTCAACGGCATGCTCGGTAAGTTCGCGCACGTTTTGAGAAATCGTGCTGAGGCCAAAGAATTCGGACATATCGTGATTGTCGATTCCGATTACCGAAACATCCTCTGGAACCCGAAGCCCCAGGTCTTTGGCGGCCATGATTGTGCCGAATCCCATTTCATCGGAGGCGCAAAAAATGGCGGTTGGAACACCGCGAGGGTCACCCAGCAATTGTTTGGCTGCGTGGTAGCCACCCTTGATGGTGAAGTCAGCCGGAAGGTACCAGGCTTCGTTCGGTTCGATGCCCGCTCGCTCTAGCGCCTGATCGTAACCGCGGCGGCGCATGTTGGGTTGCTGAAATTCCATTTCGCTGGCCGGGTGGCCACCAATCATGGCAATCTTCTTGTGGCCGAGGGCAAGTAGATGGTCGGTTGCAAGAGCCGCGGCCGCAACATCGTCAATTGAAATGGTGCGAGCACCACTCACGGTGCCGCCAATGCCAAGAATCGGTTTTTTGGTGCGGTTCAGGTTTTTTAGCTCGGCATCGCCGAACTTGATTGCGCAGGTGAAAACGGCGTCAACGCGCTTGCGCAGCAGGAACTCGTCAAAAATGCGCTTGCGCTGGTCCTCGCCACCGCTGATGTTATAGAGGGTCAAGTCGTAGCCGTGTTGGCGCATTTTGGTTTCGGCACTTTCGAGCACGGCCGAAAAGAACCAGCGGTCAACGAAGGGGACCACGACGCCAATGGTTCGGGTTTTTCCGGTTGCCATGCCGTATGCGCTAGAAGATGCAACGTAGCCCAATTCGGCTGCGGCGCGCTCGACCTTGTCCTGGGCCTTTGCCGAGACATGTGCCTTGCCCGAGAGTGCGCGAGAAACCGTGGCGGTGGAAACGCCAGCTAGTTTTGCTACTTCTTCGATGCCAGCCATGTAAATCGCCTCAATTTTGTTGGTTTATTGCAAGTCCTTTACAAACCTAGTGCCTCGCGCACAGAGCGACTCGCAAATCGATTTTTATAGTTGGCAAACTTCAGGTATCCTTTACAAGCAAGTTCAGACGGTTTTGGCCTGAAGTCTTGTATGGCTAGTTACCCTAGCGGCCAAAGGGATCTGACTGTAAATCAGACGGCTCAGCCTTCGGGGGTTCGAATCCCTCACTAGCCACAAAACCCCAGCCCTCCACGGCTGGGGTTTTACTTTTGCCCGAGAGGCACTTTAGCGAGACTGCCCAGGCAAGTGCCAGACGTCTAATCCCTTGCTATAAACTACCGAGAGATTTGGGTGTCAAGTATGTCTCGAGACATGCCTTGGTGTTTACTCGATCTTTTTCCTGAATGTTAGGGGCAACAAATGAAACAACTGATCCAACTCATCAGTTCGAAACGCACCTTCTGGACGATGCTGCTTCTTGGTGTTGCGGCAGCTTCGGTGACCTTTGGGCCGCTCAGCTCGACGGCAGAGAGCGTGACCCCAACGAGCGGCGCTCCCGCCTGGGCACAGTCATCCAAAGTCGCTGAATTGCAAAAGACCTTGCCGGGCGCTGATTCGACCGCCGCACTGGTTCTCTTCCACTCGGAAAGCGCCATTTCGGCAACCGAAAAGCTATTCATCGAGGGTCGAAAGACCGCCCTCGGTGAGTTTGCCTCGGCCCCGATGCAGTTTGTTCCGGTGCAGTACTCGGCCGACGAAAAGACCGCGTTGATTGTTGTGCCACTCGATAAGGTTGCCGAGAACACCGACCTCACCTCACGCGTCAAAGAGATGCGCGCCAGCTCGGCAGAGAATATCCCGAGCGGGCTGACAACTTATCTCACCGGCCCGGAAGGCTTCCAAGCCGACATCTCAAACGTCTTCGCCGGTGCCGACATCACCCTGCTGATGACCACCGGAATCGTTGTAATTCTCTTGCTGCTCATCACCTATCGAAGCCCAGTACTTTGGATCGTTCCGCTTCTCGTCGTCGGCTCGGCCGATGGCATGTCGGGCATTCTTGCGCGCCGCGTAGCAGAGGTCTTCGGCATCCAACTTGACGGTTCGGTCACCGGAATCCTCTCGGTCTTGGTATTTGGTGCCGGCACCGACTACGCGCTCCTGCTAATCTCGCGCTATCGCGAAGAACTGTTGCTTAGCCAAAGCCGATTCAATGCGATGGGCGTTGCCCTGCGCGGTGCCGGCCCGGCAATCCTGGCCTCGGGTTCAACCGTTATCCTGGCGCTTTTGACCCTGACCCTCGCCGACATCGAAGCCACCCGTGCCCTCGGAATCGCCTGCGCCGTTGGCGTGTTCGTTGCCATGGTTGGCGCACTGACCGTTTTGCCAGCCGCCCTTTTGCTAGGTGGGCGATGGATGTTCTGGCCGCTCATTCCTAAGTTCGGCGCCGTCAACAAGTCTGACTCTGGCCTCTGGGCCAAGCTCGGCAAGTCGGTAAGCCGCCGCCCGGTGGTAGTTGCCGCAATCGGTGGCGCGGTGCTGTTGAGCCTTGCCCTCGGTGGTTTGGGTCTCAAGATTGGGCTTTC
>CANCKM010000047.1 GCA_947378555.1 Microbacteriaceae bacterium
CCGTTGCCAGAGCCACCGAGCACGATGCCGAGGGCTTCGACCCCGGCGATTTGGTCGCCGATTACGGCGAGCGCCGCGTTGATGCAGAAACTTGGGTAATCATCCAGCGGATCGTATTCGGCCGGGCCGTGATCAAAAAGTTCGTGACCGTCGGCGGTCAACTCGCCAATCAGAAACTGACTCAGTTCTAAACCGGCGTGGTCGGTGGCGATATGAATGCGCATTCTGGTTCTCTCTAGCGTTTTGACTTTGGTTTTGGCGTGGCTTTGGTAGCGAGCGGGCGCTTCCTGATTGTGGCGTCGCGCTGCAAAATCAGGAAGTAGGTCACGGCGGACCCAATGAAGCAAGAGAAGGCGAAGACGATGCCAATAATCAAAAAGTACTGGCTCTGTGATTGCCGCTGCGCCTCGGTCAAACCGGTGGTTTCTTGCAGGGTGGCGGTAAAGAGCAGGTAGACACCCACGGCAACAGCTGCGGTGCTGGCCAGGTTCATGTAGAAACGACTGGTTGGCTTGAGTTCTTTGAAGATCCAACCGCCGATTGCCCAGACGCTAAAGGCCGGCATCATGAACAAGATGGCCACCGTGATCGCGTCGTTGAGACCAACGATAAAACTCATGTCGGCAAAGACCAGGTATCCGAGTGCTAACAGCCATGAGACGGCAAAAACCGCCGAGGCCTCGACTAATGGGCCGGGTCTCAGTCGCATTTTGAACCTCTCGCTCGCTTGAAAAAATCTGGGCAAATCGGCCATAAAAACCTCGCCCGATACAACTACTAGGCTAGTTGAAGAATCCGCTAATCAGACATAGGAGTCGCCATGCCCGGAGAAAACCTGACACGCCTCGAAGCCCAAGCTCGAGCCGCAATCATTACCGTCGACAGCTACCGGGTTGAGCTTGACCTAAAGCCAAACGAAAGCACCTTTGCCGCCACCACAACCGTTCGCTTTAACTCGAGCGAGGTTGGCGCCAGCACCTTTATCGACGCCATTACCGCCAAGGTTCACTCGGTTGTCCTAAACGGCGAGACGATGAATGTTGCCGAGGTGTCCGACGGCGTTCGAATCCAACTGTCTAACCTCGCTGCCGAGAACGAACTCGTTGTGGTTTCAGACAACAACTTCATGAACACCGGTGAGGGTCTGCACCGCTTCGTTGACCCGGTTGACAACGAGGTTTACCTTTACAGCCAGTTTGAGGTGCCAGACAGCCGACGCATGTTTGCCGTCTTTGAGCAGCCAGACCTCAAGGCCAACTTCGAGTTCGTCATCACCGCGCCTTCCTACTGGAAGCTGATTTCCAACTCGCCAACCCCAACCCCAACCGTTGCCGGCGAAGGCGTTTCAACCTGGGCATTCGAGCCGACACCTAAGATTTCTAGCTACATCACCGCGTTGATTGCCGGGCCATACGACGAGATTCGAAGCGAACTCACCAGCAGCTCGGGCCGCGTGATTCCCCTCGGTGTCTTCTGCCGCAAGTCGCTAACCGAGTTCATGGATGCCGATTACGTATTCGAAAAGACCCGTCAGGGCTTTGCCTTCTTCGAAGAGCAGTTCGACATGCCATACCCGTTTGCCAAGTACGACCAGCTGTTCGTTCCAGAGTTCAACGCCGGTGCCATGGAAAACGCCGGTGCCGTGACCTTCACCGAAACCTACGTTTTCCGCTCCAAGGTAACCGACGCCATCAAGGAGCGTCGCGTGGTCACCATCCTGCACGAGTTGGCTCACATGTGGTTTGGCGACCTAGTGACCATGCGCTGGTGGAACGACCTGTGGCTCAACGAGTCCTTCGCCGAATACGCTTCGACCTTGGCAACCGCCGAGGCCACCGAATGGCACGGCGCTTGGAACACCTTCGCCTCGCTCGAAAAGTCTTGGGCCTACCGTCAAGACCAACTGCCCTCGACTCACCCGATTGTCGCCGAGATCAATGACCTCGAAGACGTTCAGGTCAACTTTGACGGCATCACCTATGCAAAAGGCGCCTCGGTCTTGAAGCAGCTCGTTGCCTGGGTTGGTCAAGAAAAGTTCATGGCCGGTGTGGCGAGCTACTTCAAGAAGCACTCCTACGGCAACACCGAACTAGCCGACCTGCTAACCGAGCTAGAGGCCCAGAGCGGCCGCGAACTTCGCAGCTGGTCAAAGCTTTGGTTGGAAACCGCCGGCGTCAACACCCTGCGACCTGAGATGACTGTGAGCGAAGCCGGAGTCATCGAAGCGTTCGCCATCACCCAGACTGCCATCGCCGAACACCCGACTCTGCGCCCCCACCGCTTGGCGGTCGGCTTCTACAACAAGGTCGATGGTTCGCTCAAGCGCATCCATCGTCTGGAACTTGACGTTGACGGCGCCAGCACCGAGGTTGCCGAACTCGTTGGTTTGCAACTGCCAGACCTGATTTTGCTAAACGACGACGACCTGGCCTACGCCAAGATTCGTCTGGATGCAGGCTCTTGGAAGACCGCTCTTGAACACCTCGCCTCGATCGAAGACTCTTTGGCGAGGGCCCTCATCTGGGGTGCCGCCTGGGATGCCACTCGCGATGGCGAAGCTAGCCCGCGCGATTACATTCGCCTGGTGCTGGCCAACATTGCCACCGAAACCGAATCAACCACCATGACGATGCTGTTGCGCCAGTTGGTCACCACGGCAAATATGTATGTTGCCGAGCCAAACCGTGAGGCCGCACAGACTGAGGTTGGCGATGGTCTATTGGCTTTGGCTCGCGCCGCCGAAGCCGGTTCAGACGCCCAGTTGCAGTTCACCAAGTTCTTCGCAACCTTCGCAAGAACCGAATCGCAACTAGATGCCATTCGCAAGTTGCTTTCCGGCGACCAAAAACTCGAAGGTCTAGCAATCGATCAGGATCTGCGCTGGGAACTGCTGACGGCTCTAGTTGTCGGTGGCAAGGCAGCCGAGTCTGAAATCGACGCCGAGCTGGCTAAGGACAACACCTCTAACGGTCAGCGCGCCGCCGCTGCTGCAAGGGCAGCCCTGCCAAGTGCCGAGGCCAAAACTCGAGCCTGGAAGCAAATGGTTGAGACCGATGAGCTATCAAACGTCTTGGTGAACTTTGCCAGCATTGGATTCGGCCGCGTGTTGAACACCGATCTGCTCAAGCCATTCGTCAATCAGTATTTCGCTGCCATCTTGGGCATCTGGGCCTCAAAGACCTACAAGATTGCCGAGTACCTGATCGTCAACCTCTACCCAGCCGGTTTGGCAAATGCGGAACTGGTCGAACAGACCAAGTCTTGGTTGGCCGCTACCGACCTGAGTGAAAAAGCTGCCCTCAAGCGCATGGTGATTGAGAACCTTGCCAATGTCGAGCGAGCACTCGTGGCTCAGGCGGTTGATCTGGCAACACCATAGGGTTAAACCATGATTGATTTCTTCAACGCGGTTTCGGCTTGGTTCACGGCAGTGTGGGTTGATTGGCACACCCTGTTTCGAGTGGTTTTCATTTTCATCGGCGCCATCATCGCCAGAATCGCTCTGCAGTTCGCTGTGAACCGGGTCGTGAATCGGGTTGCCTCGGGTGCCAAGAAGCGCAGAGACGGTGCCGATAAGGCAAGAACCGAACTGTCGCCACTTACCTCGGAAAGAGTCGAGCAGCGTGCCAGAACCATGGGCACGGTGCTTGGCAACCTAATCAGCTGGAGCATCATCCCGCTGGCAGTGATCATGGTGCTTGGCGAGTTAGGCGTTGCTATTGGCGCTTTGGCCACCGGCGCCGGCCTGATTGGAGCCGCCATCGGTTTCGGTGCCCAGTCACTGGTTCGCGACCTGATATCCGGGCTCTTCATCGTTTTTGAAGACCAGTACGGCGTTGGCGACAACGTCGATTTGGGTCAGGCCTCTGGAGTTGTCGAATCGGTCGGGCTGCGAGTGACTCAGGTGCGCGATGTTGAAGGCACCCTCTGGTACGTCAGAAACGGCGAGGTGTTGCGAGTTGGCAACCAGTCACAGGGTTGGTCAAGGGTCATTCTAGATATCGCGCTCCCCTACGACACCGACATCGAACAGGTTGAGGCTTTGGCTCTTCAGGCCGCCGAAAGGGTTGCCGCCAAACCAGAAATCAAAAAGGGTTTGATTGGCAAGCCAGAGGTTTGGGGCATTCAGTTGTTATCCGGCGACCAGGTCGTTATTCGCCTCGTGCAAAAGGTAAAGCCGTCGAGTCAAGAACCAACCGCTCGCGCGCTCAGGGCCGAAATCAAAAAGACGATGGATGCCGCCAAGACGGCTCTGGTCAGCAGCAATCCAAACATTTACGTCTCGATCGAGAAGGCCAGGGCAAAGTAGTTGGATGCCGCATTCTTTGAGCGGGTTGGTGGCAGCGAGACTTTTCGTCGCCTGGTAGCCAAGTTCTATGAGGGCATCGCAGCCGATGAGGTCTTGCGCCCGATGTATCCCGAGGAAGACCTCGGCCCCGCCGAAGATCGACTGCGCATGTTTCTAGAGCAGTACTGGGGTGGCCCGAGCACCTATCAGGAACAGCGTGGGCACCCAAGGCTTCGCATGAGGCACTTCGCCTTCAAAATTAATCCCGATGCCCGCGAGCGCTGGCTGCTGCACATGAGAGCGGCTCTTGACTCGTTGCAGCTTCCGCCACTTTACGAGAATGAACTCTGGGATTACCTTGAGCGCGCGGCCACCGCGATGCTCAACACCATGGAGGAATAAGCCTTAGCGGTGCGTTGCGGCCTTGGCCAAAACGTGCCCGTGTTGGCTACTCAAGCGAATCCAACCATCGGCCCGATAAAGCCCAACCTGCTCGTTTTCGGTCAAGAAGCCAAGCCCGGCCGCCACGAAGGCGGCACCGGTTGGAATCGTCGAATCCAAATCCATCGCCCGACCCCAAATTTCTCCACGGATTCGAGCCGCTATCGGCCCACCTACCGATTCGGGCAGTGAGTCGGCGACCAGGGCGATGCCGTCTCTCGCGGTTTGGGTCAGCTTCTGCTCAGACACCTCACCAAACTCGACCCAGCCAGTTCGAGGTGGCGAGATTCCCGCCCAGGGTGCTCTCGATGATTCCGGAAGCTCCAAAACCAGCGAGGTTTTGCCGAAGGTATCCGCCAGGAGCAGCAACGGAAGCCGATCAAGCACCGCCGCGATTGGCACGATGGCATCAATCTCGGCCGGTTGAGCTAACTCACAGGTGCGTAGCCCAAGCACGGTCGGCCCGGTATCCATCAGATTGCCCGAAAAAATCGGTGCCACATAGGTTGCCAAAACCGTTCCGAAGGCGCGTAGGCGCACCATTCCCTCGGGGTCGAGTCTTCTAGCGCGCTGCAAAAAGGACTGCAGGTCGACAACGGTTTCTTTATCGGCAAGTTCTAAGGCATTTTTCATAACGCTGTCTAAACTACCTCTAAAGGGCTTTTTTCGCCCAGAAACGAGAGTGCATCTTGAGCCAGAGCCCGATTCTGCCAGACGATCCGCTATCTGAGATGCTTTTTGCGCTCGACCTAACCGATGCCGGTGGAGCCAGAACCCGCGAAGACATTTTCACCGGCCCAAGCCAATGGATGCCACACGGTCGAGTCTTCGGTGGCCAGGTCTTGGCACAGTGTTTGGTGGCCGCCACCCGCACGATGGATACCGCTCGTGCCCCACATTCGCTTCACGGATACTTTTTGCGCCCCGGCGACATAAACCTGCCCATCACCTTTTCGGTTGACCGCCTGCGCGATGGCCGGTCTTTCAGTACCCGTCGGGTTCAGGCCTACCAAAAGGGCGAACCGATTTTCTCGATGATTGCCTCGTTCCAAGATCACGATGGCGGAATCGATCATCAGGATTCCTTCCCGACCGACATTCCAGACCCCGAGACCCTGCCCAGCGCTGCCGACATCATGGGAGATAACCCGCACCCGGTGGCTCAATACTGGGCCAAGGCTAGGCCCTTCGACATGCGCCACGTTGAGTCGCCGATTTATTTCAGCGTCGAAGGTGCCAAGGTTGCCAAGCAGGCGGTTTGGCTCAAGGCCCTTGGCGATTTGCCCGATGACCCGGCCATCCATCGCGCCGCCCTCGCCTACGCGAGCGATTACTCAATCCTCGAATCCATTTACCGCCGTCACGGCATCGCCTGGACCCACCCGGGACTCAAATCGGCAAGCCTTGATCACGCCATGTGGTTTCATCGCGATGCGCGAGTCGATAACTGGTTGCTCTATGTTCAAGAGTCGCCGAGCGCACAGGGCGGGCGCGGCCTAGCCCTAGGCAAAATATTTACTCGGGATGGCCGTCTGGTCGCAACCGTTGCCCAAGAGGGCATGGTTCGCGTGCCAGAACTCGAAAGCTAACCGCTAGTCGCGAGTTAGGCGGCGATAGGTTGAGCGATGAGGCTTGGCCGCATCGGCACCCAATCGGGCCACCTTGTTCTCTTCATAGGCATCGAAGTTACCCTCAAACCAGTACCACTGGTCTGGGTTGTCGTCGGTGCCCTCATAAGCCAAAATGTGAGATGCCACTCGGTCGAGGAACCAGCGATCGTGTGTGATGACCACCGCGCAACCCGGGAACTCGAGCAGAGCATTTTCGAGGCTCGAAAGCGTCTCAACGTCAAGGTCGTTTGTTGGCTCATCGAGCAGCAAGAGGTTTCCACCCTGCTTCAGAGTTAGGGCAAGGTTCAAACGGTTGCGCTCACCACCGGAGAGGATTCCGGCAGCTTTTTGCTGATCTGGACCTTTGAATCCGAAGGCGGCCACATAGGCGCGAGACGGCATTTCAACTTGACCGACCTGAATGTAATCTAGGCCTCCAGAAACTACCTCCCACAGGCTCTTTTCTGGGTCGATGCCCTCGCGGCTTTGGTCAACGTAGCTGATCTTTACGGTTTCACCGATTTTCAGCTCGCCACCGTCCAGCTTCTCGAGCCCAACAATGGTCTTGAACAGCGTTGACTTTCCAACACCGTTCGGGCCAATCACGCCGACGATGCCGTTGCGTGGAAGGCTGAAGCTCAAGCCATCGACCAAGCTGCGGCCATCGAAACCCTTTTTGAGGTTCTTGGCTTCGAGCACGATGCTGCCAAGGCGCGGGCCTGGTGGAATCTGAATCTCTTCGAAGTCGAGTTTGCGAGTGCGATCTGCCTCGGCTGCCATCTCTTCGTATCTGGCCAGACGAGCCTTCGACTTGGTTTGGCGAGCCTTTGAGCTGGAGCGAACCCATTCGAGTTCGTCGGTGAGGCGCTTAGAAAGTTTGGCATCTTTCTTGCCCTGCACCTCAAGACGCTCACGCTTCTTTTCTAGGTAGGTTGAGTAGTTGCCCTCGTATGGGTAGGCACGACCGCGGTCGAGCTCAAGAATCCATTCGGCGACGTTGTCGAGGAAGTACCTATCGTGGGTCACGGCTAGAACCGCGCCCGGGTACTTGGCTAGGTGCTGCTCGAGCCAAAGCACCGATTCGGCGTCAAGGTGGTTTGTTGGTTCGTCAAGCAAAAGCAGGTCTGGCTTTTCAAGAAGCAACTTGCAAAGTGCAACTCGGCGACGCTCACCACCCGAAAGGTGAGTTACCGGGGTGTCCCCCGGTGGGCAACGAAGAGCATCCATGGCCTGTTCTAGCTGGCTGTCAAGATCCCAAGCATCGAGGTGATCGATTTGCTCCTGCAAAACTCCCATTTCACTCAGGAGGGTGTCGAAGTCGGCGTCTGGGTCGGCCATCTGCATCGAGATCTCGTTGAAGCGATCGAGCTTTGCCTTGGTTCCGGCAACGGCTAGTTCAACGTTGCCGAGTACGGTCTTGGTTTCGTCAAGCGGTGGCTCCTGCAAAAGAATTCCAACCGAGTGGGCGGCACTCAGGCGAGCCTCACCATTGCTTGGCTTATCAAGGCCGGCCATGATCTTTAGGACGGTTGACTTACCCGAACCGTTCGGGCCAACGACACCGATTTTTGCCCCGGGGAAAAACGCTATCGAAACGTCGTCGAGGATGACTTTATCGCCATGCGCCTTACGCGCTTTAATCATCTGATAGATGAACTCAGCCATGAAGAAGTTCGCTTTCTAATCGGTTTGCGGGCCGTTTGCCCACCAGCCACTTGAATGCGGGTGTCAATCCATGCCGATAAGAACGGCACCCTCCCTGCATTACTTGCTACGGATAAGTTTACCCGATTGAGATATGGGCTCGTTTGCCCTAAAGGATTGCAAGTGTTGCAAAGAGGGTGCCGTATTTGCAGTCGCGGTCGAGGGGGTGGCCGCAACTGGTCTGTGAAAAGCTAAACCGCTGTTGCCAGGTTTTGCTTTAGGTTGCCGTCATCGTCAAGGTCATCGTTGATTCCGGATGCCGGTTCGGTTTCGGATTCAACATCGGCTTCGCGAACCAAAACGGTGCGGGTGAAGACCGAGTGACCCCAGCTTTGGTCGTGTCCGATTGCGTCGGCCTCGATTTCGACCGAGGTGCCGTTGCGCTCACCGTTATCCCAGTCGCGCACTCGCAGTTTGCCCTGCACCATGATGCGGTCGCCCTTGGAAATCGACCCGGAGGAGTTAATGGCTAGCTGGCGAAACGCCGTGACGGTGTACCAGTTGGTTTCCCCATCGATCCACTTGTTTTGGGTGCGGTCGAAGCGACGCTGCGATGATGCAAGGCGAAACGAGGTGATCGGGAGCCCATCCTGGGTAACAAGGTG
>CANCKM010000048.1 GCA_947378555.1 Microbacteriaceae bacterium
AATTCCCTTGAGAACGTCAACCGGGCCGAAACTCTTGGTGACCCCCGAAATTTCAATTACTGGTACGTCCACGGTCGACTCCTAGTCTGTTGCACAACTTGTGTTGTCTCTTAAAGCTTTGAATCGAGGGGGTCTGGACAGCTCGTGCCCAGACCCCCTCAACCTCAATCTATTCGTACTTGTTTACTTAACGCCATACTTTGTGCAAGCTGTAGCCACCGAGGTGATACAGATGTCTGATGCTTTGGCGTCGCCAGCGGCAACTACATCTTTGACCTTCGCTGCATCAACAAGCACCGGGGTCATAGCAACAAACGGGGTT
Organism: Microbacteriaceae bacterium; assembly: GCA_947378555.1. Lineage (GTDB taxonomy): Bacteria > Actinomycetota > Actinomycetes > Actinomycetales > Microbacteriaceae > Rhodoluna. Next base: position 323 of record CANCKM010000048.1, read on the forward strand.
CCATCGTCAAGAGTCTTGGCAACGGTTGGGGTCTCGCCATTCAAAAGCTTGATTGCGAGGTCTGAAGCGGCGGCAGCTTCCAACTTGAAAGGCTTGTAGACGGTAGCCGTCTGCTTGCCCAACAGGATGTTCTGCAGTCCGGCGACTGACGCGTCTTGACCCGAGACTGGAACGGTCTTGCCGTTCTTGTCTAGAATCGCGATGATGTTGGCTGCGTTGTTGTCGTTTGGAGCCAACACTGCGTCAACCTTGCCCTTGAGCTGGGTGTATGCCTGCTCAAAAGCGGTTCCAGCAGTTGGGCCATCCCAGGTTCCAGCAAGCGTGAACGCTGCCTTGGCACCCGCAGCGGTCAACACTGAAACGGCGCCGTCAAAGAACATCTTGGCGTTGCCATCGGCAGGGTCTCCACTTGAGTAAACAATGCTTGCAGTCTTTGGATCCTTACCAGCAGCTGCTAGACCATCGAGGATTGTCTGGCCTTCCATTTGGCCAACCGCGAAGTTGTCAAACGAAACGTAGTAGTCGGCTCCGGCGATTGGACGGTCATAGGCGATAACTGGAATGCCCTGATCTGCAGCCTTCTTTGCAACTGCAGCACCGGCACCCTGGAAGTCGACTAGAAGCATTACGCCACAGCCCTTGGTGAGTTGCTGGTCAGCAATTGTTGCGTACTTGCTGGTGTCTGACTGTGCGTTTTGGATGTCGGCAACAAAACCAGCGTCGGTTAGGGCCTTCTCTAGAGCTGGTCGGTCGCCTGGCTCCCAGCGCGTTCCGCTGTCGGCATCTGGAAGGATGATGCAGGCACGCTTGGCCTCAGGAGTTGCGGTTGCGCAACCAGACAGCACGAGGGCTGAAAGAGATGCGATTGCTGCCAGTGAAATCATTGAAGACTTCTTCATGATTCCCCTTTCATGGTCTGTTTGCCCAAAGGGGTCCCTCTGGGCTGCCGCTTTTATCGGCATGGCATTATGTTGCCCTAGCCAACAAATAGATGCAACCCCCGAGGGCCCGTTTTTGCTAACGATAAAGTAACGTGTCCGATTCGTTATTTGGCAGGCGATAACCACAAAGGAAATCCGCCCTGACCTCGGGTTGTAAGTTTGACTGGTGGATTCAAATCAACCCGAGACCGCGACCGGCGCAGTCACTCGCCGGCGTGCTCGGTCGTCTTCAATGCGCGCGACGGGTTCTAATCGCGAAGATCTGCGGCAACACAACCTGTCTCTTGTCCTGCGCCTGGTGCATCGTGCGGGTTCAATTTCTAGAAGTGAACTTACGCGGCTCACCGGCTTGAATCGCAGCACAATATCCGATTTGGTGGCTGACCTAGTGACCCTTGGGCTCACAATCGAACGCGAACCCGAATCAAGCACTCGGGTGGGTCGACCCAGCCTAAACGTGTCTGTGGTTGCGGAGGTCGCCTGCTTCGTCATCAGCCCCGGCTACCACTCCACCACCGTCGCGGTGGTTGGTCTAGGCGGCAGGGTGATAGCCAAGCGACGCAAGAGCACCCGGATCAATCCGAACCCCGATGAAGTAGTGGAAACGGCAATTGAACTGATCGCCCAAATGAGTCGGGACCTACCAACCAAAACCAGGATTGCCGGAGTCGGCGTACCAGTTCCCGGCCAGGTGAACATCTTGCAGAAGTCAGTTCGTTTCGCACCTCACCTAAACTGGGTCGATGTCCCGCTTGGGCAAATGCTCGAGGACGCCCTCGGGCTGCCGGTGCGCCTAGACAATGACGGGTCCCTTTCATCCTCCGCCGAGCGCGATTTTGGAGCTGGAAAAGGGTTTGACGACATAATCTACCTATTTGGTGGCGACGGCGGAATCGGTGGTGGCATCATCATGGGTGGCAATGTGATTCGCGGCTCGACCGGCTACGCGGGCGAACTCGGTCACGTTCGCATTTCTGATAGTCGAACCGAGGACAGTGCTGGGCTGCCAGGCACCCTTGAGGCACTGGTAAGGCGCGAGGACCTCATTGAAGCTCTGAGGTTAGACGACGCCGACGACGACGAACTGCATTCAGCGCTGCAAGGAAAGCTGCCACCGAAGGTCTCCCGCCTGGTGGAGCGTCAAATTGATTATCTGGCCCTCGCAATCGCCAACCTGGTCAACATTTTCAATCCGCAGGTCGTTCTCTTGGCTGGATTCCTTAGTGCACTTTATGACATTGACGACTATCGCCTTGTCAACCAAGTTCGCCTGTCATCCTTGAATGGTGCTCGCGAGCGGGTGCAGATTCGCACCGCAGCCCTCGGGTCCAACCTCTTGCTGGTTGGGGCGGCAGAGCTGGCATTCGCCGCCCTGCTAAACGATCCCGCAGAAACCAAACTCTTTCGAATTCGGGATGTTAAAAAACCAAAACCCTAGAGTTGGCAGAACTCTTCGATGCGCTCTTTTGGGCCGGCAACAATCAAGAAGTCACCCTCGTCGATAATGGTGTCGGGGCTGGCCGCCTTGTAGTCGGAATCGCCGTGACTGGTTGCCACAACAATGATTCCGTACTGCCGACGAAGGCCCAACTGCTGCAGGGATCGGCCGGTGAACGCCGGTGCGGCTTGAGTCTTGGCCATCACAAAACCGGCGTCAATCTCAACGTAGTCGAGCTGATCGCCACCAACCATGTGCGCCACTCGGCGACCCATATCAAGTTCCGGGAACACAACGTGGTGCACCCCGAGTTGGGTCAGGATTCTGCCGTGTGCAACCGAGGTTGCCTTGGCCCAGACCTGCGGAACACCAATGTTTAGCAAGACCGACGCCGTCAAGATGCTTGCCTCTAAATCGCTACCGATTGCCACCACAGCACTGTCAAAGTCGGCGAGCCCCAGCTCACGCAAGGCTTCTTCATCGGTGGTGTCGGCACGCACCACATGGGTCAAGATGTTTGAATAAAGTTGCACGCGCTTTTCGTCGGCATCCACCCCGAGCACCTCGCGACCGGTGGCTACCAGTTCGGTGGCCAGCGCTCCCCCAAACCTGCCCAAGCCAATCACCGCGACAGTCGAAGCCAACGATGGATTTGTTGCTCTGTTTCTTAGTCTCTTAACCAATGATCGGCCTTTCAATAGGAAACTCGTAATGCTTCTTGGTGACCCGCTGGGCCAGTGCAGACGCGATCAACACCGGGCCCACGCGCCCGGTGAACATCAAAACCATGATCAGCAACTGGGCCAACACCGGCAGTTGAGCCGTGATTCCGGTGGTCAAACCAACGGTACCGAACGCCGAGAAAACCTCAAAGGCTATTTGGTCCGTGCTGAAGTCGGTAATCAGATGCATCAAGATGATTGAGACAAGAGCCGTGACACTCGCTAAGGAGATTATGGCAAGGGCTTGTCGCTGAATCGACCGTGGCAAGCGCCGGTTTCCAACGTTTACCGCAGTCTCGCCTCGAATCTCTGTCCAGACAATAAAAACCAGCACCGCAACGGTGGTTATCTTGATGCCGCCGGCGGTTCCTGCGCTACCGGCACCGATAAACATCAAGAGGTCCATCCCCAACCAGGTCGGAGCGGTCATCTGACTGATGTCCAGCGTGTTGAAACCCGCGGTTCTCGGCATCACCGATGCCGTGAACGAGTTCAGCAGCTTATCTGGCAAGTTCAGGGGGCCGAGGGTTGCCGGGTTGGTCCACTCGAGCGCTGCAAAAAACACGGTGCCCGAGACCAATAAAATCAAAGTCATCCAAAAGACGATGGATGCGTGAAGCGACCAGTGAGGCGTTAGGCCGAAAGCGTATGGTCGCTGACCCTTGAGTTTTGCGAAGAGCCGACGGTAGCTTTCGATCATCACCGGAAAACCGATGCCACCGAGAATGATTGAAAAATCGATGGTCAGCTGGATGACCGGATCGGATTGAAATGACATTAGGTTGTCGCTGAAAAGCGCGAAACCGGCGTTGTTAAACGACGAAATGGCATGGAACACACCGTGCCAAATCGAGAGATCCCAGGACTCGGCGTATCCATAGTGAAATCGCAACGTCAGGATTATGGCGGCGACGAGTTCGATTCCGAGGGAAAGTTGTAAAACCCGGATGAGGATTTTTCTGAAGTTGCTCAACCCGAAAGCTTTTGACTCTGCCGAGGTGTTCAAGCGAGCCTTCAACCCCATTTTTTGGGTGAGAACGAGACCCAAAATCGAGGCCGCTGTCATGATTCCAAAACCGCCGATTTGAATTAGCACCATGATTACCGCTTGACCAAAACCGGTCCAGTAGGTTGCTGGGTCGACAGTAGACAAGCCGGTCACGCAAAGTGCCGAGACGGCGGTGAAGGCTGCCGGCATGAAGTCTGCGCCACCGGATTGGGTCGAGGAAATCGGCAAGAGCAACAGGCTGGTTCCGGCAGTTATGCCCAGCAGGAACCCGGCGACAACTATTTGAGAAGCCGTCAGGCTAAAACGCTGAAGTGCTTGAAACATAGGTCAACCCTACAACCGTCAGAACTAAATGAAGCCCTTCGGTTTCATGCGGTGTGAAAGTAAGGAACCACTAGATAGATGCCATAAAGCAGGGCAAGCCCGCAGAGGGCAAACAGCACGTATGAGCCAATCAGGTTGAACACCTCAGCGCGTTGGGCTTTCGCCTTGCCCGTGCCAGCTTTTTGAACCGCAAACTCGGCGTTCGTAATCAGGCGGATCCCCAGGGAAAATAACAGTGTGATTCCAGCGGTAAAACCAATTGCGGCCGCGGCTACCTGAAAAAGATTCACCCACTTCATGGCAATCAAAATGTCGAGCAAGTTTGGCATTATTTACTCCCATTCCTCTTGTCGGCCTTCGCCGCAGCTTTTGCGGCACGAGCCTTCAGGTCACGAACCTGCCGGGGTGAAAGAACTGCCTCGCTGGCTCCTTCGACCTCGCTAAGCACGTTGTGGTGACCGACCTTGTTTCGATTCGAGACTTGAAAAATAGCGACTATTAGGGCGATGGTGACTGCGGCATCTGCCAGAAATCCGATGGGGCCCAACATAGTTAGATAGGCCGAGAGCGCCCCAACCAAACCCGCCGCTGGCAAGGTAAGAAGCCAGCCGACCACAACTTGGCTGGCCTTTGACCATTTCACAGCCCCACCTTTTCGACCGAGCCCCGCACCGATGACCGAGCCAGAGGCAACCTGCGTGGTCGAAAGCGCAAAGCCGAGTTGGCTGGAGGCGAGAATGGTCGAACCGGTGGCAATCTCAGAAGCCAAACCCTGTGGTGGCTTGATTTCTGCCAGACCAGAACCCATGGTTTTAATGATTCGCCAGCCACCCGAGTAGGTGCCGACGGCAATCGCGAGAGCTGAAATCAGGATTACCCAAATCTGAACATAACTTCCGGCCTCGGCATGTTCTGCCGTTGGCAACTGCAGGCCGGCGGCAACCAGCACCAGAGTGATAACACCCATGGTTTTTTGAGCGTCATTTGTTCCGTGCGAGAGCGCAACGAGTGAGGAGGAAAAGATTTGACCGACGCGGAATTTACCGCGGCCGGTTCCTACGTCGCTTTTGCCCCGCGTGGCTTGGCTTCTGGAAGTGACCAAATAGGCGATTCGCGTTGCCAACCAAGCGGCTAGACCCGCAATTAGCGGAGCAAAAAGTGCCGGGATCAGAACCTTCTCGATTACCTTCTCGAAGTTCACGCCGGCAACGCCAGCATAGGCTAGCGCTGAACCGATCAGCCCACCAAACAGGGCATGCGAAGAGGATGAGGGCAGACCTAGGTACCAAGTTGCCAGGTTCCACAAAATCGCGCCTGTCAGCCCGGCAAACACCAACTCCGGCCCCACCTGGGCGATGTCCGTGTTGAGAGTATCTACCGAAAGCGTCTTCGCTACGGCGGTTGAGAGAAAGGCTCCCACCAGGTTCATAACCGCGGCTATTGCTACGGCGACCCTAGGTTTTAACGCACCGGTCGCAATCGGGGTGGCCATGGCATTTGCCGTGTCATGGAATCCATTCGTGAAATCAAAGAACACGGCTAGCGCTACTACAACGCCAACAACCAGAAGCGGATCCATTGCAACCTCTTTCTAACTGCTTAGAAAACTTGGTTCTTCAAACTGTGACTAAAACGATTGATGTAAATCCAGTCAGTGGCCCGGCTGGTGATTAGTCGTCGCGACCCTTGCTCTTTGCTGCAGCCTTGCTCTTTTTGTCGAGGCGTTTTTCCTTTAGTGACTTGGTTGCCGCAGTCTTGGCGGTGTTCTTCTGTGGTGATTTTTCAGCCATGTTCGTTCTCCTCTTACCCTGAGCCTGCTTGGCTCTTAAGTCGAGCGTAGCCGTTTGCTAGAAAGAATGCACTCGTCATTGAAATAACCTTGGTGAGGGTTTGGTTTCACTTCAGAGTTGAAAGAGGCATAATGAGCGATTTAAAACACAGACAGATTCTGGTACTTGGCGGGTCGGGTCAACTCGGTTCGCGGATAGTGACCGCCCTTGCCAGCCGCGGCGCAGTGGTTTTGGCCACCGCGACAACTCTTGAGAATGCCGCGCGAATCCCAACGCCGGCTTCGGTGAGATTGTTGCTTGACCTCAACAGCCAAGAGTCAATCGATGTGCTGGCTCAATACCTTATTGAAACCGACACCCAAATCGATGGGATTGTAAACGCTGCTGGAGTCGTAGCCTTTGGTCCAATCCAGGAACTCGAAGCAGATAAGCTCGAGCAGCTCTTTCGAGTCAACTCGATGGGGCCAATCAGCCTGATTTCCAAACTGCTGCCAGCGCTCAAAACCTCAGGATCCGCCGAGAGGTCGCCCTTCATTGCGACAATCAGCGGAGTCGTTGCCGAACAACCCATGGCCGGCCTAGCAGCCTATTCGGCCAGCAAAAGCGCACTCTTCGGCTTCACCCAGGCAATCGGTCGAGAGCTTCGGCGTGATGGCATCCGAGTTTTGGATGCCCGGCCGGGTCACACCGAAACTGGTCTGGCCGGTCGAGCCATTTCGGGTGTTTCACCGAACTTTCCATCCGGCATGAATCCAGACGATGTTGTGGCCAGAATTATTCAGGCGATTGAAGCTGACGAAAAAGATTTAGCGTCGGGGGCTTTTTCCAGCTGACCCCAGTAGCGCTGGCAGGCCAAGCAAGGTTGCCGCGCTCCAAACGCTTTGCGGCTCATAGGCCAAGCGCCAGAGCCCGCCGTGAATGGCGTTCTCGGCATGCAGCGAGACTGCACCGTCTGCCTTAGTCTGCGGGCTCGCTGGCGAGTTGGCATCCAACAGATCGCGCACCAGCATTGTGGCAGCCGCTAGGTTTGCCTCCTGCACGCCAAAGGCCTTGATTCCAAAACGCTTTGCTCCGGCGTAGGAGGCCAACAATATGCGGTGGCTCAAAACCGATGCTGTTCTAGCCGGGGGGCAAATCTGGTAGCTCACCAAAACTCCCTGGGACTTCGCTAGATAGGCTCGCCAACGCTGACTGCGCTTGGCAAGCAAGTAGCTTGGGCCTTGCATTTCAACCGATGCTTCGATGGATGCTAGTTTCTGGCCAGCAACCGTCTCGAACACTCGAGCCACGGGTGGGCGCAGTTGCCCGAACAGACCAAATATCGCATCGCGCACCTTCACGGGCAAACTGCGTCTGCCCCAGCCATCAAGATTCTGCTCGCACTGCCTTGCGCTGACCACGGTTGAATCGGTTGGTGTTGCCAACCAGGCCAGCGCGATTGTCTCGGCCGGGCGAGCGCCCACGAGTTTGCCGGCTAGCGCATCTTGCACCGCATTAACCCTTATGTGCTCGGCACCCGGCGCATAGGCGTAGCTGCCGAGGACGGTTCGCTGCGCGCCAGCAGACAGGTCGGCTAGCCAACTGGCAATGGCTTTGGTGTCGGCAATCAGATCTAATCCGGCTACCGCAGCCAGCTCGGAATCGGAAAAGTCGCTGGCTTCGCGCCCGGCTAACTTTTCGGCGAGCACCGGAACCAAGAGGGTTCCCGCCGAAGCCCTGGCAGTTGCAATCAGACGCTGCCAGAGCTGCTGCCTCGGCCTTGCAACAGCCGCCAAAGAACCACCCCAGTCAAGCCAGTTTTGCGTTGGAGCAAACTCGGCACCGGCGCCCAGGGCGAATAGCAGCTGCCCATCCAAAGTCAAATTCGAGTTCCGTTTGATAAAGTCCCGAGCCTCAAGCAAACCGGGTTCGGCATAGCCTGCAGAAACCCACTCGGGCAAAAGACCGTCACTGGAAATACTGGAACGAGTGGCCGAACCGGCTACGGCGA
>CANCKM010000049.1 GCA_947378555.1 Microbacteriaceae bacterium
CGTGCCTGGCACCGCTTTTGGGGTTGGGACACCAAAGAGGTTTGGACCTTCATCATCTGGACGATCTATGCCGGATACCTTCACGCCAACGCAACTCGTGGCTGGACCGGCAAGCGATCGGCATGGTTGGCAGTGGTTGGCTTCTCGGCCATCCTGTTCAACTTCACCATCGTGAACCTCTACTTCAAAGGGCTGCACGTCTACAGCGGGCTCTAGGCCGGCAACGGCAAAGGGCTAAATCGGTTGTATGCCGGATTCGGCATACAACTTGAAGCAGTGCTCTAGGCGTTCGATCCACCAGTCACCGCGGTGATCCTCGGCAGCAAAGAGCTGCAGTTTGCCGGAATCCACCTCGATCTTGCGCGGGATAAGCCAGCCGTCCTGGGGCAGCAACGGGTCGCGGGTCACGTCACCGGCGAGCAGGGCGGCGGTGCCGAGACCGCTATCCAAAGTCAGTTCTGGAAGACATGCCGCAAGTTGCATACCCATCGATAGTCCAACCGAACTTTCCAGGGCACTTGAGACCACGACCGGCAGATTAGCCAAACCGGCAATCTCGATGGCCTTGAAAACACCGCCCAGTGGCGCCGCCTTCAACACCAAGATGTCGGCAGCTCCGGCCTTGGCAACGGCAATCGGATCGCTTGCCTTGCGAACCAGTTCATCGGCGGCAAGCAGTGTTTCGTCGCCTTGGTCTTTGAGGGCCCGACCGAGTTCTAACATTTCGTCGAGGCTGGCAACCGGCTGCTCGAAGTATTCGAGTTGCAGGTCTGCTCGCCTAAAAGCACCGATGAGTTCGAGTGCCTCGGCAACGCTGAGGCCGCCGTTGGCATCGAGCCGGATTCTGGCGGTTGGGTAGAGATCGCGCACCGCAATCGCGCGAGCCAAGTCTTCGGCTCGGGATTGACCGGCTTCGGCCACCTTAATCTTGACGGTGCGAAAGGATCCGAACTTATTGAGCACCTTGGCGATGGCAGCCGGAGCAACGGCGGGAAGGGTTGCGTTGACTGCGATTTTGTCGCGCAGCTCGACCGGTTTTGCCCCGAAACCAAACTCGATTGCCGCCCCCAACCAGACAGTCGCCTCGGCATCCGGGTATTCGGTGAAAGGTGACCATTCGGCCCAGCCATTTGGGCCCTCGAAGAGCAAAAGTTCGCGCTCAATCAGACCGCGAAATCGGCTGCGCAATGGCAACGACACCACTCGGGCGGTGGAAAGTAGTTCGCTTAGCTCAACTGGCACACCGTTAGTCTAGAAGCATGTCTACCCAAGTATCCGAGTTGTTTGATGCGTCGATCTGGCAGAGCGTTGCCGGCTTCGAAGATCTGACCGATGTCACCTATCACAAGCATCTGAAGTCTGGCATAGTTCGCATTGCGATTGACCGCCCAGAGGTGCGCAACGCGTTTCGCCCAAAGACTGTCGACGAGCTGCACCGAGCGCTAGTTCACGCCGCCGAAGACTCAAGGGTTGGCGCGGTTTTGCTAACCGGAAACGGCCCATCGACCAAAGACGGCGGCTGGGCCTTTTCGAGCGGTGGCGACCAAAGAGTGCGGGGCCGCGATGGATACCGGTATTCCGAAGACGAGTCTGGGCAAACCCCAGACGCTGCCCGTTCCGGCAGGTTGCACATCCTCGAGGTGCAGCGAGTTATCAGGTTTATGCCAAAGGTGGTCATCGCGCTAGTTTGCGGTTGGGCCGCCGGTGGCGGGCATTCGCTCAACGTGATTGCCGACCTATCCATCGCAAGTCGTGAACAGGCTCGCTTCAAGCAAACCGATGCCGACGTTGGAAGTTTTGACGCCGGCTATGGAAGTGCCTATTTGGCCAAGCAGGTGGGCCAAAAAGTGGCTCGCGAAATCTTCTTCCTGGCTCAGGAGTACTCGGCCGAGCGCGCCTATGAAATGGGTGTTGTAAACCTCGTGGTTGCTCATGAAGAACTAGAAGTTGCCGGTGTGGCCTGGGCAGAAGAGATCCTGACCAAATCGCCAACCTCGATTCGCATGCTCAAGTATGCGATGAACGCGGTTGATGACGGATTGGTTGGCCAGCAGCTTTTTGCCGGCGAGGCAACCCGATTGGCATACGGCACAGCCGAGGCGGCCGAGGGCCGTGACTCATTCCTAGAAAAGCGCGACCCTGACTGGTCTGCGTTCAACTGGCAGTACTGATGCCAAACTCCAAGCCACTGAAGCTGATTGCCGCTAACGAAACCTTCGGAGCCCTGCAGGCGCTAATCGAAGTGCTCGAGGGCAAGCAAGCCTTATTCGTTGCTCCACCCGAGGTGAACGGGCTAATGCCCGAGGTTCACGGGCTCTCGAACACCGTCTCAAACGACACCGCCGTCATCGTTGAAACCTCGGGTTCAACCGGGCTTCCCAAACGCATTTCGCTTTCGCGCGAGGCACTTCTGGCAAGCGCAAACGCATCCCAGTTGGCATTAGGCGGCAGCGGCCAGTGGTTGCTTGCCCTGCCGATCAACTATGTGGCCGGCATCAACGTTTTGGTTCGTTCGATTGTTGCCGACACCCAACCGGTGTTGATGAACACCTCGCTGCCATTCACCGCTGAGGCTTTTAGCCGAGCCACCTCGATGCTTGGCGATGGGCGAAAGTTCACCTCCCTGGTGCCAACCCAGTTGCTGCGACTCTTTCAAGCCAGCGAGGATGACGAATACCTGCTGTCTCAGCTCAGGTCGTTTGACGCCATCTTGCTTGGCGGGCAAACGCCGAACCGAGACGTTTTAGAAGCCCTGCGTGACAAGGGCGTGAATATCGTCGAGACCTATGGAATGACCGAAACCGCGGGTGGTTGCGTCTATGACGGAACGCCGCTGGCCGGGGTGCACCTGCGCATCAACCACTCCGGAATCATCGAGATTCAGTCGCCAACCCTGGCAAACTCGGTCGCCCACGCCGACGGCTGGTTTCAGACCAATGACCTGGGCCAAATCGATGCGGCCGGTCATCTGACGGTGCTTGGTCGCGCCGATCGGGTAATCGTCTCGGGCGGCATAAAGGTTTCGCTCGATCGGGTTGAAGCCGTCATCGGTGCCATCGGCGGGGTGAACGAGGTGGTTGCCATTTCGCTTCCGAGCCTCGAATGGGGCGAGCGCGTTGCCATCGTCTACACCGGCAGCCCCGAGATTGCCGAATACATCGCCGGCGAAGGCCTGCACGCTTTGGGAACCGCGGCCAAGCCGCTTCGGGTAATCCGGGTCGAACAGTTGCCGAAACTGCCAAACGGCAAGCCCGACTACCAAACCCTGCGACACTATTTCTTATAACCCCACCAGCTTCGCCACCCTAGATTTCGATTCCCGAGCCGAGAGATTCACCCAATGCCAAAAACCGCTTCAAAGACCCCATTGAAACTATGGATAGCCGGTGCTCGCCTCCGAACCCTGCCGTTGGCAATCGCCCCCGTGGCCGTCGGGGCTGGAGCGGCTGCTGCCACCCAAGCCTTTGACCCGGCCTTGGCACTGTTGGCCTTGGCGGTTGCGTTGTTTTTGCAGATCGGCGTGAACTTTGCCAATGACTACTCAGATGGCATTCGTGGCACCGACGCCGACCGAGTTGGCCCGCTGCGCCTGACCGGATCTGGCTCAACCAAACCTAAGGCCGTCAAGTACGCGGCATTTCTGTTCTTTGCGCTCGCCGCATTGGCCGGCTTGGTTATCGTTGTGCTCACCCAGTTCTGGTGGCTCTTGGCGGTCGGTGCCGTGGCAATCGTGGCCGCTTGGTTTTACACCGGCGGCAAAAGCCCATACGGCTACGCGGGCTTTGGCGAAATTGCCGTTTTTGTGTTCTTTGGCCTCGTGGCAACCATGGGCACCGCATTCATTCAAATCGGCAACTGGGATCAACTCTCGTTGCTAGGCGGTATCGCAGGCGGCTTCTTTGCCTCGGCGGTTTTGATGGTCAACAACATCCGAGACATTGAAAATGACGCCAAGGTCGGCAAGCGAACCCTTGCAGTAAAGCTTGGCCGTCGACTGGCCAAGGGTTTGTTCTTCTCGATGATTTGGCTACCGTTTTTGCTGCTGGTGCCGTTCGTGTTGATTTACCCGCTCACCGCCTTGGCTTACGCGGCCGTGCTGTTGATTCTGCCAACCACGCTCATCGTTGCCACAGCTACCACTGCGAAAGAGTTGATTTTGGCGTTGAAGCTAACCAGCTTTGCGGCGCTTGCCTACGCCTTGCTACTCGGTTGGGGTCTTGCCGTCTAGCAAGTTGTTTTCAAGGTCGCTCTCAACATCGGCCGAACCCTTGGCCGAACTCTTCTGCAAACGTCGAGCCAATGCCTCGGAAACCGCGGTGCGCTGCTTTTTGAGAAAAAATAATGAAAACAGCAGCGAAAACACGGCCGAAAGTAGGGCCGAGGTAACCGCATCGACGGACAGCAAAAGCAAGACGGCGAGGAAGCCGATGAACAGACCTAGACGAATCAAAATGTAGTTAAGCGCAGCGTTCTTCATGAACCTAGTCTAAGTTTCTTACCTGACATAGAGTTGAAGACATGAGATATACGATCTTTGCCAGCGTGATAGCCATTATCTTCACCATTTTTGTTCTCGTTTTTGCCATCAGCGCCGATCGCCGCGAGGTCAGACTGCTGCCTAAGGCGGTTTGGGTGCTCATCTGCCTGATTCCGGTGGCGGGAGGGCTTTTGTACCTAACCGTTGGTCGCCCGATTGCCGATGCGGCTCAGGCTGGCCCCACCGCTGCGGCTGGCAACCGCAAGACGATGGCCCCCGATGACGACCCAAAGTTTCTGCGCGACCTAGCCGAACGCATCAAACGCCAACAGCGTGAAGCTGACCAAGACCCAGACGCGAAGACGGAATAGATGCCCGATAGTTTGACCACCGATAGCCCAGCTCAGGTTTTTGCGGCAAATGTTGTGGCCGAATTGGTGGCAGGCGGAGTCACTGACTTCTTCATTGCACCGGGAGCCCGATCGCAAGCCATCACCGTTGCCCTCGGGCAGTTGGCGGCGGCCGGCACTATCAATCTGCACGTGCGGCTAGATGAACGATCACTTGCCTTCACCGCCCTCGGGGCTTCGCTCGGCGGGTTTCGCAAACCGGTTGGCGTGGTCACCACCTCTGGCACAGCGGTTGCCAACTTGCACCCGGCGGTTCTAGAGGCGCATCACTCTGGCGTTCCGCTGATTTTGTTGACCGCCGATCGGCCACATGAGCTTCGCGGGGTTGGAGCCAATCAAACCACCAATCAGGTGGGTATTTTTGGCGATGCCGTGGTCAAGTGTTTCGATGTTGCAGCCCCAAGCGAGGCCGACCTGGTTGCCGGGCGACTGCCCGATTTGGCTAAGGCACTGGTTGCCGAGGCAATGCAACTCTGCCAACAAAGCCAGATCCAAGCCGGGCCGGTGCAACTCAACTTAGCTTTTCGCGAGCCGCTTTCGGGGCTCACCCCAAACGCCCAAACCGTTTACGAAGAACTTCTAAAGTCGCAGCCAACGGACGCGCAACCGGATTCGTTGCCGCTGGAACTGGGCGATGCACCGGTATCCATCGATTATTCGAGGCCAACCATTGTTATCGCCGGTGCCGGCCCAAACTACAGCGGGGCCAGCCACGGAGTTCCGATTTTTGCCGAGCCGAGTTCCGGTTTGCGCGGCGACTATCACTCGATCAACAACTATCGTTTTTTGATTGAACAGCGCCCAGACCTAATCGACCAGATTGAACAAATCATCATCGTAGGCAAGCCAACCCTCAGCCGCCCGGTGCTTGCCCTGCTGCGCCGGCCGAACCTGCGGGTATTTGTCGAAAAAAGCATCTACGGGCACTTCGACCTTTATGGCAACGCCACCCAAATTGGCAACCAAATCGAAGTGCTTGCCGAACCAGACGAAGCCTGGCTGCAGCAGTGGTTGCAGGTTGATCAGGATTTCATTGCGCCAAAGTCAGATAGGTTTGAGCGCCGCCAAATCATCGAAGAGGTTTGGTTGGCAAGTCAGGTTGAATCGCAGTTGCTGCTTGGTGCCTCGAGGATGATTCGCGAGGCCGACTTTTGGGCTCCGGCCGTTGAAATCGAAGTTTATTCAAACCGCGGTCTGGCCGGAATCGATGGCACCATTGCCACGGCAACCGGTCTTGCGCTTAGCAATCCGGAGCTAACCACGAGGGCGCTGATCGGCGACCTAACCTTCTTGCACGACGTTGGTTCGCTGGTGATTGACCCAAACGATGGCGAGCTTGATTTGCAAATCATCGTCGTGAACGACAACGGTGGCAGTATTTTCGAAAGCCTCGAAATGGCCAAGACACTGGATCGCGAAAGTTTTGAGCGGCTCTTCAAAACCCCGCAGATTGCCGATCTCAAAAAGCTCGCCGAAGCCTACGGGTGGAATCACGTCTATGCCACGGATGAGCTTGAACTTAGAGCGGCGTTGAAGCAAACCGGCCGCATCGTCATCGAGGTAGCGCTAGCTTAGGGCTGCCCGAATCGGCTGAAACTTCAGCTCGGTCTCGGCCAGCTCGGCCTCGGGTTCCGACCCCGCCACAATGCCGCAGCCTGCGAAAGCGGTTAGCGTGCCACCGGCAGCATCCATCGTTAATTGGCCACCGCGCAGGGCAATCGCCCATTCGCCATCGCCATCGGCGCCAATCCAACCAACCGGGCCGGCGTAGCGACCGCGATCGAAGGGTTCGAGTTGGCGAATCAGGGCGACCGCTTCGGCGCGTGGGGTGCCGGCAACCGCGGCTGTCGGGTGCAAAGCTGCGGCCAAATCAAGCACCGAAGATTCTGCCTTGAGCACCCCGTGGACGTCGCTTGCCAAGTGCCAAACGTTGGGCAGCGCCAAGCTAAAGGGTTCGGTGTCGGCATCGACCTGCAGGCAAAATGGGCTTAGCGAGGCGACCAGCGAGTCAACCGCGAAGGCGTGCTCCTGAATGTTCTTAGCCGAGGCAGCAAGTGCGAGTGAGTTGGCGCGGTCGACGGTCGAATCGGTTGAGCGCGCGGCGGTGCCGGCAAGCACCCGGGCCGAAACCTGCCCGTGAGCCACTCGAACCAAAAGCTCGGGGGATGCCCCGAAGGTGCCGGCCACCGAATAGGTCCAGCAGGTTGGGTAGTCGGCAACCAAGCGAGCAAGTGCCGGTCGCAAATCAAAATCTGCCGACACGTTTGCCTGAAGGTCGCGAGCCAGGACAACTTTTTGCAGGCCACCCGCTTCGATAGCCGACAGGGCTTTGGCAACCGACACTTTGAAATCTTTGGGGCTGTGAGCGGAAGCGTCAAAAATCAACGGTGCATTTTTGCGGTACTCAGAAACCTGCCAGGTCTCATCAAAAAGCGGATCTTCATCACCAAGGGTCGCCTCGGTAATCCAAAATCTGCCATCTCGACAGCCCAACATGCGCCTGGCAACCATCAGCACGCTCTTTGATTCGCTGGCATCGTCGAATGCGAAACTTCCAAAGGCGACCAGACCGGTGCCCGGCATGGAAAGCGGGTTCTGCACCTTGGATTGCGACACCAATTCGCGCCAGAGGGCGGCCAACTCAGGCATGCGATTTGGCCCGCTGGCCGAAAACTCGATTGCTATGTCGCTGCCAATTAGGCCCTCGCCACGGCGAATGAAGGTGAGCGGGTGTTCGGGCATCGACTGGGCAAGAGCTCGGAATTTTCCCGCCGATATTTCTCGGGTAACCACAGAAAGGCGCGGTGTCAGCGGTTGCTGCATCGTGAAAACCTTCCGAATTGGGCTAGCGGGCAATCTGTAACTTATCTGTGAAGGTGGTCGAAGTTGGTTTCAAACCTGAAAGACGAGTCTATTCTGAGAACAAACCGCAACTTGAATCTATGCCCGAGGAGGTCTTGCGTGCCACTGCGACA
Organism: Microbacteriaceae bacterium; assembly: GCA_947378555.1. Classification (GTDB taxonomy): domain Bacteria; phylum Actinomycetota; class Actinomycetes; order Actinomycetales; family Microbacteriaceae; genus Rhodoluna. The sequence continues at coordinate 7,863 of CANCKM010000049.1, forward strand.
A
>CANCKM010000050.1 GCA_947378555.1 Microbacteriaceae bacterium
TGCCTGGTTACCGGGGCAACCGGTTACATCGGTGGGCGGCTAGTTCGCGAGCTGCTGCAACACGGATACCGGGTTCGGGTTTTGGCCCGCAACCCGCAACGCTTGCGTGAACACCCCTGGTTTGACCAGGTTGAAGTGGTTGCCGGCGATGCCCACGATATCGAGGTGCTGACCAAGGCCCTAACCGGCGTCGACGTTGCCTATTACCTGCTTCACGCTTTGATGAGCAAGGAGAACTTCGAGAGCGAAGAACATGACCTTGCCGAAGCCTTTGCTCAGGTAGCCAAAAAGTGCTCGGTTAGCCGCATCGTTTATTTGGGTGGCATGGTCGACCAGAGACAACAGGCACTTTCGCCCCACCTGCGTTCGCGCGCCGAGACCGGCGAAATATTGCGAGCCAGCGGGGTTCCGACCATCGAATTGCGCGCCGGGGTGGTAATCGGTTCCGGTTCGGCATCCTTCGAAATGCTTCGCTACCTCACCGAACGTTTGCCAATCATGACCACACCAAAATGGGTTGAAACTCGCATCCAACCAATCGCGATTCGCGACGTCTTGCGCTACCTTGTTGGCGCCGCCACGCTCGACGCCTCAATCAACGATTCATTTGACATTGGCGGGCCAGAGGTTTTCAGCTATCGCGAAATGATGGTGCAGTACGCCGAGGCTGCCGGGCTTCGCAAACGATGGATAATTCCCGTGCCGGTGCTTTCACCCGGGTTATCGAGTGGCTGGGTTGGGTTGGTCACCCCGGTGCCAATCACCTTGGCCAGGCGATTGGTTGAGAGCCTCAAAAACGAGGTTGTGGCGCGAGACGATTCGATTCGCAAACTGATTCCCGACGCTCCGGGCGGTCTCACGCCCTTTAAGAAGGCCGTTCAGCTTGCGCTGCAACGAATCAAGGAGGCGGCCGTTGAAACTCGCTGGTCGAACGCCTCGTTGCCGGGGGCGCCATCTGACCCGTTGCCAACCGACCCGGATTGGGCCGGTGGTTCGCTTTACACCGATGTTCGCACCGTTCACACCGCTGACAGCCCAGCCGAAGTTTGGGCCAGGGTCGAGGCAATCGGCGGTGAGCACGGGTACTCCACAGCGACTTGGGCTTGGGAACTTCGCGGTTTGATTGATCGGCTTGTTGGTGGCGTTGGATTGAGACGAGGCCGTCGTGACCCAGATCATCTGCTCGAGGGTGAGGCGCTTGATTTTTGGAGAGTTGAGGCCATCGACCGCGGCAAGCTTTTGCGCCTTCGTGCCGAAATGAAAAACCCGGGACTTGCTTGGCTTGAGTTCAAAATCGAACCCGATGCCGACGGTTCTGGTTGCACCCTGACGCAACGGGCGATTTTTGCACCAAAGGGACTCTTTGGTCAGATCTATTGGTGGGCGGTCTGGCCGATGCACGGGTTGGTGTTCCCGAGCATGGCAAAGAATGCAGCCTTCGGTCCAAAAAAGAAACAAGGGCAAGCTTGAGTAAACCGACCAGGGTTGGCGTATTAGCGGTCATTGCTCTGCTTCTAGTCGGTTTGAGCTGGGGTGGATCCTTCGTTTGGATGAAGGATGCAATCGTCAAACAACCACCGGCCGACTTTCTAGCCACTAGGTTCAGCTTGGCCGCCCTGTTGATGGTTGCCGTGCGACCAAGTGTGTTGAAAGCACTCACCAAGCAAAATCTGGTTCGAGGCAGCATTCTTGGCCTAATCCTGGGCATTGGCTACATGACCCAGACCATTGGGCTCTCGCTAACCACGGCCGCCATCACCGGCTTCATCACCGGGCTTTACGTTGTGGTGACCCCGATTCTGGCCTGGCTGCTCTTCCGTGAGCGAGTCAGCCAGAAGGTGTTCATCGGGGTGACGCTAGCACTGGTGGGGCTTGGATTTATCTCGATCAACGGGTTGAGCATCGAACCCGACCACCTCTGGGTTGTGGTTTCGGCAATCATGTTCGCCGCCCACATAGTTGGGCTCGGGCGCTGGAGCCCAGGGTCTGACGTCTATGCGCTGACGGTTGTGCAACTGGCGACCGCGGCCGTACTGACTTGGGCGTTGGCATTGGGCGATGGATACCAGGCACCACCATCCATCGATGTTTGGGGTGCGGTTTGGTTCACCGTGGTCTTTGCCACCGCAGCTGCGTTTCTGGTGCAAACCTGGGCTCAATCGGTCATGAACGCCTCAAGGGTCGCTATTATCTTGACCAGTGAGGTGGTTTTCGCCGCACTCATTTCGGTGGCGGTTGGGCAAGAGACCCTGCTGCCAAGAGTGGTTATTGGAGGCGCGCTAATGGTGGTTGCGATGCTGGTGGTCGAGTGGCCGAGCAAGGCGTAGTCCTAACGATTGACGCCGGCACCACCGGGGTCACGACGTTGATGGTGGCATCGGACGGCGCGATAGTGGCTCGCGGGTACTGTGAGTTTGAACAGCATTACCCACAGCCGGGTTGGGTCGAGCATGATCCGGAACAGATCTGGCAAGCTGTCATTACCGCCGTAAAGCAGGCGTTTGCAACCACGGATTTGCGGCCGGCAACCCTAGGCGTCACCAACCAACGCGAGACCATTGTGCTTTGGCATCGCGGCAGCCTGAAAGCGGCTAGGCGAGCCATCGTCTGGCAGGATCGACGCGGCACAGACATCGTTGCCGAACTTCGCGCGGCCGAACTTGAACCGATGATTCGGACCAAGACCGGTTTGGGGCTCGACCCGTATTTTTCCAGTAGCAAATGCCTTTGGATTTCAAGAAACGAACCCGAACTTTGGAAACTCGCGAAGTCGGGCGAGATCTTGATTGGCACGGTGGATTCTTACCTCGTGGCTCGGCTGACAGCTGGGGCGAGCCACCTAACGGATGCATCGAATGCTTCAAGAACCCAACTTTTCAATCTTGAGTCGCTCAACTGGGACGCCGAGCTGCTGGCACTGTTTGACGTGCCGATTGTTGCCCTGCCCAAAGTGGTCGCCAGCTACGGGCAACTTGCCATTACCGATGCGCAAGCCTTCTTTGGCTTGGAAATACCAATCACCTCGATTATTGGCGACCAACAAGCGGCGCTGTTTGGTCAGTTGGCCTTCTCGGTTGGCGATAGCAAATGCACCTATGGCACCGGCGCTTTCATTTTGCAGAACACCGGGTCGACTCCGGTGGCCAGCCACTCAGGACTGTTGACCACGGTGGCTTGGCTTGCCCCCGACGGCAAACCAACCTTTGCCCTAGAAGGTTCGGTCTTCGTTGCCGGCTCTGCCGTGCAGTGGTTGCGAGACGGGCTTGGCATCATCAAAACGGCTGCCGAAGTTGAAGCTCTCGCCTCTGAAGTTCCTGATTCGGGTGGCGTGGTCTTTGTGCCGGCACTTACCGGGATTGGCGCACCGCATTGGAACCCGAAGGTTCGGGGTTGTCTATTTGGCATAAGCCGAGGCACCAGCAATGCCCATATTGCCAGAGCCACCCTCGAGGCAATCGGATTTCAGATTCGTGAGGTAATGGATTCCTTCGAGCGAGACACCGGAAATCGCTGTTCAGCACTTCGAGTTGACGGCGGCGCGAGCAGCAATGATCTGCTGCTTCAACTGCAGGCAAATATTCTGGGAACCCCGGTTGAACGACGCAAAGTGATTGAATCAACCGCTTACGGGGCAGCTCTCATGGCCGGGCTCGGCTTTGGTTTCTGGGCATCAACCGATGAGTTGCTGGCCTTGAATCCCGTCGCAAGCAGGTTTGCCCCGCAGGCCTTCGAGCAACTCGAGTTTGCGGCCTGGAAAAAGGCGGTAAGCCTATCCATCGCGTGGTCTGAATAGTTTTTTGAGACCGAGCGCAGAAGGTGAGGACTAGTGCGGAATGTCGGCTATCAAGAAATGGTAGCCGTACCACCACCAGGCCAGCCAGATTGAAAGCCTCACGGTTCTGGTTGCCAGCACACGCCTGATCACCTGTGAAAACGGAACCAATCGTTTCGAGGTGAACTCCCCCAGGATCAAGACGATTATGCAAGCAAATCCAAGTGCGGAATAAGTGGCCGAGAAAATGCTGGCTAAATCAAGGTTCATTCGCCCTTCCTTGCCTTCAGCAAACCGAAACCGACAGCGAGCCAAATCAGGACATAGGCATTTTTGATGATTGGCACATCCAGCATCGGATCCAAGAGTGCCGAAATAGTTGGAAAACTGCTGTAGTTCTTGAAGAGATTGCCAAGGAGAATGGCCAACAGTTCGATGAGAGTTATTGAGACGGCCCAGGTTGACCAAAAACGTTCGCCGCGAATGAAGTTTGTCGGGCGCTCATGTGCATCAAATCTTGGGCCCGACCAAGCGTAGATTGCCATCACAGGCAAAACAAGACCAACCATCAGAAACGCCGAAACCGAACTGTGACGTGGCTCAAAGATGAGAGTGGCCGTGAGCCCAATCAGCAATACGCGCAGGGTCCACGCCAAACCACCGTGCGCAATTTGCGGCAGACTAAATTCGGCAGGCATGGTATCTGGCAGATATTCGCTCAGCAACAAAACCGCCACACAACTAAAGAAGAAAACGAGGTCGCCCTTATCGCCGCGCACGACCTGCATCGCAGCTACCACCGAATAGGTAATTAACCAGGGGTGTAATACCGTTCTGGTTCGGTAACTAGCCCTTGTTCCCGCCGGCGCTGCCAAGTGCACCCCTAACCTTGCTTCCTAAATGCGAGTCTATCCAAGGGCCCGCTCATATAGTTCTAGCAAATCTTCGGTCTGTTTCGATTGCAAAAATTTCTCTCCGAAATCGGCTGGTTTCGCGTCGCCCGACGCAATGTCGTCAACCGCACCGGCAATGGCTCGCCCGAGGCCATCGATGGTTGAGTCTTGAGCCAACCAATAACTGTCAAATGGCAGCTCGGCCGCTATTTTGGGGTCACGAATGATGGCGGGGGTCTGAAGCACACCGGCTTCCATCACAGTCATTCCCTGGGTTTCGGAATCCAGATTGGTTTGCAATACTGCTTGGGCCCCCGAGAGTGCCAAAAGCATTTCTCGGTGCGAGACCGGGCCAAGGAACGAAATCCGATCTTGCAATCCCAGACGGCGCACCAGACGACGACCCTTGGCTTCAAGCGCTCCGGCACCATAGAACTTGACACGAAAGCGTTCATTGGTTTGCCGTTTGGCGAAAGCAACCGCGTAGATGCAGTCGAGGAATCCTTTTTCGGCGCTGAATCGACCAGACCAAATCAGCTCCGGGGTGATCTTGGTTAGCGTTGGCTTAGCGATGCTAGCAAAGGCGTCATCGTCGAATCCGTTTGGCACCACCCGGATGTGCTTGAGCCCACTGATCGACATGACCTCTTTAGCCCAATGCGTTGAAGGGGCCACGACAATCTTTGCCTGGTTGCAAATCTGGTTTAGATATTCATAAACATCAGAGGTGCGGCGCGAGCCCATGCTGGGTACTTCGCGACAAATCGACCGCGACGAAAATCTAATTAGCATCGCGGTAAGTCTGTGCCCTGTCGAATCTCTAATCCCTCGAAGGTTGGTGTGCAAGGTTTGCACCACCGGCAGATCAAGTTCAAAGGCAAACTTATTGCCCAAGAGAGCCGCTGCGAACTCCCCCTGCACGTGAATCAAGTCGGGTATTCCGCGCTGCAGCATGGCCTGATGAATATATTTTTCTGGCGCGTTGAACCCGAGTGGGGCTGCAACAGACCCAAAGAACTTCAAATCAATCGATGGATAAAAGACATCGTCCCGACTGCCCTCGGCAAATCCGGCCCGCGGTGCCACAAAACTCACTCGATGCCCAGCTAACCGCAAATACTTGGCGTGGTTAAGAGCCGACCGTTGAGCGCCCCCGAGAAAGTTAGGATTTTGATCCAAAAAAATAGCGATATGCATTGTTCCCCCGAACAAATAGTTGTAACTGCCTTCAGGCTAGCGGTTGTCATTCGCTTTGAAAAGCACCAAAAATAATCTGTTCCCGACTAAAACTCTGCCCCGCCTGCGATATCCTAGGTTGAATGACTAAGCGAACGAGACCCTGGGGATACGGCCACCCGATCGACGGCGCCCAACCCAACTGGAACCTGCACCCAGACACGCTCGCCGTGCGCGGTGGACTGGCTCGAAGTGGTTTCAATGAAACCGGAGAAGCGCTTTATTTGACCAGTGGGTTCACCTATGACTCGGCCGAGGAAGCCGCCTCGGCATTTCGAGAAGAGTCGGAACATCACCTCTACAGCAGATTTTCGAACCCAACCGTTGCCATGTTTGAAGACCGTTTGGCAGCCATCGAAGGAGCCGAGGCTTGCTTTGCAACCGGCACCGGAATGTCGGCGATGTTTACCTCGGTGGCTTGCCTAGTCAAAGCCGGTGACCGCATCGTGGCAGCCATGTCGATGTTCTCAAGTTGCTTTGTGATTCTCAACGAAATACTGCCCAAGTGGGGTGTCGAGATTGTCTTGGTCGACGGCAACGATGAGGCCGACTGGGCCAAGGCTCTAGATCAACCGACCGCGGTGGTTTTCATCGAGTCTCCGAGCAACCCGTTGATGCAGATCGTCGACATCCCGATGGTGAGTCGTTTGGCCCATGCCGCTGGCGCAACGGTGATTGTCGATAACGTGATGGCTTCGGCCGTGATGCAAAAGCCACTCCAGTTGGGTGCCGACGTGGTCATGTATTCGGCAACCAAACACATTGATGGTCAGGGCCGGGTGCTCGGCGGGGCCATTCTGGGCACGGCCGAGTACATCAAAACCAAGGTGAAGCCGTTTGCTCGTCACACCGGCCAGTCGATGAGCGCCTTCAACGCGTGGGTCTTGTTGAAATCTTTAGAGACCATGTCGATGCGAGTCGAAAGAATGAACCAGAGCGCGTTAAAAATAGCGGAGTTTCTATCGACTCAATCTGCAGTTGCGAGGGTTTCCTATCCCCTGTTGCCTTCGCACCCGGGCTATGAACTAGCGAAGAAGCAGATGACCGGTGGCGGAAGCACGGTTGGCATCGAGTTGGCCGGCGGTCAAGCCGCGGCGTTTGAGTTTCTGAATCGACTCTTGGTCATCGACATTTCAAATAACCTCGGCGACAGCAAATCGCTCATCACCCATCCGGCCTCGACAACCCACCACCGGGTAGGGCCCCTGGTTCGCGAGCAAATGGGAATCAGTGATTCCCTCGTTCGACTATCGGTTGGGCTCGAATCAGTCGATGATTTGATTATCGACCTGACTCAGGCTCTGGCCAAGCGCTAGTTCAGCCTCAGTTGGTTTTATAGCTGGCAATCGCGCGAATCGCCTGCTCGAGCGACTCGTCGGCGCAGGCAAAGTTAATGCGCACAAACTGCGGGTATGACTTTCCAAGGTCAACGCCGGGCACGAAAGCCACTTTTTGCTCGCGCAGGATTCGCTCGGCCGGGTTGTCGCCAAGGTTCAAGCTTTCCAAATCAAGCCAAGCCAGATAGCCGCCCTCGGCAACCCAATAACCGCAGTCGGGCAAAAGCTCGGCCATCATTCCGGTGAGCCGATCGCGCGAGGCCTGGTTGGCGGCAACTGTGGTGGCGAGCCATCCATCGCAATTTTCAAAGGCCTCTGCCATTGAAAGCGCTCCTAGCAAACCAGATCGCCAGTGCAGCGCCTCGGGGGCAGCCTTTAGCCGAAGTGCCACCGCCTCGTTTTGCGACACGATTATGGCAGCCTTGAGCCCTGCAAGATTGAAAGATTTGCTGGCAGCGGTGATGACGACCCCGGTTTCGCGGGCGGCTTCAGACACGGCTAGATAAGGCGTGAATTTTGACTCTGGATAGGTGAGCGGCGCATGAATCTCGTCGCTGATGACAGTCACTCCATAGGTTTTGGCGAGCTCTGCGATTT
>CANCKM010000051.1 GCA_947378555.1 Microbacteriaceae bacterium
TGAAGCGCTTCAATCCTCGAACCGCGACCACGGCCGATGTCATGCGAGTTCATTGCCTCAACCAAGGTGATGTAACTGTTGGCATCAAATCTGCGGGTGAACTTATTGCCGTGAAAGTCCAGGTAGCTCTCGATCGCAAACTTGCCGGATCCACCCATCGGACTCACCTCGGATTGCCAACTGCGCTCGAAGCGCTCGTTTAGTTCCTTGGGTGATCGGTAGTTTAAAAGGGCCATGCGGCGGGCAAGGGCCAGACCGCGGTGCGGGCCGAAGCCCGGTTTTGCGTCGTAATACGCGCCGGTGGCAAAAGCCGGGTCGGTCTTGATTGCTTCAACTTGCACCGAGTTCAGCGCAATCTGGTCGGCGCTGGACACCGCCGGTGCGGCGATCACGGCTAGGCGCTGCAGTGAATCTGGGAACATGGCCGCCCACTCAAGCGATTGCATTCCACCCATTGAACCGCCGATAACCGTGTGCCAGCTGGATATTCCAAGCCAGGAGGTCAGTTGATGTTGGGCGCGAACCTGATCTCTTATGGTCAGGTAAGGAAAGTTTGAGCCGTATTCGATGCCGAGCTTGGCAAGTGATGACGGGCCAGTTGAGCCCTGGCAACCACCGAGGGTGTTTGGGGTGACCACAAAAAACCGATTTGTGTCGATGGATAACCCCGGGCCGATGATTTCGCTCCACCAACCTTCGGTTGGGTGTTCTTTGCTGGCTGAGCCAACCGCATGCGAATCGCCGGTTAGAGCGTGCAGCACCAGCACGCCGTTTGACTTATCGGCATTGAGCTCGCCGTGTGTCTCATAGGCGAGTCTGGCCCCAACGAGTTCGCGCCCGCTCTCCAATTCGAGAGTGGAGAGCGGGGCGAAACATCGTTCGCCTGGGGCGTCACCGTCGCGCCAAGCACCGGTGGCTGGGGGTCTACCAATTAGTTGGCGACTCAGCTCATCGGTGATGAACGCTGATGGAACGGTGTCCTCAGGGGTTTGAAAGTCCATTTGGTCTTTCGTTTGGTCGGGCGAACCCGAGATGGTTTATCAGAGTTTACTTTGCGGCCTCGAACGCGGTCTCGAGGTCGGCGATCAGGTCGTCGATTGATTCGAGTCCAACCGAGAGGCGAACTAGTCCAGGGGTGACTCCCGTGGTTAGTTGCTGCTCGGGGCTTAGCTGCGAGTGGGTAGTGCTTGCCGGGTGAATCACTAGCGAACGCACATCACCGATGTTAGCAACGTGGCTGAACAGGTTTAGCCCATCAACGAACTTCGAGCCAGCTTCGACTCCACCCTTGATTTCGAATGAAACGATTGCGCCGGCACCCTTTGGTGCGTACTTCTTGGCGGCGTCGTACCACTTTGATGATGCAAGACCGGCGTAGTTGACGCTTTCGACCTGTGGGTGTGCTTCTAGGAAGCTGGCAATCTTCTCGGCGTTTGCAACATGACGCTCAACTCGGAGGCTCAGGGTTTCGATGCCCTGAATCAACTGGAAAGCGCTGTTTGGCGAGATTGCCGAACCGAGGTCGCGCAACAACTGAACGCGAGCCTTGATGATGTAGGCGATGCCGTCGCCAAGGGCTGCGGTGTAGTTGACGCCGTGGTACGAAGGGTCTGGAGTGGTGAGACCAGGGAACTTGTCCGACTTGCTCCACTCGAACTTTCCACCGTCAACGATGGCTCCGGCCACAACGGTTCCGTGACCGCCAAGGAACTTGGTTGCCGAGTGCACAACGATGTCGGCACCGAACTCGAAAGGCTTGATTAGGTACGGGGTGGCAACCGTGTTGTCAACGATCAGTGGGACGCCATTTTTGTGGGCCACGTCGGCGACACCCGAGATGTCCAGGATGCTTACCTTTGGGTTTCCGATGGTCTCGGCAAAGAACAACTTGGTGTTTGGTCGAACGGCGGCCTGCCACTCGGCTAGGTCATCCTGGTCTTCAACGAAGGTGGTTTCAATTCCAAGCTTCTTGAGAGTGTACTTGAAGAGGTTGTAGGTGCCACCGTAAAGGGTTGACGAGGCAACGATGTGGTCGCCGGCTTCGGCAATGTTTAGCACCGCGAAGGTTTCGGCTGCCTGTCCAGATGCCAATAGCAGCGCTGCTGTTCCGCCTTCAAGAGCGGCAATGCGCTTTTCGGCAACATCCTGGGTTGGGTTCATGATGCGGGTGTAAATGTTGCCGAACTCGGCGAGGCCAAATAGGTTCCTGGCGTGCTCAACCGAGTTGAAGACGTAGGCGGTGGTCTGGTAAATCGGGGTGGCTACCGCATTGGTGGTTGGATCTGGGGTTGCTCCGGCGTGAATCTGCGCGGTTTCGAATCCCCAGACGCTTGGGTCGTTGCTCATTTGGTGTTCCTCTGGCTAAGTTTTGTTGGAAGGCTGATAACCCAACATTAAACAGACCCGAGCCAGTGAGCAACCCCAGAGGTAACAGGGCGTAACTATTCGACCGATTTGGCTTTCAAAGCTGCCTCATCCAATACGTCGAAGGCCAAACTGGCCAACACCGCGCAGGCGTCTGGAATAACCGAGTCATCAAATACCGCGCGATTTGAGTGGTTGAAGTCGGCGGTCTTGTAGTCAGCATCGGCCGGGGTTGCACCGAGGAATATGAACGCTCCGGGAATCTCGTTGAGGATCACCGAGAAGTCTTCGCCGCCGGTCATCGGGGTAGGGAGCGTCATGTACCTGCCCTCGCCTAGGGTTTCGGTCACCACGCGGGCCACTCGATCCACCGCTGCGGCATCGTTGAACACGACCGGAGAGTATGGACTGAACTCAACACTGGCCTCAACGCCAAAGCCCTTGGCAATGTCGAGCATCAGGCTAGAGGCGTATTCGCGCACCTTTTCGGTATTTTCAGGCGAGAAGGTGCGAATCGTGGCGCCAAAGGAGGCTTCCTCTGGAATCACGTTTGTGGTGTGTGGGTCGCCCGCTTGCACCCAACCAATGTTGATAACTACCGGGTCAAAGACGCTAAATCGTTTGGCAACCATGGTCTGCAAAGCTGACATTGCCTCCGCCATCGCACTGATTGGCTCCTTTGCCAGCCAGGGAGACGAACCGTGGCCGCCGCTGCCCTTAAAACGCACCACCATGTCGCCGGCCGAGGCCATCATGGCTCCCGGTTTGGTCAGGAATAAACCTCTTGGCGCAAGACCAGAGAACACGTGAACTCCAAAAGCAGCAATCGGCTTCTGACCGCTGACTAGGTGAGCGCCTTCGTCAATCATCACGCCCGCTCCGTTGTGACCTTCTTCGCCGGGTTGGAAGAAAATGAGCACGTCGCCTTTTAGCTCGGCCGCGTGGGTGGCAATCAGGTGAGCGGTTCCAACGCCAATCGCCATGTGCAGATCGTGCCCGCAGGCGTGCATGTATCCGTTGGTTGAGGCATACGGAAGGCCGGTGTCTTCGACAACTGCCAAGGCGTCCATGTCGAAGCGAAGCAAAACCGTTGGTCCCGGCTGGGAACCCTTGATGTGCAATACGGCAGAGGTGATGGTTTCACTCTTGTGAATCTCGCCTAGTCCATGAACCGAGGCTAGGACCCGCTCCAGGGTCTTTGGCAGTTGCAAGCCGAACTCGGGTATTTGGTGCAGGTCGCGACGCACCTCCTGAACCACATTCAGGTATCCGTTGGCTTCAGCGGCAAGATCCGAGTATTTCAAGATTTCTCCTTCAGGCGTTGTTGCCATTCTGGCACATTGGGGCAACCTACGATTGAGGGGTGCTATTTGAATCGATGGATGTGAGTTGGCAGCTCGCGCTCGCCGAACAGCAGTCCTTCCTCGAATCGGTGGAATCAAGGCTTCAACTTTTGGCTACCGAGACGGCGCCACCGAAGCAACTCATCATGCGAGCCTTTGAGCTGCCGATCGAGAGCGTCAGGGTGCTGATTCTGGGGCAAGACCCGTATCCATCGTCAGGTGATGCGATTGGCTTGGCTTTCGCCGTGCCGACGGGGGCAAAGACGTTGCCTCGAAGCCTGCAAAACATTTTGAAAGAGCTAAAAGCCGACCTCGGCGACCAAGTGACCACCGGTGGCGACCTGAGCCGGTGGAGCGAACAGGGCGTGTTCCTTTTGAATCGCCACCTGACGACGGCGCTCGGGGTTTCGGGTGGCCACCTAGATATGGGTTGGGCCGAGTTTACCGAAGCGGTGATTCGGGCTCTTGCAAACGCGCGTCCGGTTGGTTTGGTTGCTGTGCTTTGGGGTGCCAAGGCGGGTGAGGTTGCTCAGTTTTTGCCTTCCGCAACGGTGATTCAATCGGCTCACCCCAGCCCACTTTCGGCGCGCCGAGGATTTTTTGGCAGCCGTCCGTTTTCAAAGGTGAACGCCGCGCTCGAGGCCCACGGCTTTTCACCGATAGATTGGTCTTGTTAGGAGAACGATTTGGCACTGGATTCTGAAGCCCGCTGGAGGCTGGTTCGCAAGCTTCGAAACAAGCCGGCTGAGGTCATTGGCGAAACCGTGATTCGAGCGGCAACCATCGAAGACATGCCCGTCGTGCTCGAAATTTATAACTACTACATCCAAAACAGCGTGATTACCTTCGATGTTGACCCCATGAAATTGAATGACTGGGTCGAGAAGTTCAACTGGTTGAACGGTTTGGAATACCCCTTCATCGTTGCCGTTAGCCCGGGTGGTCAACTGGTTGGCTTCGCCTACGTGGCACCGTGGCGCCAGAAGTCGGCGTTTCGCAAGACCGTCGAAGACACGATTTACCTGCACCCGGCGGCCATGGGCAAGCGCATCGGAACCAATCTGCTTTCCGAGTTGATCGAGCGCAGTCGAGCCGCCGGATTCAAAGAGATCGTAGCCGTTATCTCAGACCGTGGCGCGGAATCATCCATCGCATTGCACAGTCGCTTCGGGTTTAAAACCCAAGGGCACCTTGGCAAGGTCGGATTTAAGTTTGGTCGTTGGCTGGGAACCTATCTGATGCAGAAGTCGCTCTAGCGGCGGGTGGTTTTTTAAAAAAATCTCTGGCTTTTTGGCACCAGACCTGAGTAGTTTGGAATTGTGCGAAAACCTTGGGTGGCGGTTTTGTCAGCGGTGCTAGTGGCAGTAATCGCCCTAACCTTTCAGTATTTTATAAACACGGGCACCGACACCTCAGCCGGTCATAAAAACCTGATTGGGCTAGTGGTCAAGTACAAGGCCGGGGTGAAATTTGTTGCCGAGGATGGAACGCCAACCGGCTCAAACAAAACAAATTTGGATTTGAAGGCTGGTCCGGCTCTCGGCCGAGGTTACCGATCGCTTCGTTTTGTGAATCCAACCACCCTTGCCCAAGCCGAGCGGGCAGCCGCCAACCTAAGGCTTGACCCCCGAGTTGAAATCGTCACGATTGACAAATTATTGCCGGTGGTTGAACTTGGTAGCCAACCGATAACCACCGGGCTTCAGCCCATTTACGACCTAGCGAAGGCTTCGGCCCCAAGGTCGTTATTGGCTCGGGATGGCTTTTTGCCGGCCTATCCAAACCGCGCAACGGTGGTTCTTTCGTGGTTGGCACCCAGATACCTTTATGGCAGCCGAGTGGTTGGCTACAAAATTATGCGCACCGCGGATGGTGGGGTTAGTTATCAAACCGTGGTTTCCAACACCAGAACCACCACGACGAAGATAACTCTTAAAACTGGGATGTTTGCGGGTGTGAAATATCGTTTCAAGGTGGCTGCCCTCAGCCGATTCTCAACCGGCACACGCACCGGCTTAAGCTCTCTTCCGGTCACCATCATTCCGAGCACCGTGCCTGATCCGCCGGTATTTTTGGGCTCCCGACTTGCGACCAGAACGCATTTCCCTTCTTGGGCCGTTCCCACCTACACTCAGGCTGGAGGCCTGCCACTGCGCTACACGGCCTTAGCTCTTTCACCCGGTGTGCCCTCAGTAACCTGCACAACCGCTGGTCAAACCTGTGACTTTGTTGGCATGATTAGTGGTGTCACCTACACCGTAGTTCTTTCGGCTAAGAACCTGCGTGGTGTTACGTTCGCAAGAAATCAGATTGCCGTTGCTGACCCGTATTACGACCAAGAGTGGCATCTTGACGGGCCCACCGGGGTCAATACTCAAAACGCTTGGCCCGTCACCACCGGGTCCTCCTCGGTTGTGGTTGCAGTCATTGATACCGGCACCACCTCACACCCAGACCTAGACGGTCAGGTTCTGAAAAACACCAACGGCTCTTTTTACGGTTTCGACTTTGTCAGCGATGCCGCGGTTTCAAACGACGGTGATGGCTGGGATTCCAATCCCACCGATCCCGGCGACTACGACCCGGCAACCTTCGACAGCAATGACCCAAACACCTTTAGCTCTTGGCACGGCACCAGCGTGGCGGGTGCGGTTGCCGCCACGAAGAACAATATCGGCATCTTGGGGGTTGCCCCCACCGTCAAGATCCTTCCGGTGAGAGTGCTTTCCTCGCACGGTTCCACCGTTTCTGATTTGATTGCCGCGCTCAACTGGTCGGCTGGCTTCAGAATCGGAAATGGCATAGCGGTCAAAACCAACATTCATCCGGCCGACGTCATCAATCTGTCGATTGGCACCGAACAGTTTGAGCCTTGCGATTCGGCCACCGCGGAAACCATCGCGGCGGTCAGAAAATCTGGAGTCTCGGTGGTCACAGCCGCCGGAAACTCAAATGTGCTGGCCACCACCTCCTACCCTGGAAACTGCGAGGGCGCCATAAATGTTGCAGCCACCGGCTACACGGGCGATAGGGCGGTTTATTCAAACTGGGGCATTGGCGTGGATATTTCGGCTCCCGGCGGGGACGCCCAGAATCCGGATGGGGCGCCTGATCAGAGCCTCGGCGATGTAGTTGTCTTAACCAACGACGGTGAGTCTATTATCGGCAATCCGGGTTTTGCCCTCTTGGAGGGCACCAGCCTCTCGGCTCCGGTGGTAAGCGGGATCGCGGCACTTTTGTATTCGGTGGATCGCACAATAACGCCGGACGAGGTTATGGCGGTGCTTCGAGCTTCTGCTCAACCTTTTGGCGCTGACACCGAATGTGGGCGGCAGCCGCTGCACTGCGGTGTGGGGATTGTTGACGCGGGCGTTGCCGTGGCTTTGGCACAGTCAAGGGCCGGTTAAACAAAAAATACGACCCGAGAGTCGTAATTTTTTGGTGCGGAAGGCGGTGTCATAGTTCACGACATACTTCTCACATGAATCACAACATAGTTCTCACCACTACTGGGGAGTTCAGGCTCAGCGTGGGTTCGTTGCCAGTTTGATTTCACGACATAGTTCCCAAAAATATGGGTCATGTCGAAAATGAGTGTCAT
>CANCKM010000052.1 GCA_947378555.1 Microbacteriaceae bacterium
GCATCGGTTGGCACAAAGTGACCGCCCTCATCACCGGCCGCGATAACATCTAACCAAGGTGGCACGCCGTCGGGCGCACCTGACAAAAGTTTGCGAAACTTGACTGACAGATATTCCTGCAGAGCGTTATTTGCCAAAACCGACCTTGATCTATTCGAATGCTGTGACCCCTAGGAGACAACCTTGACCGAGCAAGAACTAATCCAACTTTGGAATATGAATCGTAAACAAATAATTACGGCTCAGTTCGCTCCGACCTTTTTGCTCACCGCGAGCATCGGTTTATTGCAATTCGGGCTCATGGAAACCGGTTGGCTGATCAAGTTCGCCGCTCTTGGCATCTTGCTAGCCTCTGGAATTTTGGGTGCACTCTCGCAGTATTCGGCAGCCACCGAGTCAATCGCCGTTGCCAAGGACTTGGCCGCGCTTCCAGAGACCAGCGCAATCTCCAAGCGCATCATTTCACTTGCACCTTGGCAAAACGTGGTTCGCTTCGTGACTCCAGCGGTTTTCACCGCAATCTTCGTTCTTATTTTTGCGGCACTGATTTAGAGCTTTGCTCGCTAGCAGTTTGGGTCAACGGTGGGAACCGCATCGTTGATAAAGAAGTTATCGACTGCATCGTCGACGCAACTGTTTGAGCGACCGTAGGCGGTATGACCCTCACCGTTATAGGTGACCAAGAAGCCGTTGTCTAACACCTTGTTGGCGAGCGAAACCGCCTGCGAATAAGGGGTGGCAGGGTCGCCGGTTGTGCCAACCACAACGATCGGCGCTGAACCCTTAGCCGAATAATTCGATGGATGTTTGACCACGGGGTAAGGCCAGAGCGAGCAGCTTAGTGCCCCGTACTGCCAGTAGCGCCCCAAGGTTGGGCTGGCTGCGAGCATGCGCTTGTTTTGCGCCTTCATGGCAGTCATCGAGCTGTCTGATCTGGAATCTAGGCAAGAGATTGCGATGTTGGCTTCCATGAGGTTGGTGGTGTATTTGCCACTGCTGTCGCGGTCGTTGTAGAAATCGGCTAGCTCAAGGAACGTGGTTCCGTCTCCGCCGAAGGCTTCGGTGAACGCCTGGCTCAGATACTGCCAGTAGCTGTCGGAGTAAAGCGTCATGATCATGCCGGTTTGCGCCGCCCAAACCGTAAGCTCCCGCCCATTCGAAGTTTGAATCGGATCGAGTTCAAGGCCGCGCAAGAACTTTTTGATGCGAACCAGACCTTGGTCAACTGTTCCAACGAAAGGGCACTCAACGGTTGTGACGCACTTTGTGAGGTAAGCACGAAGTGCCGAGTCAAAGCCCTTCAGCTGATTCACACTCTGAGTGTTGTCTGACACGGTCGGGTCGATCGCACCATCAAGCACCAGGTGACCGGTGCGCTTTGGAAAGAGCGCGGCATAGGTTGCGCCGATTTGGGTGCCGTAGGAATAGCCGAGGTAGTTGAGTTTCGGGTCGCCCATGACGGCTCGCAAAATGTCGAGGTCTTTGGCTGTCGAAACCGTGTCAACGTATTTCAGGCTCGAACCGGTATTGCGCTGGCAAGCGGCAACAAACTTTTTGAGTGACGCGATCGATGCCGCAAGATCTTTGGCCGAGCCAACCAGGTAACCAGAGTCGCCGTATAAGAAATCATCGGTTGCCTTGGCGTTTAGACACGCCACCGGCATGCTCCGACCAACCCCGCGTGGGTCGAAACCGAGAATATTGTAGGCGGCTCGAAGCTTGGCAGTGCCGAACATGTCGGCCGAGTCTTTGATCCAGTCATAGCCCGAAGCGCCGGGGCCACCAGGGTTCATGATGATGGTTCCGAGTGGCGAGCTGCCCGTGGCCTTGTAATACACGGCTGCCAAACTGATGGATTTTGTGTTGTGATGCGACCAGTCGAGTGGCACCTTAACGGCACCGCAAAGCAGTCGGTCACCGCAGGGCGCCCAGTTTACTTTTTGGTTGTAGTAGGCGCTCATGCTGGTTGCCGCCTGTGCCGATTCAGAAACCGACGGGGCCACGCTTGGCGCGCAACCGCTCAATAACCAAACCGAAACCACGGCGATGGATACTCGTTTGACAAACCGAACTTTCAACACGGCTACTCCCCTGCTCTTCGCAAACTGATTGCTAGTGACTCTAAAACTAAAAGGTCTTTGACGTTGGCGCTGATTCGGTGTCTGGCCTCGCCGATGGCATCGAGTTTGTCAATGGTTTTTGCGGGGCTTGAACTATTGGCCAAATCTTGCAACTGAGCCGCAAGGTCAGCGTTCACTAAAGCTGATCCGGTTTGCAACTGCAAAGCAAGAACATCTCGATACAGGGCAAGCAGGTCAACCAAGATCCGGTCGATTCCATCTCTTAGGCTACGCGTTGCACGCCGTTTTTGCCCCTCTTCGAGTTGCCGAACCTCGGTTTTTAGGCTGGCAGGCACGGTTGCCCCGGCTTCGAGCCCCATCGAACGCAGGAGCGAAGCCTTTTCCGCTCCGTCTCGTTCAAGGGTTAGCGCTTCGGCGTCTTTTTTGGCAATGTCCAACCAACGGTCAGCGGTGTTCACCGCATCGGTCACGGTTTTGATTGAAATTGCCGAGGTGAGGGTCTCACGCCGACGACTTCTGGCATCTGAGCTGGTGGCAAGTCGCCTGGCCATTCCGATATGCGACTGCGCCTCGGCAGCGGCCAAAAGTGCGAGTTTTGGCTCAACACCCTCGCGTTCGAGGATTCGAGCGACCTCGTGGATGCTAGGCACCTTTAGGCCGACCTTGCGAACCCTTGAGCGAATCGTTGGAAGCATGTCGGCCTCCGAGGGCGCACAGAGCAGCCAAATGGTTCCGGCCGGTGGCTCTTCGAGCGCTTTGAGCAAAACGTTTGATGAGCGCTCGGCCATTCGGTCGGCGTCTTCGATGACCATGATTCGGTATTTGCCCATCGAAGCACCAAAGTTGGAACTGGAAACCAGGGCTCTGACCTCATCGATGGCAATCGTCACCTTCTCGGTGCTCAAAACCGAAACGTCTGGGTGGGATCCGCTCAAAACCAGTGAGCAACTTTTGCAACTGCCACAGCCAAAGTTTTCGCAGAGCAGTGCGGCGGCGAAAGCCACGGCAAGATTCGAACGGCCAGATCCCGGTGGGCCCGTCAGCAACCAAGCGTGGTGCAAACCATTGGCGCGGTTGCGCACGGCGGTTTCAAGTTGCTCGATTGCCTCCGGCTGCCCAAGCAAATCGTTCCAAACCGGTTCGTGGCGCGCCTCGGTCATTTGGAATCCAAAACCTTGGTGATGCGCTCGCGAATCTTCTGTTGCATTTCGTCGATGCTCTCACGTGCATCTAGCACCAAAAATCGCTCTGGTTCCGCAGCAGCCAACTCGAGGTAGGCGGCGCGGGTGGCTTCAAAGAATTCGATTTTCTCGCGCTCGAGCCGGTCGGGAGCCTCGCCGGTTTTGTTGCGCCTGGTGGCCGCCGTGGCGGCATCCAAGTCCAGAAGAACAGTCAGTTGTGGCAAAAGGCCTTCCACCGCCCAGATGGATATTTCGCGAACCTCGGCTCTCTCGAGCTCGCGGCCGGCGCCCTGATAGGCAACCGATGAATCCAGGTAGCGATCGGTTATTACAATCTCGGATCTCTCGAGGGCCGGTCGAATCTTGGTGGCCACGTGGTGTGCCCGGTCGGCGGCGTAGAGCAGAGCCTCGCTCCTTGGCGCAACCTCGCCCTTGCGATGCAAGAGCAGGTGACGAATCTCTTTACCAAGTTCGGTGCCGCCCGGTTCAAGGGTGCGCACAACAACGTGACCGGCTTCAATCAGGAACTGCTCGAGCAGGTCGGCCTGGGTTGACTTGCCAACCCCGTCGATTCCCTCGAATGAAATGAAGGTTCCGTTTGCCACTACTTGGTCTTTCTCGTGGCACCACGCTTGACGGTGCGAGCCGGAGCTGCCTTCTTAGCGGCGGCCTTGCCAACCTTTGCAGGCGATTGCCCAGGTTCAAGACCTAGTTTCTCGCGGCGAATGGCCAAGAGTTCAAAAGCGCGATCGGCCGCCATCTCATCGAGCGGCTCGTCTTTCGGCACCGTGGCGTTGATGAAACCATCGGTCACATAGTTTCCGAACTGACCGGTTTTTGCGACCACCGGTCCGGCGCTGGCCGGGTCATCGCCGAACTCGCGAAGTGGCGTGGCCGCGGTGCGGCGAGCGCCGTACTTTGGCTGTGCGTAAATCTCGAGTGCACCGGCAAGATCCAAGTCAAAGATTTGTTCTTCGGCGGTTAGCGAACGAGAGTCGGTTCCCTTTTTGAGGTAGGGGCCGAACTTGCCGTTTTGAGCCGTAATGGTCTGGGCAGTTTCGGGGTCGACGCCGATAGTGCGTGGCAAAGCCAGGAGCTTTAGCGCCTGCTCAAGATCGATGCTTTCGGCACTCATCGATTTGAAGAGCGAGCCGGTCTTTGGTTTTTCGACGCTGGGGTCATCCAACAAAACGTAAGGGCCGTAGCGACCGTCTTTGAAGATAACTTCGAAGCCGGTTTCTGGGTCAACGCCAAGCACGCGATCGGTCAAGACCGGAGCGTCGATGAGTTCCTGAGCCTTGGTCGGGGTCAACTCATCGGGGGCTAGACCTTCTGGAATATTCACAACTCTTCGGCCGTTTTCGTCAGCACCCTCGGCACCCAGCTGGCCCATTACCTCAAGGTAGGGGCCAAATTTACCGGTTCTAAGAGTCACGTTTTCGGCGATCGGAATCGAGTTGATGAGCCTCGGATCCTGATCCACGATGTTCTCAACCGTTGGGTGCAAACCGGTTCCCTCACCAAAGTAGAACTGCTTCAACCAGCTGCTTCGGTCAAGCTCACCGGCAGCGATTCGGTCGAGATCCTCTTCCATTTGCGCGGTGAAGTCGTAGTCAACAAGGTTTCCGAAGTTTTCCTCAAGGAACCGCGTCACGGTGAAGGCAATCCACTCCGGAACCAATGCCTGGCCACGCTTCGAAACGTAGCCCTTGGCAACAATCGTCGACATGATGGCGGCGTAGGTTGATGGGCGGCCGATGCCGTCTTCCTCAAGCGCCTTCACCAAACTTGCTTCGGTGTAGCGAGGAGGAGGTGAAGTCTGGTGGTCTTTGGCGATTACCTCAATGGTCTTGAGAATCTGACCGACTTCGAGTTTTGGCAACTTGGATTCTTGTGATTCGTTGTCGTCCTCGTTGCGCGACTCATCTTGACTCTCTTCATAGGCCGCCATGAAGCCTCTGAAAAGCACAACGGTTCCGCTGGCGGTGAACTCAGCGCTCTTACCAACCGACTCGGCGCCAACCAATGGTTCGACGGCAATCTTCGCGGTGGTGGTTGACACCTTGGCGTCTTGCATTTGCGAGGCGACGGTGCGCTTCCAAATCAGGTCGTAAAGGTCCTTTGAGCGACCAAGCAAAACACCGGCCAATTCCGATGGATGTTTGAAAACTTCACCGGCTGGGCGAATCGCTTCGTGTGCCTCTTGAGCATTTTTCGATTTGCCCTGATAGATACGTGGCTTATCTGGAACGTACTCGGCGCCAAACATCGATTTGACTTGAGAGCGAGCTGCGTTGATGGCCTGCACCGAAAGGTTCGGTGAGTCGGTACGCATATATGTAATGTGTCCGTCTTGGTAGAGCGACTGGGCGGTATCCATCGTCTGTTTTGCCGACATGCGCAGTTTGCGCGACGCCTCTTGCTGCAAAGTCGAGGTGGTGAATGGTGCTGCCGGGCGGCGGGTGCTTGGCTTTGCCTCGACCGACGTGACACGAACCGATGCCGAATCGCTTCTGGCCGCTAGTGCGATTGCTTCGGCGGCGGCCTCGTCAAGCACGAGCACCTTGCCAGTTAGCTCGCCCTTGTCGTTGAAAGACTCACCGGTGGCAATGCGCTGGCCGTCGATGCTTTGAAGTTTGGCTGCAAAAACTGGTTCGCCGGAAACCTGGGTGTCAAGGGTCAGCTTGACGTCAAAGTAGCGGGCCGAAACAAAAGCCATGCGCTCGCGCTCGCGCTCGACAACGAGTCGGGTGGCCGGTGACTGCACGCGACCGGCGCTCAGGCCACGGTTAATCTTGCGCCAAAGAACGGGTGACACCTCATAGCCGTAAAGGCGGTCGACAACGCGTCGGGTTTCTTGGGCTTGCACCAGGTTCTCATCAACCTGGCGGGTGTGCTCAAGAGCCGACTGGATTGCCTCTTTGGTGATTTCGTGAAAGACCATTCGCTTCACCGGAACTTTGGGCTTCAGAACCTGAAGCAAATGCCAAGCGATGGCTTCACCCTCGCGGTCTTCATCGGTTGCGAGATAGAGCTCATCGGCGCCGACCAAGGCTTTTTTCAGATCGGCAACTGTTTTGCTTTTGCCAGGTGAGATTGCGTAAAAAGGTTCGAAGTCGTTTTCGATGTCAATCGAGAACTTGGCTAACGAGCCCTTCTTTTTCTCCGGCGGCAAGTTTTTTGGGTCAACCAAGTCGCGAATGTGTCCCACCGATGCAAGCACCGTGTAGTCACTGCCGAGGAACTTAGAAATCGTTTTGGCCTTGGCAGGCGACTCGACGATTACTAATTTTTGGCCTGATGCCACAGATAACTCCTTGGTTGATGTGATTCGCGGCCGATTCTAGCCTCTGCTCTAAGCACTATACCGAGCGCATATAGAAGAACGCTAATAAAGACTTCAAACTAGACAATACGACACTCGTGCCAAATAGCCCCACTCTCGGGGGTTATTTGCGTTGCGAGCGCAACTGAAAAGCCGTGGCCAACAACGCCAAAGTAACCAAAGCGGTTTGTGACAGCCCATTTAGGATCGACATTTCGGCGTGAAATCTAGCAATAACCGCATTTGGTAAGTAGTCGGCGAGGGTCACAAAATAATGCGCGGCCCGCTGGCCAAACAGTGCTGTGCAAAGCCCAAGAGCGGCGATTAGCCTCAAGGGCTTTGAGGTTGCAAAGTCTTTAACAGACCTGATCCAGGCGATAAAGACGCCCACAAATGACA
>CANCKM010000053.1 GCA_947378555.1 Microbacteriaceae bacterium
AGGTGGTTCGAACCTGAGGCCTTGGCATAGGCGATGAGCTTTTCTGAGCTCTCCCAGTACTGCATGATGATCAGGGTTCGCCCAACTGCCATTTCATAAGACTTGAAACCCAATTCGCGATGGATGTGCAGTTCTTTCAACATTGGGCCCATCGCAAGAAAGACGGGCAGCCACCGGTGGATGGCAAACCAGTTGTTTACCCGCATGCCGATGAGGAAAAGGACAAAGCTGTCCTCGGGGGTAGCGGTCATTCGCTCTTTGATTACTTTTGCCATTTCAAACCTTTTTAATAGTTGGTTATTGTTTACAAGTAAACTAAATTCATGCCGGAAAAGCGAATTACATTCTTGCTGAATCGAGTGGTTCAAGAACTCAACAGCAGCGCCGATGGCTTGCTGCGCGCCAAGTACTCAATCACATACAGCCAATTCATTTTTCTGGTGACCCTTGCCGAGCACCCAACCCTAGACGTGACTCGCCTCGCAGCGGCCCTATGCGTAACCAAAGGTGCAGTCAGTAAAAGACTGGACTGGTTCACGCAGCGCGGTCTTACCCAAACCACCCAGGCCGCTGGGGACTCAAAACGGGTTTTGATTTCCCTCACCAGGCAGGGCCAAGACCTAGCCAAAGACTCGGGTGACTTCTTGGAACAACAATTTCTGTCCACAATGTCTAAGGAGCCAGCTGTGGATTACAACTTGCTCGCCGCTGAGGTTCGGAAAATATCCAAGGCACTAGCGGCCAAGAAGATCTTGCCCTAACTTGGGGCCAGCGACACCTGGGTTAGTGTTTTGATATGCTCACCAACCCAATAATCGAGGGTTTCTACCCAGACCCATCCATCGTCAGAGTCGACGATGATTTCTATGTCGTGAACTCGAGTTTCGAATACTTTCCCGCGATCCCGATTTGGCACTCCCGCGATCTGGTGAACTGGCGACAAATTGGCAATGCGGTTAGTCGCCTCGAGCAGCAACTTGACCTTTCGAGGGTGAACCCGTCTGGTGGGGTTCAAGCGGCGACGATACGTCACCGTGACGGCACCTTTTATATCACCTCTACTCGAGTTGGCCCGGAATGGCCGCGGTCAGATCAGCACTTTATCGTCACGGCAACCTCGGCCGAAGGCCCCTGGAGTGAATGCCACTTCGTTGACGACGCCGAGGGCATCGACAGTTCGCTGTTTTTTGATGAGGACGGCAAGTCATACTTTTTAGCGAACCGAGAACGACAAGGCGCCAAGGACGGCGTCGGTGCCGAAATCTGGATGAGCGAAATAGACCTCGTCAGCTTTGAACTAATCGGCCCAAAACAAACCCTATGGGATGGTTCCGGCGGAATCTACCCCGAGGGGCCGAGGCTCTTTAAAAGGAACGACTGGTATTACCTGCTGGTTGCAGAGGGCGGCACGCTTCATAACCACGCCACAACATTTGCCCGCAGCCGCGAAATCTGGGGCCCTTTCGAGCCAACCCCAAGGAACCCGGTGCTGACCCATCGAAACCTCGGGCGCGAATACCCGATTCAAAACGTTGGTCACGCCGATATGGTCGAGTTGCAAGATGGCAGCTGGTGGGGCGTTTGCCTCGGGTCTAGACCGTCGGGCGGCTTCTACGACGGGGGCAATGTTCGCTATTCGTTTGGCGGCTACTATCGCAACCTCGGGCGCGAAACCTTCGCCTTCCCCATCACTTGGCCGGCAGATGAGCTAAGCCCACTTTTCAGCCCAGACACCGGCCGCATCGAGTTCCAATACGAATCGCCGAACCTACCCTCGTGGCCACAAACCGACGTGGATTATTCCTTCACCGAGGTTTCCCTGGCAACCAAATGGGTCAACATTCGAGACACCAATCTGAATCGTTTTTCGCTCGATTCGGCGAGCTCTGAGCTTTCCATTCGACTGGGGCCAACCTTCGAAGATTGCTTCATCGGGGTGCGCCAAAACTCTTGGAACTTTAGTTCGAGCGTGTGCATCGATCTAAATAACCTTGCGATGGATGACAGTGCCGGCCTCGGAATGTTCATCAAGAAGGATCACCACATCTCGGTGCAGCTTGCAGTTGATGGTTCAACCTTGGTGGTTAGCTTCTTCTCACCGGATGTTGAACACGAGCCAATCCGACTGCCGATGGATACTTCCAAAATATTGGTCGAGGTTTCTGGCCAGGATCAGGACTATGAGATTGCACTGCCGGAGTTGGGGATTCGGCAAGCCTTTGACGGCAGGCAAATCTCCTGCGACCTAACCGATTCACACACCGGGGTAATGCTTGGTCTCTTTGGTCTGAGCAAAGTTGATTCGACTGTCGCCTATTCGGGCTTTAGTTATTCGACGGGGTCGCAGCAGCTTATTTAGCGGCCTGACTCACTCAATATTTGTCTCAACATCTGCTCAAAGGAAGCGCGTTGAATCTCATCGAGCGCAATCATCATTGGGCTCGCCTCGGTGACCTTTTCGGCCAGTTTTTGCCGCATTGTCTTACCCTCTGAGGTTAGAGCCAAGAGTTTGGTGCGGCGATCCTCACCCGGCACACGAGTGACGAGACCAAGCGATTCCATGTGATCGGCTAGCGGGGTGATGTACGACTTATCGCAGTCCAGCATCGAAGCTAGCTCATTCATGGGCACAGCGGTTTGAAGAAGGCAAATGCCCCTTGCTACCTGGACCGGCACGCCGAGATCCTCGGATATTTTGGCAAACCGGCTCTTGGTGAGCTCTGCGACTTGGATTAGCAGTTGCGAAAGATCTCTGGCATCTGCCAATCTCTTATCCGCGCTCATGGCTCTCCAAATTAGATTAGTTGGTCGATAGTTTACTAACTCAACTAATGCTGTAGATTTATCTCTGATTACAACACTAACTATTGGAGATAACAATGGAATACAGCAACAGAGCCAATTTTCGCAAAATCCTGATTGCAGCCGGAGCTGCCCTGATTGCAAACCTCGCACTATTTGGCATCGGCAATGCAGCAGGCGCAACCTGGGACGCCGGGCAGGAATCCCCCGTTGGTCTGGGTCTCGTCGCTGGGGCAAGCGTTGGGCCCATGCTAATCGGTGGCCTAGTGGCTTGGCTGATCAGCAGCAAAACTTCGAAACCTCTCACCTGGCTCTCATGGGGAGTTCTTGCGTTCGCGGTTCTCGGATCCCCACTCGGTTGGGTTGCGTCGGGAGACACGGCAACTGGCCTCGCGCTTGGTGGCATGCACGTGGTCGAAGGCCTAGCCTTCTTCTGGGCAGTGAAACCAGCCAAGAACTAAAGTGTCACAAACCAAACCATAGGCAACGGAGAAAAAATGAATACATTCATGGCCATCTGCACGTTCAAAGAAGGCACCGTCATGGAAGAGGTCTTTGCCGTGTCGGCCGAGGAGCAGGTAAAAGTCAGGGCATTGCAGAGCGAAGGTCGACTGGGTGCGGTTCGCCTGGCTATTGCGCGTGGCAAAGTGTTTTTAGAGGTTCTTGCCGCGGATGAAGAAATCGCCATGCAAACCGTCTTGGAACTGCCTATCGCCAAATGGTGGGACATCGAGCTTTACCCGGTGACCTCGCCACCACCACAAAACAGCTAGCCGTGGTTGTTGGTCGGGATAGTATCTATCTCGACCAACAATAGGAGTTGAGCAACATGGGCGTGCCAGTTGATTTTGTTAATGTGTCGACCGTGGGCCTTGAGTCATCACCCGTAGTTGAGGCTCTGGCCGGATTGCGCGCTAACGAGGCGCGCTATTTCAAGAACAAATACAACGTCACTTTCACCACGACCCCAGCGGCAGACGCCCCCGAATTGGTCGAATACGTTAGCCGCGTGCTTCAAGAGCGCGACATTGTATTTTCCGCAAAGCCACTTGAGGTCACAGATATGCTGATCGATGGGGTGCGCTGGACCTACGTCTTCTATGAAAGTGGACTTGCCGTGAACGTGCTCTATGCGCTTGAGGAGGGCGGCAAGCGAGCAGTTGGCTTTAAGCTTTCGATGGGCATGGAGGTGCCCGAGGAACTTGCCAGCAAGTTCAAGTTCGCCAGACAGAAGTCAAAGCTTGCCGGCGAGATCCGTGGCAGTTACTTCGTAGTCAAGGGTCAGTACTAACCCAGAAACCCTGACATGCCCGCCTTTTTGGGGGCAGTCGTCCTTTTGCGCACGAGCAACCTTTTGGTGTTGACTAACCTTTATGGGAATTATTTCTGTTTCCTTTAGCTGTTGCTACTCACTAGGGGCCTGACTATGAATTCTTCGTCATCATTTCTCAAAGGTTGCCTGAGTTGTTTTTCAGTCGCCATAGGACTCTTATTTCTGAGCTTCTTGGGTTCCCTTGGGGGTGGCAGTTTCGCGCTTCCCGTCGTCCTACTCACTGCGATCGTTGTCGTGATTGT
Organism: Microbacteriaceae bacterium; assembly: GCA_947378555.1. Lineage (GTDB taxonomy): Bacteria > Actinomycetota > Actinomycetes > Actinomycetales > Microbacteriaceae > Rhodoluna. The sequence continues at coordinate 4,378 of CANCKM010000053.1, forward strand.
TGTCGTGAACCGGCGCAACAAGGACTCTCGATCAATGATTGGCGATTTCCCCGCCCCTTCTCCAATGCAAGCAACACCGACGATGGATGTTGCCAGCGGTATTCCAGCCACGAGCGCACCTGCCGAAACAATCGGCTATGGCACCACAATTTGTGACCACGTCTTTAGCGAACAACAACTTCTGGCTTCAGAGACGGTTAAGTGCCCCTGCGGCTATGCCTTTCAGTCAGCCGACCTGCTGGAACACCAAAAGCTCTTCGAAAAGATCATCAAAGCCCAAGCCAAGCTTCGCGAACTGAAAATCAAGATCCGAAGCGAAGCCGAATCCTCGCGACAAACACTTGCCATGACGACAACTGCCTCGCAGACCAAAGCAGTCGCGAAGCCAGCAGAGCCAAAAGTCGAAAAACCAAAGGTTAGCCTGTCGCTTCAGCAGTGGTTAATCATTGGAGCCAGCCTTCTAGTTATGGTTGCCGGTGCGGTTTTCGTCAGCACATCCGTGAACACCCTGCCCCAGTGGGCTTTTGAGATAATCACGATAACCGTGGCAGTCGCCACCGGTTTCGGTGCCTTCCGGACACACCGCATTTCGGTCATCCTCTCCAACTTCCTAGCCGCCTTCAGCTCCTCAATGCAGCTTGCCACCATGTCGATCATCGGCGACCAAATCAGTCCCGACTTCACCTGGTCCACAATGCCAGCCTGGTACTGGTGCGTTTCGCTTGCAGTGGTTTCCGGTCTGGCCACCCTTCTGGCTAGGTTCAGCAAGAACTTCGGGTGGAAGGCCATTGCAGTTCTCGCCTCGGCAACGACCGCCCTGGTTCTTGCACTTGGCATCGTTCGCGTTGCTATCGACCCATCGGCTTTCGGCTTGCAGTTCGCACTGCTTAGCGCAACGGCGGTTTTGACGCTGATTCAGGCCAAGTACCTTCGAGGCATTCCACAGCACGCGATCGAAGATCCAGCTGGCAAGGACTACTTCCTCGAGCTGGCCAAGCGCGAAGACGCCAGCATGCGCATCGTTGCGCAGGTGCTTGCCGGATTACAACTGCTTGTGGCAATCGGTCTTGCCATCATCGCAATCGCTGTTGCCCCACTAGACGCACCCCAGTCGCTACCAATCCTGCTGGTCGCGGTCGTCTGGCTTCCGGTCGCGCTCTTCTGGAAGACCTGGAGCGAGCAACTGACCCCGACCGGGCAACCAAGCGCTTTGGCGATGGATACTTCTCGAGGCGTGGTTTACGTATCGCTCGGCTTGGCTGCCATCTCGGCAGCCACCTCGTTGCCAAACCCCTGGTTGGCCGCAACCGCATCCATCGTTTCGGTGTTGGCCTTGCTTCTGGTTTCTGTGCGAATTCCGGCGCTCAAGCCATCGGTCAACGTCGTGACCGTTGGGCTTTGGACTAGCCTGGCTTCCTGGTTGCTCTGGTCTGATTTTGATCTGGCTGAGCTTTCAAACAATCCAGCCACCGGAGTTGTGCTGGTTTGCTTTGCGCTAGCGCTTTCGGCTTCCGATCTGACGCTGCGAATCAACCGCTACGAAAAATTTGCACCGGTGGTGAGCGTTCTTGGTCTGGCGCTTCTGGCACTAAACCTCCGACAAGAGCTAAGCCCTGAAACGGCACCGGTTCTTTTTGCCGTTTTGGCGTTGCTCATAGCTGTGTCAAGCAACCTGCAACTGGTGGCAGGACAGTTCATTACCAAGCGACTTGGCCTCGAAACTCGGTCGCGGTGGATTAGCTTTGCTGGTTCCATTTTTGTGATTCTGCTGCTGGTTGTTCCAAACCAGTCCGACACCGAAGGCATTGCCCGAGTTCTATCGCTCGGATTTGCCTTCATGGTTTATTCGATTCTTGCCCAGGCTATCGAGATCTGGACTCCGCTGAAAAAGCAGTTCGGTAAGTTCCTCACGGCTCAGAACTACCTTGGCCAGTCGGTGACTTTGGTTGGGATTTACAGCTCGCTGAATTTACTCGACTCGGTGCAAGCGAGCACCAGCGCTCTGCTTATTCTTTGCCTTGGACTCATCAACTACGCCTTCGGCTTCCTGCAAAAGAGCACCTTGAAACTCCAACTCGGCTTGGGTGGTCTGCTCGTTGCCCTGCTGCTTCAGGAATGGTCGACGAAGGGTGGGTCCTTGCCGCTTCGCTTCGCCATCGAAATCCTCGTGGTTGCTGCCCTAGCTTGGTTGCAGGCTTGGGCC
>CANCKM010000054.1 GCA_947378555.1 Microbacteriaceae bacterium
GTGCGGGTGCCAAGGGGTTCCCTTTGGCTCCATCGGCAAATATTCAACCTCACCCATTTGATCCATGTGGATAAACGGGTCGATGTCGGAGTAAGAAACCCCGGCGAAGGCACGGGTTACCGGAAACCCCTCACCCTCATAGGCCTGTGGACCCTTGGTGACAGATTTAACGCTGCGCGCACTTCCCTGGGCGGCCGCCAATCTTGGCAAGGTGAGGGTGTCGGCGGTGACTGCCGGCATGGGTGCTCCTAAAAAAGGGTGAATTACTAAGTTTACTCGGCGATGTCTGGCATTACCTGAAGACGGGTCAGTGGCGAGAAAACCACGAAGCTGGCAGAAAGTAAGGCTGCCGTGGCGGCTATCCATAGTGTGATTTGAATGCCGAGAACCGAGCCGAGCCACCCGGCAAGCAGAGCGCCGATTGGCATGACCCCCCAGACGAAGAAACGGATGGATGCGTTCATGCGACCCAAAAGTTCGGGTGGGCAAAGCCGTTGCCTTGCCGTCACCTGGGTGATGTTGTAGCTGAGCGTGGTGAACGAGGTTATGAACTGGCTGATGCCAATCAGGATTAGCGCCGGCATTTGCGGCAGCATCGCCGCGATGGGAATGAGCAGCCCGGCTAGGCCCATGACTACCGCTGACAGTGAAATCAGGGTGCCCTCACCAACAACTTTTATTAGCTTCGCGGTTGATGTGGCACCCAATAGGCCGCCGACCGATGCAATCGAAAATACGATGCCTAGGCTGGCCGGGCTAACCCCAAGGTCGCGCAGTAGCAATAGCGGGAAGAGTGTGAAGGTGATTGTGGAAAATAGGTTTGAGGTTGAGGTTGTGAAGCTGATGGCGCGAATGAGTGGTTGGCGCCAAACGAAGTGCAAGCCTTCGGCGATTTCGGTGCGAAGCGGGCGCCTCGATTCGACGGATTTCGGAATTTCGTCATCGCGCAACCGGTAAAGGGTAAAGGCCGAAACAAAGAACGAAGCTGCATCGGCCAGAATCAACCAGGGTGCCTTCAAGATGGTTAGCAGCAGACCTACTAGGCCGGGGCCAGCGATGTGAGAGATTTGCCCACTGGTTTCAAGCACCGAGTTAGCCGAACCGATTTGATCCTTGGCAACCAAAATCGGGATGAAGCTTTGATACCCGACGTCAAAGAAAACCGTTGCCACGCTGACAATGGCTCCAACCACCAAAAGTTGCCAGAACTGCAACAGCCCCATTAGCCAAAGCGCGGGAAGCAGCAGAAGCGCCACCCCGCGGATTAGGTCGGCGGCAATCATCACCTTGCGCTTTAGCCAGCGATCAACCCAGGCGCCGGCAAGCAAACCGAATAACAAAAAGGCGCTCGAATCGGCGGCGTTCAGAAAACCCATCTGCCATTCGTTAGCGCCAAGAACCGTAACGGCTAGAACCGGCAGCGCTAAGGCCGAGAATTGCGATCCGATGACACTGATGGTTTGGCCGGCGAAAAGCCAGCGGAAACCGGAGTGTTTTCGCAGTGGCGCTGCTTGATTCATAGGGTTACTTTATCTTCACCGAGCTAAACAGCTTGAACGCCCAAGGCTTCAGGGTAAAAGTTTGCTTGGTGCCCAACTTTGACTTCACACCGCTCGCATAGTCGTAGTAGGTGCCAGCCAACTTATTGAATCGCACCGTGATTGTCTGAGTCTTCTTCGTGGTGTTAATCAGGGCAATAACTTTGTTCTTGCCCTTGAGTCGGTAGAAGTGGGAGACGTTTATGTTGTTTCCCGTGAAGTATCCAATCGAGCCGCCGTAGGAGCCGGCCCAGAGCGCCGAGTTCTGCTTCTTTAGTTTTATCAATCCCTTATAGAAGGCTGTGGCGGGTGAGGCGGCCCAGTCGACCTGGTCCTTTTCAAAGAACTGCAAGCGACGGTTGAAACCGACTTCCTGCCCGGTGTAAATCAACGGCATTCCAGGAAGGGTGAAATACATCGCCGCCATTGGCTTCACTGCACTGCCAAGCCGCTCGAACTCGGTGCCGTTCCAACTGTTTTCATCGTGGTTGGTTATGAAGTTCATTGGGAAGGTACCGTTTTGGTAAAAGCCCTCGATGTGTGAGACCGAAGGAAAGAAGGTGTCTTCGTTGGTGTCGCCAGATTTCGCTTTGTTCATGGTTCCGAGCAGATCCCAGTTGTAGTTCGCGTGGAAGCCACTGTTTAGCAACTCGGCGTCATCGCCGTTTTCGGCCAACCAGAACAGTGGCTTGACCTGGTTCACCTGATATATGGCCTCGCTCCAGAAATCGGCCGGCACTCCGCCAGCCACGTCTTCGCGGTATCCATCGATATCAAAGGTGGTGACCCAGTACTTCATCGCATCGATCATGGCTGCGCGCATGTCTTGGTTGTCGTAGTTCAAATCGGCAACGTCGTACCAGTCGGTGCCCGGCGGCTGGGTGATTTCGCCGTCGACGTGGGTATACCAATCTGGGTGGTCGGTGATCCAGGCGTTATCCCAGCCGGTGTGGTTGGGTACCCAGTCGAGCATGACCTTGAATCCCTGAGCGTGGGCGGCTGTCACTAGATCTTTGAAGTCCTGATTGGTGCCGAGGTCTGGGTTTACGGCCTTGTAGTCGGCGACCGAATAGGGGGACCCCATGGTGCCCTTGCGATTTAGCACCGAAATCGGCTGAATCGGCATGAACCACAAAACGTTGACGCCAAGTGCCTTCAGCCGCGGCAGATTCGTGGCAAAGGCGTCGAAGGTTCCCTCTGCCGTGTATTGCCTGGTGTTTACCTCGTAAATCACGGCATCCTTGACCCAACTAGGGGCAACCGTGGTTGCCTGCCGGGCAGAAGCGTGGCTCTTCAGGTTGGCATCGGCCGGTGTTGCGCAGGCTGCTAGAAGCGCAATCGCCAAAAGTGCACTGGCGCTTGAAAGAAAAGGCTTAAATCGCATTGACGCTCTTTCGCTTAGGTGGGGGGATTAAAAACGACCGGTGGCTATTTCCAGAATCAAAGTTGCAGCCAAGCGCACCGTGCGTTGATCGGCGGTGTCGGCCTGAGCATCTATTTCGGTGATGTCGAAGGATTTGACCCGATCGCTGAGCGCGCTCAGGTAAGCAAACTGACGCAGCTCGTCGGCGCTGATTCCGCCGGGTGCCGCTGCCGGGCAAGCTGGAACCACGCTGCGATCACAAACGTCAACATCGATATCCACATGGATGTTGCCCCCACCGGCGCCGGCTACTTCGAGGGCCTCACGCATGACTTCGCCGGGCTTGCGGTCGCGCAGTGCACTGCGTGGAATCACGTGAATGCCAAGATCCATCGCCCGCAGTGCGTATTCGGGTGAGTTAGCAAAATCGCTGATGCCAATCTGCACGATGTTTTTTGGATTGAGTCCGAGTTCGATCAGTCGGCGAACCGGCGACCCATTGCTGATGCCCTCGCGCAAATCATGGTGGGCGTCAAAGGTTATGAGGCCGCAGTTGGCGATGTTGTCACCGTAGGTTGCTCGCGCAACGGCAAAGGTCACCGAGTTATCGCCACCGACACCGATCACCAAACCGGCAGTTTTTGCGATGTCTGAAACCAGAGCCGTGGTTCGGTCTTCGCCCTCCGGCCCGTCTGGGTCAACACTGTCGCCGAAATCCAGAAAACTCAGTGCCCTGAGATCAACTCCGTGGGTCCAAGACCAGGTCGAGTATTTAGCAAGCGCCAAACGCACAGCGGCCGGAGTGCCGTGCGCATTCGTTTGGGAAATTGAAGTCTTGAATGCCGGCACCCCGAGCATGGCAATATCGCAGTCTTCACCAAGAGCACCGGCGGTTAACCAGTTGCTTGCTCTAGGCCAAAGGGCGTCTTCGCTCATTGTGGGTCACCTCGCTTTCATCTTAGTTTGACGAGTATCGAAAATCCGAGTGGAATAGGGTCATGGATGCAATGACGCGTGGACCATTAAGGGCAGCAACCGGCTCGACACTTACGGCGAAGGGTTGGCCCCAAGAGGCCGCGCTTCGCATGTTGCACAATAATCTTGACCCAGCGGTGGCAGAACACCCCGAAGAACTCATTGTTTACGGTGGCACCGGCAAGGCGGCCAGAAACTGGCAGAGCTTCGACTCGATGGTCAAAACCCTCACCAACCTAAAAGGTGACGAGACCATGCTGGTGCAATCGGGCAAACCGGTTGGGGTCTTCCAAACTCACGAGTGGGCTCCAAGGGTTCTTATTGCAAACTCCAATCTCGTTGGCGATTGGGCCAACTGGCCAGAGTTCCGCAGGCTCGAGCAGCTTGGTCTAACCATGTACGGTCAGATGACCGCGGGCTCGTGGATATATATCGGCACCCAGGGAATCTTGCAGGGAACCTACGAGACTTTCGCCGCGGTTGCCGCCAAACGCTTCGGTGGCACACTCGCCGGAACACTGACACTCACCGCCGGTTGTGGCGGAATGGGCGGGGCTCAACCCTTGGCTGTCACCATGAACGAGGGAACCTGTCTGATCGTCGATATCGACGAGTCGCGGCTGCGCCGACGAATCGAGGATCGCTACCTTGATGAGCTAGCCGATTCGCTTGACGATGCCATCGATCGTGCCGTCAGCGCCAAGAACTCGCGCAAGGCGATTTCCATCGGCCTGGTTGGCAACGCGGCGACCATTTTTGCCGAACTTTTGAAGCGCGATGTGCCAATCGATATCGTCACCGATCAAACCTCTGCCCACGACCCGCTCTATTACATTCCAGAGGGCATCGAGTTGGCAGACGCCAGAGCCTATGCCGAGAGCAATCCAGTCGAGTTCACCCAGCGCGCTGAGGAATCGATGGCCAAGCACGTTGAGGCCATGGTTGGATTTATGCGCAAGGGTGCAGAGGTCTTTGACTATGGCAACTCGATTCGTGACGAGGCTCGCAAGGGCGGGTACTCCGACGCCTTCAAGTTCCCCGGGTTCATCCCCGCCTACATTCGGCCGCTCTTTTGCGAGGGCAAGGGCCCGTTCCGTTGGGTCGCGCTCTCTGGTGATAAGCGAGACATTTACCGCACCGATCAGGCGATTCTCGAACTCTTCCCAGAAAACGAGCACCTTCATCGCTGGATCAAAATGGCTCAGGACAGAGTACAGTTTCAGGGGTTGCCAGCCAGAATTTGTTGGCTGGGATACGGTGAGCGCGACAAAGCCGGAGCGGTCTTCAACGACCTCGTGGCTCGCGGTGAGGTTTCGGCCCCGATTGTTATTGGGCGCGATCACCTCGACTGCGGTTCGGTGGCTTCGCCGTATCGTGAATCAGAGGCCATGCTCGATGGTTCCGACGCCATCGCCGACTGGCCGCTTTTGAACGCGATGGTCAACATCGCATCGGGAGCCTCCTGGGTTTCGATTCACCACGGTGGTGGCGTTGGCATTGGCCGAAGCATTCACGCCGGTCAGGTCAGCGTTGCCGATGGCACCGCGCTGGCTGGTGAAAAACTGCAACGGGTTCTAACCAACGACCCCGGGATGGGTGTGATTCGTCACGCCGATGCCGGTTATGACTCGGCCATTTCGGTGGCTCGCGAAAAACACGTTCACGTTCCGATGCTCGACATCGAGTAGGAACCCAATGTCGCACGCGATAACCGACATCGGTTTGTTGGTTACCAATAACGTCGAACTTGGCGACGGTAGTGATGAGAACACCCAGCTCGGTGTGATTCGAGACGCCGCGTTGGTAATCGAGAACGGGCTAGTCAGCTGGGTCGGCCCAAAAGCCAAGTTGCAAGCCACCGACACAGTCGAGTCCGTCGATTTTGGGGGTTTCGCTGCCGCCACCGTGATCCCAGGCTTTGTCGATTCGCATTGCCACCCGATTTTCGCCGGCGATCGCGCCGCCGAGTTTGCCGCAAGAATGCGGGGTCAGTCTTATTCGGCGGGCGGGATTGCATCCACCGTGCGCGCGACCAGGGCGGCTAGCAATGAAGCGCTCGAAGTAAACCTGCTGAGCCTCAAGAGCGAAATGATCGCCGCCGGAGTAACGACTTTCGAGGCAAAATCCGGCTACGGGCTGACGGTTGCCGATGAAGCCAGGTCGCTCGATATCGCCGCCAAGTACACCGAAGAAACCACTTTTTTGGGCGCTCACGTGGTGCCGGCCGAATTTGCCGACAACCGCGATGGATACGTTGACTTGGTTGCCGGGTCCATGCTCGAAGCCGCCCTGCCGTTCTCAAAATGGATCGACGTCTTTTGCGACCGCGGAGCCTTTTCGATTGACGAGGCCAGACACATTCTGCAGGCTGGAATCGCCGCCGGACTCAAGCCCAGAATCCACGCCAACCAGCTGGAATCCCGCGGGGCCATCGAACTGGCGGTCGAACAGGACTGCGCCTCGGCAGATCACTGCACCCACTTGAGCGATCGCGAAATCGAGTTGCTTGCGGCCAGCAATACGGTGGCCACCCTTTTGCCGGGTG
>CANCKM010000055.1 GCA_947378555.1 Microbacteriaceae bacterium
TGGCGAAAATGACATCTGGTCGGCGAATGCGCCGGACTTGATTCCGGGCACCAAGTACTGCTTGCGCGCGGATGGTCCAAAGGGTCCCCGAGATGGCTTCAATAAAACCCTGCAACTAATCGACCCCTATGCAAAAGCCGTCTCACGAGACAGCGCTCGTGAATACCACTGCGTGGCAATCGATGGATCTTTCGATTGGCAAGGAGTTGTCAAGCCCAACATCCCGCTAGCAGAAGCCGTGCTCTATGAGGCGCACGCGAGAGGCTTGACCCGGGGCAACGAAGCATTGCCAGATGAGCTTCGCGGCACCTATGCGGCACTCGGGCACGAAAGCACAATCGCCCACCTGAAGAAAATCGGCATCACCTCGGTTGAACTTTTACCAATCCAAATGTTCATTTCCGAGCCAAGACTCATGAATATGGGGCTCTTTAACTACTGGGGTTACAACACCATCAACTTTTTCAGTCCCCATCCAAGATACGCAACGGCAAGTTCTCGTGAAGCTGGTCCGCTGGCCATCGTCAACGAACTAAAAACCGCAATCCGCGAACTGCACCGAGCCGGAATCGAAGTAATCCTCGACGTGGTTTACAACCACACCGCCGAAGGTGGCAGTGGCGGGCTGACCTATTCATATCGCGGTTTGGATAACAGCAGCTACTATCGCCAAGACGACCACGGAAACTACCACGACACCACCGGCTGCGGAAACAGTCTGGACTTCTCGAACTCTCACGTGGTGCAAATGGTTTTGGATTCACTCCGCTACTGGGTCACCGAAATGCAGATCGATGGATTCCGTTTTGACCTAGCAACCACCCTCGCTCGGAACGAGATTAACCACTACGACCCTGGTCACCCGTTGCTTCGCGCAATCAATCATGATCCGGTGTTTGCCCAAACCAAAATGATTGTTGAGCCTTGGGATGTCGGGCTTGGCGGTTGGCAAACCGGCAACTTTCCCGACCGATTCAGCGAGTGGAACGACCGTTTTCGCGACAGCATTCGCAAGTTTTGGCTGACCGACGTGGCGCTTGCCAAAGACAGCGGAAAGTACTGGAACGGGGTTGCCGAATTTGCCACCCGAATTGCGGGATCCCAAGATGTCTTCGACGGGCCGAACGGGCCGCTCGGGTCGGTGAACTTCATCACCGCACACGACGGATTCACCCTCAAGGACCTGGTTAGCTACAACGTTAAGCACAATCAGGTCAACGGCGAGAGTAACCGTGACGGCTCTAGCAATAACTACTCTTACAACCACGGGTCAGAAGGCGAAGCCTCAGATACCAGCATCCATCGCAGAAGACAGCGCTCAATGCGAAACCTCTTGGCCACGCTGCTGTTTTCGAGTGGCATACCTATGGTGACCGCTGGCGACGAGCGAGCCAAGACCCAACACGGCAACAACAATGCCTACTGCCAGGATTCGAAGATGACCTGGGTTAACTGGGATTTGACCAAATCGCAGCAGGAAATCGAAGATACCTTTGCGTACCTCACCAAACTGCGCCGAGAGAACCCGGCTCTGAGGCCAAGCAAGTTTGGCAACTATGAGAAATTGGCCGTGGACGCTGATCGAGTTCGCTGGTTCAAACTTTCGGGGCAACCGATGGCCGAGGACGATTGGCATAACGCCGAAAAGCGCGGACTCCAAAGACTGAGCGAACACCTTGACGCCGATGGCAAACTCAATCGCTTGCTGTTGGTCGTCAATGGAACCATCAGTGAGATAGACGCCACTTTGCCAACCGTTGATGACATGGTTGAGTTTGAAATTCTTTGGGATAGTTACCATGACGACCCACCGAGCGAGTTGGAATCCATTCTGGCCGGCGCTGAACTGACTCTCGGAAGCACGTCGATGCAACTGCTGCGAGTAAAAGAACCAGAGTAGCCAGAACCTCTTTTTCGCTGCTGCAGAGCAACGAACGAGTCAACATTCCTGGAAAACGACTTTTCAGAGCAAAATGTTCAGTAAATTACGGATTGTGACTGAAATCGCTGAAACCGCATTCTTGAGCATTGAACCAATCGGCCGATTGCCGATTCTGCAGGTGTCCCCCACCGTCGACGCGGGCAGGTGGCCAGCCAAGGCTTTCAGCGGCGAAGTGATCCCTTTTGCAGCAACCGTCTTCAGAGAAGGCCACGACGCCCTCGGTGTTGAGCTACTGCTAGCCTCACCCTCCGGAGCCGAATCAGTTCACCGAATGCATCCGGGGGCGCCCGGAACCGACCGTTGGCAGGTCGAGGTTCAACTCGTCGAAATCGGGGATCACAAATTTTCGATTCGCGCCTTCGGTGATGACTATGAGACTTGGCATCACAACGCAAGTGTGAAACTGGCAGTTGGCATGGACGAAGATCTCATGATGCTTGAAGGGGTTGCAGTCTTCACCCGGGCCGCTGCCGAGAAATCTAGAACCAAAGCGAATGCAAAATTACTCGTCACGCTTGCGGAGCAATTGGCCGACTCAACAACCTCGGCACAGGACAGACTAAAACTCGCTGAGGCGCCCGCAATACTGAAGGCCTTAGCTTCGCAACCCATGCGGTCATTGGTAACGGTGAGCTCAAGCTTCACGGTTCAAACCGAACGCAAACTCGCCGGCTACGGAGCCTGGTACGAGTTCTTCCCAAGAAGCGAAGGCGCCAAACTCGAAAAGGGGGTTTGGAAATCCGGAAACTTTATAACCGCCAGAGAACGCCTAGCCGCCGTGGCCGAGATGGGCTTTGATGTTCTCTACTTGCCGCCGATTCACCCGATTGGCAAGGCATTTCGGAAGGGCCCAAATAATACGCTCACCGTTGGTGAACAAGACCCTGGTTCCCCATGGGCCATTGGCGATTCCAGCGGCGGTCACGATGCAATCCATCCTGACTTGGGAACTCTTGAGGACTTTCAGGGTTTTGTGGCAGAGGCCAATCGGCTTGGAATCGAAATAGCGCTGGATTTGGCACTGCAGGCTTCACCAGATCATCCTTGGGTAAAAACTAACCCGGAGTGGTTCACCACGAGGGCGGACGGCACGATTGCCTTCGCCGAAAATCCGCCGAAGAAGTATCAAGACATCTACCCAATCAACTTCGATAATGATCCAGAGGGAATCTATGCCGAGGTATTGAGAGTTGTCAAACACTGGATCGCCCAGGGCGTGAAGATTTTCCGAGTTGATAACCCGCACACCAAGCCGGTGAATTTTTGGGAGTGGCTCATCGCCCAGGTTAGGCAAAGCAATCCGGAGGTAATCTTCCTTGCCGAGGCCTTCACCAAGCCGAGCATGATGCATGCCCTTGGCAGAGTGGGGTTCCAACAGTCCTATACCTACTTCACCTGGAGAAACAGTAAGCCTGAGCTCGAGAACTATCTCAATGAGTTAGCTCACCTGACATCTGACTTCTTTAGACCAAATTTCTGGGTGAGCACACCCGACATTCTCACCGAGTACCTTCAGTTCGGTGGCCACCCAGCCCACAAGATTCGCGCGGCCATCGCCGCCACCGGTGCGGCAAGTTGGGGCGTATATTCTGGCTACGAACTCTTTGAATCGGTTGCCAGACCGGGCGCCGAGGAGCATGTCGACAGCGAAAAGTACGAGTTCAAGCCGAGGGACTGGAAAGCCTCCGCCGGAAAAACCCTGGCTCCTTACCTCGCCAAGCTCAATGAAATACGCCGCCAAAACCCAGCGCTGCAACAACTTAGAAACCTGAGCACCCACTGGTCTGATGATCCGGCCATCCTTGTCTATTCAAAACACCTAGACGCACAATTCACTGACAACAAGAAGTCGAACACAATCATCGTTGTTGCCAACGTTGACCCACACGCCGTCAGAGCAACCACGGTGCACATTGACTTGGCGAAGCTTGGTCTGCCCTACGGGTCAAGCTATGAGGTAGTCGATTTGATCACCGGAGCCAGCTTCGTTTGGGGCTCCGACAACTATGTCCGACTCGACGCGTTCGTTGAGCCGGTTCACATCCTTCGCGTTGAAAAACTAAGTAAGCAGGCGTAAACGTGGTCACGAAGAAAACACCGACAGCGATCCCAGAGCTCGATCCACAATTGGTTTGGAAGGTCACGTCAGGGGCTTATCACAATCCTCACGCCCTTCTTGGAGCACATCAAGTTGGCTCGGATGTGGTTTTCCGAACCTTCAAGCCACTTGCTAAAACGGTGGCGGTGGAACTTGCCGGTGGGGAAACCCTTGAACTTAGCCACTTGGATCACGGCCTCTGGCAGGGCCTGTTGGCCGCTAAAGTAGTCCCGGATTACCGAATCTTGGCAACCTACGAGGACGGCGCAAAGTGGCGCGTCGACGAGCCTTACCGCCACCTTCCCACGATTAGCGACTTTGATTTGCACCTGATTTCAGAGGGGCGACACGAAGAACTTTGGACCGCACTCGGTTCACACCGCAAAGAATTTAGCGGGGCACTCGGCACAAGCCAAGGCATAGCATTCACCGTTTGGGCTCCAAACGCCCAGGCCGTGCGAGTGGTTGGAGATTTCAACCATTGGAATGGCGTTGCCCACGCGATGCGCGCCATGGGTAGCACCGGGGTCTGGGAACTGTTCATTCCGGGAGTCGAGATTGGCGCCCACTACAAATACGAGATTCTTAGCCGCGATGGGCACTGGATCACCAAGATTGACCCGCTCGCTCAGCAAACCGAACTGCCACCGGCAACCGCATCCATCGTCACTGAATCGACTTATAAGTGGAATGATGCGGCTTGGATAAAGGCCCGGGACTCTCGAGATGCTCTTAAATCGCCGATGAGCATCTATGAACTGCATGCCGGTTCATGGCGACTTGGGCTCGACTATCGAAGCCTTGCCGATGAGCTAATCCCCTACGTCTTGCAACTTGGATTCACCCACGTGGAATTCATGCCACTTGCCGAGCACCCCTACGCGCCATCCTGGGGCTATCAGGTCACCGGATACTTTGCACCAACTTCCCGATTTGGCAGCCCAGACGACCTTCGGTACCTCATTGACAAGCTTCATGAAAATGGGATCGGTGTCATTCTCGACTGGGTTCCCGCGCACTTCCCGAAAGACGAATGGGCGCTCGGGCGCTTCGACGGGCAACCGCTCTATGAACACCAAGACCCAAGACGTGGCGAGCACCCGGATTGGGGCACCTACATCTTTGATTTTGGTCGAACCGAAGTGCGAAACTTCTTGGTGGCCAATGCCCTTTATTGGCTAGAAGAGTTTCACGTTGATGGGCTCAGGGTCGACGCCGTTGCATCGATGCTCTACCTAGATTACTCGCGCGAGGGTGGCGAATGGTTACCCAACGAACACGGTGGCCGTGAAAACCTCGATGCGATTCGTTTCATGCAAGAAGTGAACGCAACCGCCTATAAGCGAAACCCCGGAGTCATGATGATTGCCGAAGAGTCAACCAGTTGGGGTGGCGTCAGCGCGCCGACCGATGGTGGCGGCTTAGGTTATGGATTCAAGTGGAACATGGGTTGGATGCACGACAGCCTCGAGTACATTCAAAAAGATCCGATGTACCGCAAGTATCACCACGGCGAGCTTACTTTCTCGATGCTCTACGCATATGACGAAAAGTTCGTCTTGCCAATCAGTCACGATGAGGTCGTGCACGGCAAGGGTTCACTCCTGGCAAAAATGCCAGGCGACCGCTGGCAACAGTTGGCGAATCTGCGCGCATTTCTAGCCTTCATGTGGTCTCACCCGGGCAAGCAACTACTGTTTATGGGTTCGGAATTCGGCCAGCTCTCTGAATGGTCCCAGGAACGCGGCCTTGACTGGTGGATCACCGACCAACCAATGCACCGAGCGATTCAAGATCTGATTGCCTCGCTAAATCGGGTTTACACCGAAAACCCGGCAATGTGGCAACTTGACCATGACAGAGCCGGATTTACCTGGATTGACGGAGGAAACGCCGACGGCAACACGGTGAGCTTCTTGCGTCGCGATGAAGCTGGAAACGAAATAGCCTGCGTAATCAACTTTGCCGGTCACCCACACGAGAACTTCAAACTCGGTTTGCCAAAGAACTGCGACTGGCTCGAGATTATCAATACCGATGCCAGCGAATTTGGTGGCTCTGGCGTAGGCAACCAAGGTCGAGTCTCGGCAACCGGGTCAGCAAGTCACGGACAGCCTTACTCGGCGCAAATCACAGTTGGCCCGCTGGCAGCAATCTGGTTCAAGCCGGTCGACTAGTAAAGCAGTCCGGCCAATCGAGACCTGGCAGCTGCCACGGCTGGGTCGTCGTTTCCGACAATCAGGAAGAGTTCTAGCAACTGCTTTCTGAGTGACTCGCGCTCGGTCGCGTCTGCCGAACGTGCAAATCCGTCGAGCAGGAGCTTGAATCCGGTTGCGAACTCGCCAACGG
>CANCKM010000056.1 GCA_947378555.1 Microbacteriaceae bacterium
TAGGCTAGAAGAGCAGCAGCAACCTCTAACTTTTTATATGTTTTCACAGCCACCCACGTTTGGCAATACCCAAAATGAGGATTTATGTCAGAAACCACAAACTCCACCCCTGAAAAACCGCAGACTCCCTGGTCGCTTCGAGTTTCGGCGGCGATTTTGGCCGTTGAGACCTTGGCACTCGTGGTGGCCGCGGTTTGGTTGCTGTCCGGTATTTTCAGCGGAAACGTCAGGAGTTTGGGCAGCACCCTGTTCTTGGTGGCGCTTCTATTATTAGGTGCAACTTGGATAGGTTTCGCGGTGAGAGGCTTGTTGCAGGCCCAACGCTGGGCAAGAAGCGCCGGGGTCTTTTGGCAGTTGGCACAGTTATCCATCGCGTTTGCAAGCTTTTTTGGGCAGTTCGCCAACTATGGAGTTGGGCTGGCCATAGCGGTGCCGTCAGTTGGATGTTTGTACCTTTTGTTTACCAAGGCCTCGATCGACGCGACCAAAGACCAGATGTAGCCTGCGCGGTGGGTTAGATGCCCAACAGTTTGCGCAACATGGCAACGTGACCGGTGGCCTTGACGTTGTAAAGCGCCAATTCGAGTTTGCCCGCCTCGTTTACCACGAAGGTTGAGCGCAGCACGCCCTGGTACTCGCGACCGTACATCGACTTGGTGCCGTATGCGCCATAAAGCTTGTGCACCTCGGTCTCAGGGTCGCTCAGCAGCGGAAAGTTTAGGGACTGGGCGTCGCGGAAGCTGGCTAGTTTGGCCGGCTTATCAGGCGAAATGCCAAGCACGTGGTAGCCCGCCTCTTTCAGGGGGTTCAGGTTGTCATTGAAGTCGCAAGCCTCTTTGGTGCAGCCGGGTGTCGAGGCGGCTGGATAGAAATAGACGATTACTTTCTTGCCCAGGTATGCCGAAAGTGTCACCGGCTGGCCATCTTGATCAAGAATGGTGAAGTCCGGTGCGGTGTCTCCGACAGCCAATTTCGCAAGTTCGGTCATGTTTCAGCCTCCATAGTTGCAACCAAAATGAATCTCTTGGTAAGAGTTTAGAACCTGTCGCTGAGGGTTGCCAATCGCAAAATAGCGTTACCGTGCGCTGAATATTCCTGCTAAACTCATAGGCTGTTGCCTCAATCGCTTAGGTTGTTTGCAGCACGCACCTCTAGCTCAATCGGCAGAGCAACTGACTCTTAATCAGTGGGTTCCGAGTTCAAGTCTCGGGGGGTGCACGAAAGCCCCAAAACTTCTCACGAGTTTGGGGCTTTCTTTATTTGTGGCAGATTATCTCTATGACTTCAATGCCAGTATTCGCCAATATGTCTGTCGAGCAGCAGGTCGCGAGCCTGGCCAACTGCCTGAGCGAAATCCTCGAACAATACGATCTTGGGGTCTGTGAGACCGAGTCAATCAACCACGAGTTCAACTCAACCTTCAAGGTGACGGCAGCCGATGGCGAGTTGTTCGCCCTTCGCATCAACGTGAACTCTAATAGATCCATCGAAAATCTCAAGGCGGAAGTTTTCTGGGTGAACTCAATCAACGAGGTGTTGACGCCAAAACCGAAAGCCAACAAGCGCGGCGAGTTTGCCACCCTCGGTTGGCATGAGGCAACCGGTCGCAAGCTTTCGGCCGTTCTTTACAGTTGGCTGGATGGCGAGGAGCCGGGGGATGGCCCGACCCTTGAGCAGCTTGGGGCTGCCGGAGTGGCAATGGCCAAATTGCATAAAAGTTCGGTCGACTTAGTGCTTCCGGCCGGAGCGGATCTTCCTGATTTGTCGGATTTCCTCTGGGGCGAAAGGGATTACCTGCTTAGCGAGGACAGCAAACTCGCCGAGGCAGACAAGAAGCGCCTTTCGAGCGCAAAGTCCTGGATTGAGGAGTCGCTGACGTCACTTTTTGAATCAAGTAGCGCGCCGCAGCCAATCCACGCCGACCTACACCCCTGGAATCTGATGTGGCATGAGGGCAAAATCGCCGTCTTTGACTTCGATGACTGCGGAATGGGCCTGCCAATGCAAGATCTGGCGATTGCCATCTACTATCTCGACACCGATGATCAAACACAAGCGTTTCTTGCGGGCTATGAATCGGTGCAGAGCCTTCCGGTTTATACTGCGAAGCAAATGCAAGCCCTCCTGCTGCAACGGCGCATTATGTTGCTCAACTATCTTTACGAGACCAGCAATCCGGAGCACAGCGGCATGATTCCCGAGTATCAGACCGAAACGTTTCGGCGCATAGAGGCGGCTATTTAAGGCTGAGTAGTTTTACGGATCTTGGCTTGAAATGTGCGACAGTTTGGTAAGAGCCCGCGATAAAAACTAATAGTCTTATTGAAGTTATTTTTAGTGGTCGCGCAAAGAGCGGCCTTCGGGGGAAGCACAAATGGGGCAAATAAATCTTTTTAATTACTTAAGTCGTTTTGTCTGCTCGGCAGGGCAGGCATAGACATGGGATACGTACTTTTAGCCTTTTGGCTCATTCCGCTGGTTGAGGCATCTTTGATGATTGCCGGCTGGATTCGCGTGAAACTGACCGAGCACAAGTTTCTAGATTCCGGAGCAACGCAAGCGGTAATCCAGATCACGACAATCGGAAACTACGAAACGGTCAACGACATCATCGCAACGATTCGTTCTTATGAGTTGCCGTTCCCGTTCGAGTTCTGGGTGGTCACCGAGGCAGGCATACCTAACCACTACGTTGGTGCGGATGCGGTTTATGAAGTACCCGAAAGTTTTGTGACCAAGGCTCACTACAAGGCCAGAGCGCAAGAGTATTCGAGGCATGTTCGCAAGCAACTCGGGCTTGACCGCCACGACGTGAAAATCATCATGGTTGATGACGACTCACTGCCAACTCGCGCCTACTTTGTGAAGGCTTTCAACGCCGACTATGACATCTGCGAAGGAATCATCACCCCGCGTCGTGGCTACGGAAGATTCATGACCCACCTCGATGACGTCAGAACTCAGAGCTGCCTAGTGAGCTGCGCGTTCTGGCAGGGCGTGGGTCACCCAATCTGGGTGCACGGCGAAGGCCTATGTTTCAGAGGCTCGGCAGAGGCTGCAGTCACCTGGAACTATCCGGTTATCGCATCAGAGGACATGACCGTCGGCCACAATGCTGTTGAAGCTGGACTCACTTGGGGCTTTATGTACGAGTTTGTTCAGATCACGGCACCTTGGAGCTTCAAGGACTTCGTCATTCAGCGCCGGCGTTGGCTCTGGGGCAACATCGATGCAGTTCAAAATGGTTTGATTCCACCGCTCGGTGCCTTTCTTAGCACCGGTCTTTGGTTCAGTGGTTTGATTTCCTTCATTGTGGTCACCGCGGGTCTTGTGCTCGTGCCACTTGGCATCTGGCAAGCGCCACAGGGATTCCAGCCATTCCTGGTCGCCTCACTTATTTGTTGGCTCACGACCTTCGGTATCGGTTGCTGGATAAGCGCGCAGGAGCCAGGAATCAGCCTGCCTCGCCGAATCCTGAACACGCTGGCCGGCATCGTGATGACGCCGCTTTCAACCGCCGTTTCTTCACTCGTTACTTATTACTGCCTTGCAAAAGGCCCAACCGGTGGCTTCGAAGTCATTGCAAAGGCGTTGCCACGATGAGCACAAACACACAACCAACCAAGGCAGTTCGAACCCTGACCCGCAGTGAGAAACTGCGCAGCACTCAGTCTTCGGCGCTGTTCGCTATTTCACTATGGATAGTCATCCCCACCTGGATTATCGCCGGTACTCCGATTTGGGGCACGACCCTTGATCTCACGGGCGTCATTGTTTGTTGGGTCGTGTGGCCGGCCTCGCTTAGCCTCGGTCTTGCGAGTGTAATCCTGCGCCGGCGCGAAGTCGCCCGCCACTGGAAGATCTCCAACCCGGCGACCAAGAGAACCTGGCACCTGAGCGACCGCAAGTTGCGCAGCCATATGGCTCACAGCCTGAAGTCGGCTCGCGCAAATCATGACCTGACGAATCAGATCGCCAAGCCTGAAAGCACCCCATACGTCGATCGAGTGCCTGAAGAGATGGCCGAAATCCTGCCATAGCTTCGGCTCTGGTACCAGGTTTAGGAGTTGCTGAGAATGCAAGATTCAAAGAAGTTCTTGAGCAAGTGGGCTGGACTCTTCGCCATCGCCGGTTTGGTTCTGAACCCAACTGCCGCCAACGCTTCGGTTTTGCCAGCGCAAGTTTCGGTGACGCTCGATGGGGTTGTTTACACTCTGGATAACGCTGGTTCGGCCTTCGCAGCGGGTTTCACAGCCGACCTGCCTGCCGAGCTAAGAATTGCAGATTCGGTGACGGTTGCCTCGGTCGACTATCCGGTGACCGAAATCGGCGAACACGCCTTTGACGGCGCCACCGTCGTCGAGAAATTAACAATCCCAAGTACCGTGACCAGCATTGGCAAGGCCGCGTTTGCCTCAAACCTGTCTTTGGTTTCGCTATCAATCCCCGAGTCAGTCAAGTCAATCGGTGACTACGCCTTTGATTCCGATGGATTATTGTCAACCGTCACAATCCCCAACTCGGTGACTCAGATTGGGGCTTACGCCTTTAAAGGCCTAGGTTCGATGACATCTCTGAAGATCGGTGGCTCGGTCACCAGCATCGGGGACTATGCGTTCTATGCCTCAGCTTCGCTCCCACGAGTAACCATTCCAGACTCCGTGAGCAGCATCGGTAGTTACTCGTTTGCGTCTTCTGGTGCTCTCGTCTCGGTTGCGCTTGGAAAGTCCCTCGAGAGCATCGGCGACTACGCTTTCGCATCAGATGTTTCTTTGGCTTCCGTTGCGATTCCCAACTCGGTGAAGAAACTCGGCGCCTACGCGTTCTACGGAGATTCCACGTTGGCTTCGGTGTCGATAGGGAACTCCT
This sequence comes from Microbacteriaceae bacterium, assembly GCA_947378555.1. Classification (GTDB taxonomy): domain Bacteria; phylum Actinomycetota; class Actinomycetes; order Actinomycetales; family Microbacteriaceae; genus Rhodoluna. Next base: position 4,870 of record CANCKM010000056.1, read on the forward strand.
TGGAAAACATCGAGGCGGGTACTTTTTACCGTGCGGGATCTCTGGTTTCGGTTTCGATTCCAGACTCGGTAAAGTCCATCGCCAACTATGCCTTCGCGGCAAATCAGTCTTTGACGACGGTGACAATTCCTGATTCCGTGACCAGCCTGGGTGACTATGCCTTCTATGGTGCAGCCTCTCTTGTGACGGTGAAGCTGCCCGCAACACTCAAGAACATCGGTGAGTATGCATTTGCGTCTTCGAATTCGCTGTCATCCATCGTGATTCCAGATTCGGTAACTTCACTTGGAAAATACGCCTTTGCCTGTGATGGTTCGTTGGTGTCACTCGTGCTTTCAAAATCACTCACCTCCATTGAGGCCGGCACTTTTTATGCCAATGGTTCCCTTTTGTATGTGATCATTCCGGCATCGGTCACATCCATCGGCAACTATGCGTTTGCCTTCGATCGAGCCTTGAACACCCTAACCTTTCGCGGGCCAGCTCCAACCCTTGGAAAAGAACCGTTCACCAAGGTCCCCGGCACGGTTCAGTTTTACTCACGGCTAGGCAAACCAAGTGGTGGATCCTGGAAGGGGTTCACCTTTCCGAAGTGGCAAGGGCTGGCGTCGACCGCCCTCGATGAGGATCTAAATCTAAAGCCGGCCCCTTCCATCACCGGCCTAGCAACCGTCGGTGCTACTTTGACAGCTGTTCCGGGTGCCTGGGATTCGGGAGTCACGTTTACCTACCAGTGGAAGCGCTCGGGTGTTGCCATAGCTGGTGAGGTAAACGCAACCTACCTTGTGGCGGCGAAGGATTTAGGTTCGGCCATAACCGTGACTGCCTTTGGTTCGAAGCCCGGGTATCTGACAGCCAGTGCGACGAGTTTGCCGACGGCAGGCATAGCTCCCGCCACCTTGAAGTTAACTCCAGCTCCGGTAATTCTGGGCAAAGCCAAGTTGAACAAAAAGCTCACCGCCAAACCCGGCGTCTGGGAATCTGGCGTTGCGCTTACCTTCCAGTGGAAGCGCGCCGGTATCGCCATCAAGGGGGCGACCAAAGCGCTCTACAAAGTTGCCAAGGCTGATGTGGGCAAAGCCCTTACCGTTCTGGTCACCGGATCCAAGGTCGACTACGCGACTGTGACCGTTTCCAGCAAGCCGACCGCCAAAGCTAAGCGCTAGATAGCCAGCGTCAAGGTCAGCTCGACGAGTTCACCAACGGTTAGCTTTTCACCGAACCGCACAAGGTTTTTGATGGGCACAACATAGACCCCGTCTTTGGCAAACAGTGAAGTGGTCCAGATTGTTTCACCGATTTGTGCCTTGACCGGAATCATGCCCCA
>CANCKM010000057.1 GCA_947378555.1 Microbacteriaceae bacterium
CTGGTGGTTCGCCTAGCCTGGATGCGCAGCAGGCTGGCCACGGTTTGCAGGTTGTTTTTAACCCGGTGGTGAATCTCGCGAATCGTGGCATCCTTGGTGATCAGCTCACGCTCTTGACGACGCAGATCGGTCACGTCTCGAGCAAGCACAATGGCGCCGATGCGGGCCCCAGCGCGCTTGAGCGGAATGGCTCGTACCGAAAGAGTCACACTTTGTGAATCCAGGTCGACTCGCCACGGTGCCTTGCCGCCTAGGACTAGTGGCAAACTTTCATCGACCGTGGCCTGACCTTTCAGCAATGGAGTCACGGCATCAACTAAGTCTTTGCCCTCCAACTCGCCATCAACGCCCAGGCGATTGAATACCGAAAGCCCGTTGGGGCTGGCAAAGGTGACAGTGCCATCGTCGTCAAGGCGCAGCAATCCATCGTTTGCTCTTGGTGCACCTCGTTTTGGCCCGGTTGGGTTAGAGAAGTCGGGGAAGGTTCCATCGGCTACCATCTGAAGCAGGTCGTTGCCACAGTTCAAATAGTTGAGCGAAAGTTTATTTGGGGCCTTTGCCTCGGCCAGGTTGGTGTGTCGCGTGACAACCGCAATTGGGACGCTTACCTCGTCTGATCGAGTGCTGAGGCGGCGGCGCACCGGAATGGCGCTCAACCTGGTTGGTGTGCCATCGAATCGGTCGATGGTTTTTAGCTCAACGGTTTCACCCGTTTCAAACGCCCGGCGCACCTTGGGCAACCAGTGTTTGCTAACCGCCTCGCCACTGATGTCGCGATAAAAGATGGTTGCCGAGCTCGAGGGGCGAGCGTGACCAACCGCCACGAACTCACCGGTTTTGGTTGGCACCCAGAGCACCAGGTCGGCAAAAACCAGATCGGCGATGAGTTGCCAATCCGAACTCAATAGGTTGAGCCATTCGACATCGGCGTGGCTGGCGACACCCTGTTTTTTGATGATTCCGCTTAGCGTTGACACCTAACCGAGTTTAGGGCTAGCAATCCTTCGTTCCAATTCGCTTGGCTGCCTCAGCAGGTATTGCTTGGCAAAATCATTGGTGGCTTGCCGAGCTGGCGAGTGACGTTTGGCCAGCGCCAGCGGCAAGTTGTTGAGCAGGGCACAATCAAAGGCTTCCTGATCGACTGGGATAAACGCTGCCGGCTCAAGCTTCACCAAACGCAGCAGGGTTTCGGCGATCTGTTGCTTTGGCCGAACTCCCAGCGCGCTGCTGCGAAGTCGATTGATCACCGGCAGCACCTCGCCGGTTGCCGGTAGTTCTGGCAGTTGTTCAACAAAGCGCTGGATTCCGATTGGGTCGGCGTTGGCAACCGCAACCACCTGATCGGCAAGGGCGATGGCAGTGCGGGTGGCTTCGTTTCGACTCAGGCTCGAGTGCATGAGCGACAGGCCGCTCTCGAGCGGTGAAGCCAGATCAACCAACACGAAGTCAAAGTTGGCCTTGGCCAGTTGCAACAGGTCGCTTAGCCTTTCGGTGGTTAGCTCTGCCCAGCGTCGATTGCTTCCGATTCCCGTCATCAGGGTCAGCGACTTATTGCCAATCGCCAACTCGAGGCTCAGGCGCTGCAACTGCTCGAGGTCGAATCGATCCTGCCCAAGAATGCGACAGGCTGCGGGAAGACCAGCTGGGTGTTCAAATAGCCCAAAGAGGTCGGCGAGGCTGGGTGCGTAGGTGTCGGCGTCAAGCAGGAATACCCTTTTCCCGGCTGTTGCCAACTCGCAGGCTAGATTGGCCGCGATTGTCGACTTGCCGGGCGAGCCAATCGCACCCCAGACCGCCACAACTTTGCCTTGGGCTTGGCCTCCGGAGGCTGCGAGTTGCGAAGCTTCCTCGACTGCTGCCCGGCCCGTTGCGCCGATCTCGGAGGCATCGGCCCGGGCCAAAAGGTCGAGCATCACTGTTGCCCAATATCATCGCGGGCCACCAACGTGATGGTTGCCTCATCGGCTATTGCGGCTAGCAACCCGGGCAGGCTCAACTTTGCCACTCGCAGCTCAACCTGAGGGGCGACATCTTTAAACGCCGCGGTTTCTTTTGAGATGCGGAACACCTGAGCCGCTTCAACCAACTTGGTTGGCAAACCGTAGCGACCGTTTATTTCCTTGGCCGAACTCCAAATATCGACCACGCTTCCAGAGCGCAGGCGACTGGACAGTGCGCTGGTAGGTTGCAGCACCACCGAAACCAATCCGTCTATCGCATCACCGCTTTGGGCCTCAGCCACCGAGGCTGTCGGAAGCAGCGCCCCGGCCGATACCGGCACCGTTAGCACCATGCCGTTTAGTGCGGCATCGGCTGGCAAATAGACCTTGGCCGATTGCTCAAGGTTGGCGTTTCTAAGCTCAACCAGGTCTTCGCTCAAGACCGCCCCGGCCGGCAGATCAAGACGCGCAACCCAGTATCTTGCCCCGCCGCCCGAGCCAAGCAGGCTGAAACTCACACCTGCCACTGCGGTCACAACCAGAGTTGACCCCAAGATTAGGCTGGTTCGACCACCTCGAAAGCTGCGAAGTTGCACCCGATTTTGCACTTTTGGATTATCTAAAGACATCGTTTTCCTCCCATTCATCGCCCATCCTCTCAACAGGTTAAGAATCGGCGGCGGAGTTTTCCACAGACTTGAGTCGCAACCATCCCAGTCGCAAAATTGGCACCGCAAAAGGAAGCCGGCTGCCGGGTTCGGCAAGAAAAACGAAACCGTCGCGGGCATCGACCAACCAACCCCGTTGCATTGGGTGGCCAGCCACCAGCCAACTAGCCTCAATCGGCAACTGCAGGCTCGCCAAAAACACGCTGGCGGGTTGATCGCTCAATCGCAGCGGCGGCAGGGTTGGCGTGAAGTCAAAGTCCAGCCGAACAACTCGCGAGCTGGGCAAGAGCAGCCACTCGGTTTTTTCAGCGGGCAATCCGGCGACAAAATCGACACCGATGACCGGTGCAATCAGACGATGGATAACCTCAGCCGCCCGCACCTGCAAGACGCTGCTGGTCAACCAGCGAAACCGCAGGTCGCCAGCAGAGCCCCGCGGGGTTGGTTGCTCGTTCAAAAACTGGGCTTCTAAATGCTCAAGATAATCGTCTGGATTCACGACTGCCATTCTTGAGGTTGCAAGCTTTTCCGAAAAAAAGTTTTCCACAATTTCCGAATCTGAGGTTAAATGGAATGACCCACAGCAATAACTTGAACTATCAATTCATTGATTTGCGGAGGGATAGACATGGCAAAAGCCAACAGGCAACAAATGGCTCAGGGGTCGGAAGCCGATTCGGCAGCGGCCAAGCGCCGCGCGAGGTTCTGGTTCGATGAAGAAGACCAGCCATCGCTGACGGCCGATGAAGTTGCGGCCCTGCCAGACCCCCTGCCACTGCTTCCAGCACTAGCCACCTCGGTTGTCGAGGTGATCGCAGGGGCTCGACCGGTTGATCATTTGGCCAGCGTGCTTTCCGATCAGGTTTATGAAAAACTGCGGGCCCGAGTGGTGCTTCGCGCGAGGGCGAACGCCACTCTTGGCCGACCAGCACTGATGCCAAAGTTCGCCGTCACGAGAGTGCACTCCGAATCGCCAGTGCCAGGAGTCATCGAATCGGTTATTTTGCTAACCGATGCCGCTCGCACCAGGGCGGTCACCATAAGACTTGAGCCGATTCACAAGCGGTGGCGAGCCACCAACATTTCGGTTCTCTGAGATCTGCCCCCAAGCAGAAAAATGCCCCACCGGGTTGAACAGCTCACAGTAGCTGCTCCCCGGTGGGGCTTTCTCTTAACTAGTTTTTGAAGAAGCTGCTGCCCTTGCCATCATTGGCGGGTGGCTGCTGGCGATTGTTTCGCGAGCGCACCTGGCGCACCTCGGCATCACCGTCTTCTGTCGGAGCGGTGTAGGTGAGCTGAGCTTGAGGCTGCGGGGCTTCTAGGCCCTTAGCCGCAATCTCGGTGTGATCGGCCGCAACCTCAACCTGAACCTCGAGGTTGAACATGAAGCCAACGCTCTCTTCACGAATCGCGCCCATCATCTGCTGATACATGGTGAAACCCTCGCGCTGGTATTCAACCAGCGGGTCACGCTGCGCCATGGCTCGAAGGCCGATTCCCTCCTTGAGGTAATCCATTTCATAGAGGTGCTCGCGCCACTTGCGGTCAATCACCGAAAGCACAACCCTGCGCTCAAGTTCGCGCATGGCAGGTTCGCCAATCTGAGCGGTGCGGTTGATATATGCCATTCTGGCATCGCTCAAAAGTTCTCGAGTCAACCAAGCGGTGGTTAGCTTCGAACGAATGCCGGCTTCGCTCAGCACCTCTTCGATGGTGATGCCAATCGGGTAGATGGTCTTGAGCTCAGCCCAAAGGATTTCCAGATCCCAGTCGCTGCCGTTGGTTTCGGAAAGCTGCTGGTTGACGATGGTCTTGATTGCTTCCTCAAGGAACTCATCGACGCGCACTGCAATGTCATCGCCCTCTAGGATGGTGCGGCGGTCGCTGTAGATTGCCTCGCGTTGGCGGTTCAAAACGTCATCGTACTTGAGCACGTTTTTGCGAATCTCGGCGTTTCGGCCTTCAACCTGGCTTTGCGCGCTTGCAATGGCGCGGCTAACCACCTTGGATTCGATTGCCATGTCGTCTGGCACACCGGATCGGTTCATGATGGCAACGGCGGCACCCGAGTTGAATAGGCGCATTAGGTCGTCGGTTAGCGAAAGGTAGAAACGCGATTCACCAACGTCACCCTGGCGGCCGGAACGACCGCGCAACTGGTTGTCAATGCGGCGAGACTCGTGACGCTCGGTGCCAAGAACATAGAGCCCTCCAACCGCGAGAACCTTTTCGGCCTCTTTGGCAACGATCTCTTTGGTCTCGGCATAAGCCTCGGCCCAAGCAGCCTCATAGGCCTCTGGGTTTTCGTCGGTGTGCAAACCACGCATGTTGAGTTGCTCGACGGTTAGAAACTCGGAGTTTCCGCCGAGCATGATGTCGGTTCCACGACCGGCCATGTTGGTGGCAACGGTGACGGCTCCGAGGCGACCGGCCTGAGCCACGATTATGGCTTCACGGGCATGGTTCTTAGCGTTCAAGACTTCGTGACGAACGCCACGCTTTGCCAAGAGCTTTGAAAGGTATTCGCTCTTTTCAACCGAGGTGGTTCCAACCAAAACCGGCTGGCCCTTCTCGTTGCGCTCGGCGATGTCTTCGACCACCATGGCGAACTTGATTTCTTCGTTCTTGTAAATCAGGTCGGGCTGGTCTTTGCGCACCATCGGCTTATTGGTTGGAATCGCGACCACGCCGAGCTTGTAGGTGCCCATGAATTCGGCGGCTTCGGTTTCGGCGGTTCCGGTCATGCCGGCAAGCTTTTTGTAAAGGCGGAAGTAGTTCTGCAGCGTGACGGTTGCCAGAGTCTGGTTCTCGGCCTTGACCTCAACGCCCTCTTTAGCTTCAATCGACTGGTGGATTCCCTCGTTATAACGACGACCCGCCAAGATACGACCGGTGTGCTCGTCAACGATTAGCACCTCGCCGTTCATGACAACATAATCCTTGTCGCGCTTGAAAAGTGCCTTGGCGCGAATGGCGTTGTTTAGAAACGAGATCAACGGGGTGTTTGCTGACTCGTAAAGGTTTGAAATACCAAGGTAGTCTTCGACTTTTTCGATTCCCGGTTCCAAGATTCCAACGGTGCGCTTCTTTTCATCTACTTCGTAGTCGATGACCGGCTGCAGACGCGTTGCGATCTTGGCAAACTCGGCAAACCAGCGGTTGGCTTCACCAGAGGCTGGGCCCGAAATAATCAGAGGGGTTCTGGCTTCGTCGATCAAAATCGAGTCGACCTCGTCGACGATTCCAAAGAAGTGGCCGCGCTGAACTAGGTCGGCTTGCTGCCAAGCCATGTTGTCACGCAGGTAATCGAAACCAAACTCATTATTGGTTCCGTAAGTGATGTCGGCAAGGTACTGCTCGCGACGCTCGGTTGGCTCCTGGCCAGAGAGGATGCAACCGGTGGTCATTCCGAGGGCACGGAAGATGCGGCCCATCAATTCGCTCTGGTAGCCGGCCAAAAAGTCGTTTGTCGTGACGATGTGAACACCGCGACCGGCGATTGCATTTAGGTAAGCCGGAAGGGTTGCCACAAGGGTCTTACCTTCACCGGTTTTCATCTCGGC
>CANCKM010000058.1 GCA_947378555.1 Microbacteriaceae bacterium
CGCCCTAGCTGCCTCCATGATTGAACCCGATAGCGATGGATACACGCTGAAGGTGCGGGCAAGTTCATCAACGGTGAGACGATTCTCAACCGCGATGGCGATTGGATAAATCAACTCCGAAGCCTTTGGCGCCACCACAACTCCACCGATTACGGTTCCGCCGGTCGAGGCGAAGAGCTTGATGAACCCCTCCTCAACCCCCTGCATTTTGGCGCGCGGGTTGCTTGACAGCGCGACCTTATAAGAGTTGCCGGTGACCTCTCCGGTTTCGAGCGCTTTTTGCGACCAGCCGACCGAAGCTATTTCTGGTGAGGTGAAGACGTTAGATGCAACGTTGCGCACCTGGGTCGGAACCGCGACGTCTCCCATGGTGTGGAACACGGCTGTGCGACCCTGCATTGCGCTCACCGAGGCGAGTGGCAGGAAGTTGCTGCAATCGCCAACTGCATAGACGTTGGCCCTCGAGGTTCGGGCCACCTTATTGGCAATGATGTGCCCGGTTTCGTTAAGTTCAACGCCGGCTTCAACCAAGCCGAGTCCCGCGGTGTTTGGAATGCCACCGACAGCCATCAGGCAGTGGCTTCCGGTGATTACTCGACCATCTTCGAGGGTCACCTCAACTCCAGAGCCGGTGTTCACAACCGTCTGGGCGCGAGATTTGTTGAGCACCTGCATGCCGTTTTTGCGGAATACTCGCTCGATGAGCTCGGCGGCGTCTTGGTCTTCACCTGGCAACACCATGTCACGGCTCGAAATCAGGGTGACCTCGCAGCCGAGGCCGCGATAGGCAGAGGCAAACTCGGCGCCGGTGACTCCAGAACCAACCACAATCATGTGCTCCGGCAGTTCGGTCAGCTCGTACAACTGGGTCCAGGTCAAAATTCTCTTGCCGTCCGGCTTTGCCGAGGCGAGTGACCTTGGGTGTGCGCCAACGGCGACGATGATGGTTTTGGCTTCTAGGCGTTCGGCCTCGACAGCATCATAGGCATCAACAATTACGTGGTGGTTGCCATCTAGGCGAGCGCTTCCGATGATTACGCGCACTCCGTGGCTCAAAAGCGTTTCGAGCATGTCTTTGGATTGCTCATGGGCGATGTGCAAGAGTCGCTCGTTGATGGCCTTTAGGTCCAAATCAACCTGCGGGGTCACAAGGTTTTTTCCATCATGGAATCTGACGCCGAGTTCGGCGGCGTGTCGCACAGCAGCGGCTGCATCGGCCGTTGCAATGAGGCTCTTTGACGGCACCACGTCGGTTAGAACCGCGGCTCCACCCAAACCATTTCTCTCAATCAGAGTGACTTCGGCCCCCAACTGGACTCCGGCTAGGGCCGCTTCGTATCCGCCTGGGCCGCCGCCGATGATGACAATGTGGTGTGGTTTTTTAGTCGAGTTGCTCACCTCTCTATTGTCGCGCAAAAACCGCTGTGGTGAGGCGGGCTTGAGTGATTAGACTCAAAACATGAGCAACCCTCTTGAGAATCCATTGGCCGATCCATTCGAAATCGCATCCCTTGCCGCGGCAAAAATAGCCGAACTTAGCGGAGTAAAAAGTCACGACATTGCACTGACTTTGGGTTCTGGCTGGGCTAAGGCAGCCGACCTAATCGGCGAAACGGTGGCATCGATTCCGGCAACCGAAATCCCCGGATTCTCGGCACCGAGCGTGGTCGGTCACGTGGCGACGATTCGCTCAATCCTTTTGCCGAACGGCAAGCACGCCCTAGTTTTGGGTGCCAGAACCCACTACTACGAGGGGCACGGAGTTCGTCGGGTGGCCCACGGGGTTCGCACCGCGGCGGCAACCGGAGTCAAGACGATGATCTTGACCAATGGCGCGGGCGGCATCAAGGATCACTGGAAGCCGGGAACCCCGGTCTTGATCAGCGATCACATTAACCTCACAGCCAACAGCCCCCTCGAGGGCGCAACCTTCGTTGACCTGACCGACCTTTACTCGAGCCGCTTGCGCGATTTGGCTCGCACCGTTGACGAGACACTCGACGACGGTGTCTACGTGCAGTTTCGCGGCCCGCATTACGAAACCCCGGCCGAGGTTCAAATGGCCAAGATCATGGGCGGCCACATCGTTGGCATGTCAACGGCTCTAGAAGCCATCGCCGCCAGGCAGTCGGGCATGGAGATCCTTGGGCTCTCGCTCATCACCAACCTGGCCGCCGGAATCCAAAAGACCCCGCTCAGCCACGCCGAGGTGCTTGAGGCCGGCCGCGAAGCCGAACCACGCATCAGCGACCTGTTAGCGCGAATCATTGCCAAGCTCTAAACCCGAAACGATGGATGCGCTACTCGCCGCCGCCGAGGCCTGGCTGGCTCAAGACCCCGACGCCGAAACCCGTGGCGAACTGCAAACTCTGATCGCCTCGCGCGATGAGGCTGACCTGCGTGATCGTTTTGGCCAGCGATTGCAGTTTGGCACCGCCGGGCTGCGAGGCGAACTGGGCGCCGGGCCAAACCGCATGAACCGAGTGCTTGTGGCTCAAGCGGCCGCCGGCATCGGCAACTTCCTTAATCGCACTTGGCTAGAGCGCCCATCGGTGGTCATTGGTTTTGACGGGCGAGTCAACAGCGATATTTTTGCTCGGGATTCTGCCGAAATTTTGGCGGCCAGCGGCATCGAGGTTTACCTGTTTGACGCCATGTGCGCCACCCCGATGCTGGCCTTCGCGGTCAAGCAACTGCAGGCATCGGCCGGAATCATGGTGACGGCCTCGCATAACCCACCTCGAGACAATGGCTACAAGGTTTACCTCGGTGGCGATAACGGTGGTTCGCAAATTGTGTCGCCGACCGATGCCGAAATCGCCGAGGACATCGCCAAGGTTGCCGCAACCCAAACCTTTGACGACCTACCCAAGTCGCAAGACATTACTTTGATTGGCGCCGAGCTCACCGAACGCTACCTGGCTCAAGCTACTGCGCTGCTTGGCGAGCCGGCGAACTTGCGGCCATTGAAAATCGTTTACACCGCGATGCACGGGGTTGGCTGGGCAATCGCCAATCCCCTGTTTCAGAGAGCCGGCCTTGGCGAACTGATTCCGGTTGAGTCTCAGATTGAACCCGATGGGCGCTTCCCAACCGTCGCCTTCCCGAACCCCGAAGAACCGGGCGCTCTAGATCTAAGTTTCGAAACCGCCAGCAAAGTGGGCGCCGATTTGATTATCGCCAACGACCCAGACGCCGACCGCCTAGCCGTGGCTATCCCCGATGCCACTTCGGCTAACGGCTGGCGCAAGCTCACCGGCGATGAGGTTGGTTTGATTTTGGGCGAAGAGTTAGCCAGAGCCGCCCACGAAGCCGGTCGCACGGGCAACTTGGCGACATCCATCGTTTCGTCTTCTGCTCTTGGCAAGGTGGCGGCGCACTACGGCCTCGGCTACCGACAGACCCTGACCGGTTTCAAATGGGTGTCAAAGGTGCCTGATCTGATTTTCGGTTTCGAAGAGGCGCTGGGATACTGCGTTGATTGCGCTCACGTGCCAGATAAGGATGGGCTTTCGGCCGCCTTGGTCTTTGCGGCTCTGGCCACTCGGCTGCGCGCCGAGGGTCAGACCATTGCCGGATTGCTCGAGCAACTCGGCGAGCGCTACGGGTTTTATGCCACGGGTCAGATTTCGATTCGGGTGACCGACCTCAACGTGATTTCCTCAACCATGCATCGCTTTCGCACCAACCCCCCGGTAGAGATTTGTGGCTCGGTCGCGTTGCTAACCGATTTGGCGCTGGGCTCGGCAGAGGTTGGGCCAACCGATGGTTTGCGTTTCGATTTGGCCGATGGTCGTCGGGTGATTGTTCGCCCCTCTGGCACCGAGCCAAAACTAAAGTGCTACCTGCAGGCGATTGGTTCTTCGGCGCAGGTCGCCGCCGAAGCCCTTGACTCGCTCGAGACTGCGATGCGCGAGGTACTTTCCGCCTGAAGTTTGCGAGACTTATTCGCAATTCTCAGGATTACCTCCCAGTTTCATCGCGGTTTCAGCAAAATCCCAGAACGCTCCTCGGCATTGGCAATAATGATTCCAAGGGGAAAGAAATGCCAGCAGGTGGGGGAACCTGAGATGGGTGACGGCAATCGGTGGGGTTGCGGTCACCCTTCTCATTTGACCAAATTTTTTTCTATTTCAGCTGAGCCCCAAAAAACTCTTCGATGCGCAACCAGGCATCGGCCGAGGCCTCTGGATCCGGCTTAACTCCAACGGCGCGCTTGAGCGCCGGTTGCAACCACCAGGGTCCAGCCATTGTCGGGTTCATGAAGGCGTGGCCCGCTTCTGGGTATTCCTTCACGTCGTGTTCGATTCCGGCCACGGTCAATGAGTTTTCCAGCTTTGCCGCGGCACCCTTCAAGCTCTTGTCTGAACCTCCGAAGCTTCCGATGATTGGGCAGGCGCCGGCGAGTGCCGCGTCAAGATCCTTTGGCAGTTGCCCATAGTTAATGCCCGCGGCGTCATAACCACGATTGGCTAACATCAGGGCGAACCCGCCACCCATGCAAAAACCGATAACCCCGATTTTGCCATTAGAGTCTGGGCGAGCCAGCAACAGTTCTCGAGCCGCTTCAATGTCGTTGAAGGCTTGCCCGCTGCCACTGGTGAGGGCCCTGAAGGTTGCCGTGAGGCACTTTCTGGCACCACCGCGACTGAATAGGTCCGGCATCAAAACTAGGTACCCTGCGCTCGCCAGACGCTCGATCTGCTTGCGCATGACTTCGTCCACGCCAAATACCTCGTGGATCATTACAACGGCTGGAAACGGGCCATCGCCTTCTGGAATTGCTAGGGTGCCATTGAGCGCAGCCGGACTGGTTTCCGACGAGGCAAGGGGAATCTGGATGTCACTGATGTTCAAGATCAGCCTTTCGGGTTTTCGATGAAGCGTTTGACGCTTTCCGGAATCGGCAGCGTGGCAGCCTCTTGGCCATCTGGCAGGGCGGGCGAGGCCGTCAAGCGCAGGGGAATCACGCCGGCCCAAACACCGGTGTCGTAATCCTCTGGTTCATCAACCACTCCGGCGGCTCGCACCTTCACAGATGCTTCGTCTAGCGAGATTGCCAACACGGTGGTTGCGGCTATCTCCTTCTTGGTCGATGATCTAACCTCTTTGGTGCGACCGGGGATTAAACCGTCAGAAATAACATCCAGCGCGGCAATCTTGCCATCGCCCTCTAGGGCTTCGGCAACACCGAGCACAACCACCGATCGGTAGTTCATGCTCGAGTTGAACGTCGAGCGAGCAACCACGAGGCCATCGAGGCAGGTCACCGTTATGCAGGTCGGGGCTCCGGCGGCTAGGGCACGCATAAACCTGGCACCGGTGGATCCATGAATCAAGAGGCGGTTGCCGTCGCGCACGAAAGCGTATGGCAAAACGAAGGGCTGGTCGTTTTCGTTGTAACCAATGTGGCACAAAATCGCTGAGTCTAGGATGCTGTACATCGCATCGCGCTCGGCAACCGAACGATTGCTCAAACGATTGATTTTGGTTCGTTCAGTGCTGCCAGGCAGCTTCAAATCAGATTCTGAGGTCATTGCTTTAGCCTAGGCGCAAACCCGAAATCCTCCCCGAAGGCGAACCCTAAAGAAGTGTTGCCGAGAGCTTTCTGGTGATTTCCTCGAGGTCGAAGAAATGCTCAATGGCGATTACCTCGGCTGGCAGACCCTGCAGCTTTTCAACCAAATCCGGTGTTGTTAGCAGAATCTGGGCGTCTCTTGAGGCTCGAGCCATTTCAACATCGGTAGCCTCTACGGTTGCCTCGATGCCCAGTTGACTGAGCACCTTCTCGGCGTTCATCTTGAGCAGCACCGAGGTGCCAATGCCCATTCCGCAGACCGCAATGATTTTCATGCTTCTATTGTCGCAGTGGCTAGGCCAGAAGACCACGAATAGTTTCGACCGAGGCCGAAGTTAACAGTAAATTCACACTAGCCGGGTTGCTCATCAACTCGGCAAAGCCCTGAAGCAGTTCGATATGTGAGTCATGATCAGCCGCTGCCAGCGCAAAAAC
>CANCKM010000059.1 GCA_947378555.1 Microbacteriaceae bacterium
CAGGCCGGCCTTTAGCCTTGGGATGAGCGCTGGGCTAGCCGAGAGGCTATCGACGCCGAGCCGCAGGTAATGCGTGGCTGATTCGGGATCGGATGCCGATTCGCCACAGATTCCAACCGCTTTGCCGGCTCCCTTGGCCTGAAAAATGACCGATTCGATAATCGACATGACCTTCGGATTGCGCACATCGGATAGATCCAGCGAACCGGAGTGCCGGCTTGCGCCCAGCGTGTACTGCGTAAGGTCGTTGGTGCCGATGCTTATGAAATCGATGACCTCGAGCACCTTGGCAAGTTCCTTTGGTTCGGCAAGTTCTGGCACCTCGAGCATCACGCCAACCTTGGTGTGGCCGGCGGCTCGAGCCAGCGCGGCAAAGCGCTCGGCTTCGACTGCCGACAAAACCATCGGCGCCATGACCCAAAGGTCGACGGTTGGGTAGTAAGTTGCCGCCTGAGCAAGGGCCTTAAGTTGGGTGACAAGGACCTCTTCATTTGCCAGCAAGACTTGCAAGCCGCGGTTTTTATATCTGCCCGAACCAGCCGGCTTCAAAAATGGCAGCGGCTTGTCGAGGTCAAGGTCGAGCACCCTGGCAACCACTCGCTTGTTTTTGAAACGCGCAAACAAGCGAGCGTACTCGTAAATCTGCTCTTCGAGGCCCGGTGGTTGCTCGCGACCCAAGTACAACAACTCGGTGCGAAACAAGCCGACACCCTCGGCCCCGGCATCGAGGGCGTTCTTGCCCTCGAAGCTCGAACCGAGATTGGCAAGCAGTGTCACCGGCAGGTCGACCTCTTCTTGGATTACTTTGATTAGCTGGGTGGCTCGCAACGCAGCGTCGGTGTATCGACGGCGCTCTTCGGTCGTTGGTTTCACAAAAACTTGGCCCGATGATGCATCGACCAGCAAGTCGCTGCCGTTGACGATTTCGCCAGCTCCGACAACCCCAACAACGGTTGGCAGGCTAGCGGCACGGGTGATGATGGCGGAGTGCGAAGTCGGGGTGCCTTCAGCGGTGATTACGGCAATGACACGTCTCGGGTCGAGCTTGGCAGCATCCATCGGATTCAAAGAATCGGTCACCAAAATGTAAGGGTAATCGGGCAGCGCTGCAGGTTCGGCGCGACCATAAACGCGATCGACCACCCGATCGGCGAGCGCCAGCAAGTCAGCGGAACGATCACCAAAGTAGCCGCCGAGCTTATTGAGCTGTCTAGCAAAACTTGAGAATGCGCCACGCACACCACGATCGACCCCGGCGCCCTCGGCCATGTGAGCCTTAATCTCATCTAGGAGGATCGGGTCTCTAAGCATCGCCGAGATGGCAAACATCACATCGGCCGTTGGGCCCGTGCTTTGACCTTGCTCGAGTTCGCCGGCAACGGTATCCATCGCAATTTTTACGTCACCAAAGTTGCGTCGACCGGCTTGACCGGCCCCGTTATGGTCATGCTTGATTAGCAGAAATGCCGGCCCAAAAGCCACACCACTTCCAACTCCCGCACCAACCAGAACTCTTTCAGCCACCCAATGATTGTAGGCAGGTGGTTAAACTTATTGCTATGGCTAACCAAGAGAAACCCCTGAAGATTGCCACCGTTAACGTAAACGGTGTGCGCGCCGCGTTTCGCAAAGGCATGGCCGACTGGGTTGCCGAGGCCAAACCAGACATTCTGGCGCTGCAAGAGGTGCGAGCCTCAACCGAGGACCTGGAGGGGCTTTTTGGCCCAATCGAGCACCTCTCGCCAAGCGGCAAGTGGCACATTCTGCACGATGCGGCCAGCGCCAAGGGTCGAGCCGGGGTTGCCATCGTCAGCGCCGAACCCTCGCTTGCGCACTCGACCGTTTTGGGCCCAGATGACTTTGATTCAGCCGGTCGCTGGCTCGAAGCCGAGTTTGATGTGAACGGCAGCCGACTAACCGCAATCAGCACCTACGTGCACTCGGGTGAGGTTGACACCCCAAAGCAGGTTGAAAAATACAAGTTTCTCGAGGCCATGAAAGAGCGCATGGCCGAGCTGATCGTCACGCGGCCTCACGTCGTGGTGCTTGGCGACCTAAACGTTGGTCACACCGAACTCGACATCAAAAACTGGAAGGGCAACCTCAAAAATGCCGGTTTCTTGCCAGAGGAGCGTGCCTATTTCGACGCCTTCATGGGTGAGCAGGGTTGGGTTGACCTAGGTCGCGCGGCACACGAGGGCGTTGCCGGCCCTTACACCTGGTGGTCGTTCCGCGGCCAAGCCTTTGACACCGATGCCGGTTGGCGCATCGACTACCAGTTGGCCACCCCGAAATTGGCCGAGGTCGCCAGCGACTATGCGGTGCACCGCGCCGCAAGTTACGACACCAGATTTACCGACCACTCCCCCGTGGTTGTCGAATACACACTTTAAACTTCGAAACTAGGATTCCCACTTGACGCAAAACTTTGGCTCAGCCAACAAGCCCAACCTACTAAGCGGCATGCAGCCATCAGCCGGCTCGCTTCACCTCGGCAACTATCTTGGAGCCTTGGTCAACTGGACCAAAATGCAAGATGACTTCAACGCCTATTACGTGATTGTCGACCTGCACGCCATCACCGTGCCACAGGACCCGAAGGAACTGCGCGATAACACCAGGCGCACCGCTGCTCAATACATTGCCGCCGGCATCGACACCGATAAGTCGGCGCTGTTTGTGCAATCGCATGTGCCAGCCCACGCCCAATTGGCCTGGGTGCTCAACTGCATCACCGGCTTTGGCGAGGCAAGCCGCATGACCCAGTTCAAAGACAAATCTCAAAAAACCGGGGCCGACACAGCTTCGGTTGGACTCTTTACCTACCCAATCTTGCAAGCCGCCGACATTTTGCTTTACCAACCGAAGGCCGTTCCGGTTGGTGAAGACCAGCGGCAGCACATCGAACTGACTAGGGATCTTGCCTCTCGCTTCAACACCCGTTTTGGCCAAACCTTCGAGGTGCCAGAGGCTCACATCTTGAAAGAGACCGCAAAGATTTATGACCTGCAATACCCTCAGGCCAAAATGTCTAAATCGGCGGCCGACCCAAAGGGTTTGGTCAACCTGATGGACGAAGACAGCATCATCGTCAAAAAGTTCAAAAGCGCGGTGACCGACACCGAAGCTCAGATTCGCTTCGACCGCGATGCGAAGCCGGGTGTTTCCAACCTGCTGGGGATTTTCTCACTACTAACCGGTGAGAGCGTTTCGGTGCTCGAAGATCGTTTTGCCGGCCAAGGCTACGGGGCGCTGAAGACCGAGCTGGCCGATGCAGCGGTTTCGGTGATTGCACCGATTAGGGCAAGAGCACATGAGCTTTTGGCTGACCAGGCCGAACTAGACCGCTTGCTGGCTATTGGTGCCGACCGAGCTAACGCGCTAGCCGAGACCACCCTGGCTAAGGTTTATGAGCGACTTGGATTTATTGCCGCGACCAAATAGTCCTAGCTGCGGACCTGGATTGCCGAAATAAGTGACGTCACCGTCAGTGCTATGCCGATTCCGTTTAGCACCATGATCACAATTTTTCCGGTGGTCCTTTGATCCTTCGCGGCGAGCCAAATGGCTACCGAATGAGTGGCAATCAAAAGGGCAGCACTAGCCACAATGAACGGACCGAAGCCTGAACTCAAAAAGCTTCCGGGCGTCGGGTGAGAAAGCGCCGAACCGACAATCCAAAAAAAGTATCCCAACCAAAAAATCGGGGCAACGGCCGCGGTGAGAATAATCGACCAGAGCGAACGTCGCTTGGCGGCTTTATCATCGGTGATACTAAAATCCGTCATTTTGGTCTCCGTTGCTTTTGTGGGTGGCGCTCGATGGTGCACCTGAGTCTCAGAATAGCCAGTCCGAGAAATAATTTTGGGCTAATGGCTGTTTAACTGCTTAGATATACAAAGCACAACAATGTTCTTCGGGGTCAGTGAAAATCTGAGCCGGCGGTATAGTCCGCGACCCGACGGGTTGCGAGTTCTGAAACTAGAACTCAAAAGCAACTCGGCGGTTGATCTGGTGAAAATCCAGAACCGACGGTTAAAGTCCGGATGGGAGAAGAGCGAGGGTTTGTCGCAACCGAAACCGAAAGGTTTTGGTTATGGCTGACCCCAGTTGCCATTTCTGGCTACCCTCCCCGAAGCGCGTTTCGACGACTAGTAAGGTTTAGGGCAAATGACAAGCAGTTTCGAGTTTGAGCAGGCAATGCGCCAGGCACTCAAACTTGCCCTGCGCGGGCCGGCTTTTGGCATCAACCCTCAGGTTGGAGCCGTAATCCTCGACCAAAACCACAATGTCGTAGCCGAGGGCTGGCATGAGGGTTCTGGAACCGATCACGCCGAGGTCATGGCCATCAAAAATGCCAAGGCGACCCTTGAGCGAACCGAAGACGGCAAACTGCCACTCGGCCTAACCGCAGTGGTCACCCTCGAGCCTTGCAACCACACTGGAAAAACCGGCCCCTGCGCCATCGCCCTGATTGACGCTGGTATCAGCCAGGTCGTTTATGCGAGCAGCGACCCCGGCGAAACCTCCGCCAATGGTGCGGCAACTTTGCGCGCGGCGGGTATCCGAGTCGTTGAAGGTGTTCTAAAAGCCGAGGCCGATGAGCAATTTCGCGTCTGGTTAACCGCCACCAAGCAGGGGCGCCCCTTTGTTACTTTGAAGTGGGCCAGCAGTCTTGATGGTCGGGCAGCCGCCGAAGATGGCACCAGCCAGTGGATTTCGGGGCCGGCCTCACGCGCCGATGCCCACCTGCGCCGCAGCGAGGTAGATGCGATTTTGGTTGGCACGGGAACAGTGAAGGCGGATGACCCGACGCTGACAGCAAGAAAACCTGACGGTTCTCTCTATGAACACCAGCCCTTGCGCGTGATTTTGGGAGAAACGGCCATTTCTGCTAAGAAGCGCATCTTCAACGATGATGCCGAAACCATTCAACTTTTCACCCACTCGGTGCACGGTGCCCTTGCCGAACTTCACGTGCGAGGAATCAAGCACGTGATGGTTGAGGGTGGCCCAAAAGTTGCCAGCAAGTTCATCAAACTTGGTTTGGTCAATGAGTACATCACCTATTTGGCGCCAATGCTTATTGGCGGAGAGCGCACGGCTTTTGGTCGACTGGGCATCGACACCATGGCAGAGGCCAAACACTTGGAATTCAAGGAAATGCGCATGCTCGGCAATGACATCTTTATTAGAAGCGGCGAGGGCAGCAAATAATGTTTACCGGAATCATTGAAGAACTTGGTCGCGTTGCCAAAATCGAAACCCAACCAGACGCTCTGCGAATCACCATCGAAGGCGATGTCGTAACCAGCGACCTAAAGCGCGGCGACTCGATTTCGGTTTGTGGCACCTGCCTAACGGCTGTTGAGATCACCGAAAACTCGTTCACCGCAGACGTTATGCAAGAAACCCTGAAGTTGACCAGCCTCAACGGAATCAAGGTTGGCGACCCGGTCAACCTCGAGCGCGCCATGACGGCTGCCACCAGATTTGGCGGCCACGTGGTGCAAGGTCACGTTGACGGACTTGGCGAAATCATCAGCCGGACCCCAAGCGATAACTGGGAATGGGTGCGCGTTCAGGTGCCGGCCGAGCTTATGAAGTACGTCGTTTTGAAGGGTTCAATCACCATCGATGGCGTTTCGCTAACCGTAAACGAACTGGGTGATGACTGGGTTGGTCTCAGCTTGATCCCAGAAACCCTTAAACTAACCACTCTCGGAAGCAAACAACCGGGAGACAAAGTAAACGTCGAGGCCGACGTAATGGCCAAGCACATCGAGCGTTTGCTCGAGGCAAGGAGCAACCACTAATGACTGACGCAAAAGTATTAGGTCTTTCAACCATCGAAGACGCACTCGTCGCGTTGCGAAGCGGTAAACCAGTTTTGGTTGCCGACGATGAGGGGCGCGAAAACGAAGGCGACGCAATCATTGCCGCCGAGTTGGTTTCACCCGAGTGGATGGCTTGGATTGTCAAGCACACCACCGG
>CANCKM010000060.1 GCA_947378555.1 Microbacteriaceae bacterium
TTTTTAGACGATGGATGCTGCCGCACGGCCACGGGTGTGCTCGCGAATGCAGGCGCGGTTCGCGGGTTCGGCGGCGCAAGTTTCACAAAGCAACAGCAGATCGCGGCAGGCCAGGTTATCGCAGTCGTAAAACTTTGAGGTTGGGGCCGAACAGGCTTCGCAGGTGCCAATGGTTTTGGCTTGCGAAGTGAAGTCCATATTCATTCGCTTATCGAAGACGTAGAGCGAGCCCTCCCAGAGGCTGCTTTCGCCATCGCCAAACTTCTCGCCGTAGCGAACGATGCCGCCTTCGATTTGGTAGACCTCTTTGAAGCCACGGTTTTTCATTACCGAGGATAAAACCTCGCAGCGGATGCCGCCAGTGCAATAGGTGACGATTGGCTTGTCTTTGAGGTGATCGTATTTGCCGCTTTCAAACTCGGCCACAAAATCACGGGTGGTTTCAACGTCGGGAATGATGGCGTTCTTGAAGCGACCAATCTTGGCTTCGAAAGCATTGCGACCATCGAAGAAAACGACTTCGTCACCGCGCTCGGCGACCAGTTGGTTTACCGCCTCTGGCTTGAGGTGAATGCCACCGCCCACGATTCCTTTTTCATCAACCACAAGTTCACCCGGGGCACCAAAGGTCACGACCTCGTCGCGCACGCGAACTCTTAGGCGAGGGAAGTCATCGCCTAGCCCGTCGCTCCATTTGAAGTCGATTCTTCTAAAGCCCGGGTGTTCTTTGGTCTGGCGCACGTACTTTTTGAGTGCCGACATGTCGCCACCGAGCGTGCCGTTTATTCCGTGCTTGGAAATCAGGATTCGACCCTTGAGGCCCAGACTCTCGGCCAGGTTCTTTTGCCAGAGCTGAATCGCCTCGGGGTCGGGCAGCGGGGTGAATCCATAGTAAAGAATGATTTTTTGAAGTTCCACTAGTTAATTCTACCTTTTTAGCGCTTACCACCCTAGTTATTGACTGTTTAGTCAATAACTGCTAGGTTGATGGCATGGCAAGACCAAGAGCATTTAACGAAGACACGGTAATAGCGCAAGCGGCCGAAGCCTTCGCCCGACTGGGCTACGAGGCCTGCTCGATTGACGACCTGCTACTAGCAACGGGTTTACAGCGGGGCAGTCTCTACAAGGCATTCGGTTCAAAACGAAACATTTTTGAGCAGGTGCTAACCGCAGCCCTGGGTGCCGGCTTTGAATCCAGAGGTCAAGATCTTGACCTGTTGATCACTGCGCTCAAAGAACTGGCCAGTGAAGATCAACCGATTGCTGCAGTTTGCCGCGAGGCCATCGCAACCCTTGGCGAATCCGCCGCCACTGTTTTAGGCACCCGACTGCTAGACAACTTAGAATAAGAGGAAAACCCATGCCAACCATCGAACTAACCAATGACTGCCTGATTGTGCACCTGAGTCGACTCGAGAAATTTCAGTCGCTCAGTGGTGACATCACCATTGCGCTCGAAGACGTTAGGGGCGCCACCGAAGACAAGGGTGCAACCGCCGACCTTGGTTTTCGGGCACCCGGCACCCACATACCCGGCAGGCTTTGGGCTGGCACTTTCATCAAACTCGAAAAGCCACTCGAAGATCACAGCCAACCCAAGTTTGTCTATGCCGTGGTGCCTGGTTTGCCTGCCAAATTCTCAAAGCCTGGAATCTATGTGGCCGGGCAGTACCTTGGCGAAGTGTCTCCCGGATTCGTTCTGGTGAAGGCGCCGATGACACCCGTGGTGATCACCGTGAATCACAAAAAATGGTCAAGATTAGTAATCGGGGTTTCCAATCCAAGAGAGCTCGTCAAACAAATAAACAGCGCAATAGCGAAGTAGCATGAAGGAATGACTTTTATGAAGCCTGGAATCGATCCGGCAGCCCTAAACTCAACTGTCCGCCCACAAGACGACCTTTTTGAACACGTCAACGGAACCTGGTTGGAAGCAACCGAAATCCCTCAGGATAAGGCCATTTACGGCAGTTTCCACATGTTGGCAGATGCCTCCGAAGCCGCCGTCAAAGAAATTCTTGAAGACGCGGCAGCCAACCCAACAGCAGGTGTCAGCCAGCAAATTGGTGACCTTTACTCGTCTTTCCTAGACGAAAAACGCTCCAACGAGTTGGGTGCTGCTCCGATAGCAGCCGACCTCAAGCTAATCGAAACCATCACATCCATCGATGACGCCACCAAACTGCTCGGTGAGTTCGAGCGCAGCAGCGTCAGTGGCATGTTTGGTCTCTACGTCGACAACGACCCGGGTGAGCCAAGCCGCTACCTCGTGAACCTTGCGCAGGGTGGGCTCGGTCTGCCTGACGAGGCCTACTACCGCGAAGAAAAGCACGCCGAGATTCGCGAGGCCTACCTGCCCCACGTGGCTCAAATGCTCACCCTTGCCGGCTGGTCGGCAGATGCCGCCGATGCAGGTGCCCGCAGCATCTTGGAGTTTGAAACCGCGCTCGCAGGAGTGCACTGGAACGTTGTCGACTCGCGCGATGCCGAGAAGGTTTATAACCTGACCGTTTTCAGCAACCTCCAAGCAATGACCCCGACCTTTGACTGGTCGCTCTGGTTGGCCGGTGCTCAAATCGATGAGTCGGTTATCGAAGAGGTAGTCGTCATGATGCCGAGCTTCTTCGAAGGTTTCAGCACCGTCTATAACAACGCAAACCTCGAAGCCGTCAAGCTTTGGTTGGCTTGGCAGGTCATTCGCTCGACCGCACCTTACCTGAGCGATGACTTCATCAACGAGCGCTTCGCTTTCTATGGCACCAAGTTGACCGGTGCACCGATGAACCGCGCCCGCTGGAAGCGTGCCGTCAGCCTGGTTGAAGGAACCCTCGGCGAGGCCGTTGGCGAAATCTATGTTCAAAAGCACTTCCCACCAGAGGCAAAGGTGCGCATGGACACCCTGGTCAGCTATTTGATTGAGGCCTACCGCGACAGCATCAACAAGATTGACTGGATGACCGAAGAGACCAAGCAAAAGGCTTTGGTCAAGCTCGATAAGTTCACCCCGAAGATCGGCTACCCGGTTAGGTGGAAGGATTACTCGTCAATCGCTATCCATCGTGATGATTTGGTTGGCAACGTGCGCCGAGTCACCTCTTGGGGTGTCGACAAGGAAGTTGCCAAGATTGGCTCGCCACTCGACCGCGACGAATGGTTCATGACCCCACAGACCGTGAACGCCTATTACAACCCGGGCTTCAACGAGATTGTGTTCCCGGCAGCGATTTTGCAGCCACCGTTCTTCAGCCTAGAAGCCGATGACGCAGTCAACTTTGGTGGAATCGGTGCCGTAATCGGTCACGAAATCGGTCACGGCTTTGACGACCAGGGATCCAAGTACGATGGCGACGGAGCACTGCAGAGCTGGTGGACCGACGCCGACCGTCAGGCATTCGAAGAGCGCACCAAGTCGCTCATCGCCCAGTACAACGAGCTTTCACCAAAGCAGTTGGGTGACGAAAACAAGGTCAACGGCGAGTTGACGATTGGCGAAAACATCGGCGACCTAGGCGGCTTGGGCATTGCCTACAAGGCGTATTTATTGTCGCTGGATGGCGCTGAGCCACCGGTGATCGACGGGCTAACCAGCCTTCAGCGACTGTTCATCTCATGGGCTCAGGCCTGGCGCACCAAGGGCCGCGACGAAATGGTGCTGCAGCGATTGGCAACCGACCCACACTCACCACCGGAGTTCCGTTGCAACCAGATCGTGCGCAACATCGACGCCTTCTATGAGGCGTTTGGGGTCACCGAGGCCGACGCGCTTTGGCTCGACCCTGCCGAGCGCGTTCGAATCTGGTAGCGCGATTCGGGGGCTGCTGTGAATCTTTGGTTTCGTTTAGCCTGGGCGTTGTTCGCTTGGCGCTTCAGGACTAAACGAACCATATCCGACGTCGGAATCCGCCCATTCCGGGTGTGGCCAACCGACCTTGATGTTTTCAATCACATGAATAACGGCAAGTTTCTGGCTCTTCTAGATCTTGGCCGCCTCGATTTGATGCTGCGCTCTGGCTCATGGCAGGCGCTGCAAAAGCGCGGTTGGTATCCGGTTGTCGTTGCTCAGAACATTACCTTTCGCAAGTCACTTCGCCCGTGGCAAAAGTTCAGCATCGAAACCCGCATTGTCGGTTGGGATGACATCTCGGCCTTCATTGAGCAGCGCTTTGTTGCCGAGGGTGAAATCTATGCCAAGGCAATCGTTCGGGTTCGTTTCTTGAAGCGCGCCCGCGGAGTGTTAGCCCCCAGCGAGGTCATCGAAGCCTGTGGCGGTTGGAACGGCGAACAGCCGACCTTGCCGCTCTGGATCAAAAACTGGGCCGAGGCTTCGGCGCTTCCAAAGGGGCGCGAGGCAACTCCTTCGGTCTGGAACTAGCCGCTTTTTAGGCTGCTTTACTACTCACTTGGCTTGGCGAAGAGGTCCATGAAGCCTTCGGTGGCCGAAAGGTTTCCCGCCTGATCTATTGCCAGCACTTGGATACTGGTTTGCGGGTTGCGCAGATTATGCGCGTTGATTAGGTCGATGGCGCGGTTGCCCTGTGCAAAAGCCGCGGTTGCCCAGACGTCTGCCGAAACCAAGTCGCGTGCAACAACACTGACCTGAACCAGTTCATTGGCCGGTTCTTTGCCTGGTGCCTTCGGGTTCCAGATATGGGCGCCGCGCTCGGCGCTGCCGCTGGTTGCCACCGCACGAAATCGGGTGTCGGTTAGATCGACCACGGTCAGGATTCCGGCTTTTGAGTCGGCGATGGAAACCGGAGTATGAATGGCCACTCGCCAAGCAAGCGGGTCGCTTAGATCATCGCTGAGCAAGATGTCGCCACCGGCGTTGAGGGTGAAGTCACTGATGCCGGCAGCCAATAAGCTTTCCGCAGCCTGATTGGCGGCCCAGGTTTTAACCAGACCGGATGGGTCAAAGGTGTGTTGCGGAGTGAATGCGCTGAACCAACCGTCGGTTGTCTTTTCCCACTCCTCGCAGGCATCCCAAATTTCTGAGACTTCGGGCGGGCACTTGGCTACCGAGGTTTCACCGCGAGCCAATCGGCTAAGTGGGCTCTCTGGTTTATACAGGCTGAAGGTTTCATCGGCGGCATGCAAGAGCCGGCAGGCAGCATCCATCGCAAATTTGGTTTGGGTGTTCGAAAGCGGGCTGCGCCCATGAAATGTGAAGGCGGTGCCCATGCAGAACTCGGTGTGGCTGAAATCGGTGTGGCTGAAGTCGATTGCGCCAGCTATTTCGGTCATGGCTGCCTTTCTGGCTTTGACTATTTAAGTTTCGCGATAGCCGAATCCAGCGCCTTTTTGAAGGCCTGAGTTGTGTAGGTGGCGTTGCTGATGTTGCCAAAGTTGCTGCCCTGGGCCTGAAGAGCCGCCTGGGTGAGGCTAGGAAAAGCCTGGTTGCGGCCGCCGGAAGCACCAGACTGCACCATGTTCACGGCGCTGATTTTGCCAGCGGTGCGAACCACCTCAACCTGAATCGTGCCGAACTGATAGTTGATTGCACTGCTGCGCACCGTCATGTCTTTTGGCACCGCCGGTGTGGTGGCTGTTGGGTTGCCAGTTGGGCTAGGCGTGTTGGTAGGGGCGCTTGTGGCTGCAGCTAAGGGCCAGCCAAGCTTCACCTGGGTATAAGTGAGCCCACCAGCAAGCGAAGCACCGATAATCGCGGTGTTTGCGATCACCAATCGTGTTTTGCGTTGCATGGCTTCCTTAAAACTTGGATAGTGCTGACTTTAGAGCATCCTTGAAAGCCTGTGTTGTGTAGGTTGCACCGCTAAGGTTTCCGAAGTTGGCCCCGTTGGCAGCCTTGGCTGCTTTCACCAGTGGCGCCCAAGCCGAGGCACGGCCGTTGGTTGCACCGAATTTAATCTGGCTGATGTCGGTGATCTTGCCGTCCTTTTCGGTCACCGAAATCTGAAT
>CANCKM010000061.1 GCA_947378555.1 Microbacteriaceae bacterium
CGCGGCGAGTTCGAAGAGCGTCTCAAGGCCGTGCTCGCCGAGATCAATGCCGCCGAGGGCCAGATCATCACCTTCGTCGACGAGTTGCACACCCTGGTTGGTGCCGGCGCAGCAGACGGGTCGATGGATGCGTCCAACATGCTCAAGCCAATGCTCGCCCGCGGTGAACTGCGCCTGATTGGCGCCACAACCCTTGACGAATACCGGGAGCGCATCGAAAAAGATGCCGCTCTCGAGCGCCGCTTTCAGCAGGTTTTTGTTGGCGAGCCATCGGTTGTCGACACCATCGCGATTTTGCGTGGTCTAAAAGAGCGTTACGAGGCCCATCACAAGGTTGCCATCGCCGATAGCGCGCTTGTTGCCGCCGCCAATCTTTCAAACCGCTACATTCCCGGGCGTCAACTGCCAGATAAGGCAATCGACCTAATCGATGAGGCGGCCAGTCGGTTGCGCATGGAGATCGATTCGGCCCCGGTTGAAATCGATGAGCTGCGCCGTGCCGTTGATCGACTCAAGCTCGAAGAGTTGGCGCTGGCCAAAGAAAAAGATGCCGCCTCTAAAGAGCGCCTCGAAAAACTGCGCGAAACCCTTGCAACCAAATCGGTCACGCTAAAGGACCTCAATAAGCGCTGGGAGGCAGAGCGCGCCGAGCTAAACAAGATCGGTGAACTTAAGACCAAACTCGATTCACTCAGAAGCGCTGCCGAGCGAGCCCAACGCGAGGCCAACCTAGAGCTTGCCTCAAGGCTGCTGTATGGGGAGATTCCGGCCCTCGAGAAACAGCTTTTGTTGGCCGAATCTGCCGAGGCCGCCGACGTCGACCGAATGGTCAACGATCAGGTTGGCGAGGACGATATTGCAGCCGTTGTTTCGGCCTGGACGGGCATTCCAACCGGGCGCCTACTGGCCGGCGAAACCGAGAAACTCTTGCAACTCGAGGCCGAACTCGGCAAACGCCTGATCGGGCAAAAGCGCGCGGTCAAGTCGGTATCCGATGCGGTTCGCCGCACCAAGGCCGGCATCTCTGACCCGAGCCGACCAACCGGGTCCTTCCTGTTCCTCGGCCCGACCGGTGTCGGCAAAACCGAACTTGCCAAGTCGTTGGCCGCCTTCTTGTTCGACGACGAAAAGTCGATGATTCGCATCGACATGAGCGAATACGGCGAGAAACATTCGGTGTCTCGTCTAATCGGTGCGCCCCCGGGGTACGTCGGTTATGAGCAGGGTGGCCAACTGACCGAAGCGGTTCGCCGCCGGCCATACTCGGTGATTTTGCTCGACGAAATCGAAAAAGCCCACCCAGAGGTCTTCGACGTGCTGCTTCAGGTGCTAGACGATGGCCGGCTAACCGACGGTCAGGGCAGAACCGTTGACTTCAGAAACGTCATTCTGATTCTGACCTCAAACCTCGGTTCGCAGTTCCTGATCGACCCAGAACTCACCCCGCAAGAGCGCGAGGCCGGCGTCATGGCAATGGTTCGAGCCTCTTTCAAACCCGAGTTCATTAACCGCCTCGATGACGTCATCGTCTTCAGCACCCTCGATCGCAGCGAGCTCGGCCAAATCGTCGAGCTCAACATCGACCGACTTTCCGAACGTCTCGCCGAGCGCCGTCTGCAACTTGCGGTGACCCCGAGCGCAAGAGGTTGGTTGGCCGAGCACGGCTATGACCCGATTTACGGTGCCCGCCCGCTTCGCCGCCTGATGCAACAGCAGATCGACGATAAGCTCGCCAACCTGCTACTCTCTGGCGCGGTGGCCGACGGCTCAATGGTCATGGTCGATGTCGCGGCCGATGGGGCAGAGCTCAGCGTGCAATCCGCCGATCTCTAAACGGCTGTATCGTAAGCCAAAATGACGATGGATACTTTGCCAAGCGCAGAAACCGTTAAGGCGGAACTGCAAGAACTTGCCACGCCAGCAAGGGCGGCAGCATCGCAGCGCTACTTCAAGACCGGCCCCGGCCAATACGGCGCAGGCGACATTTTCATCGGTGTCACCGTGCCAGACGGGCGCAAGGTGGCCAGGGCCAACCGCGACCTGGCGCTGGCCGAAATCGAGAAACTTGCCGCCAGCCCGATTCATGAGCATCGGCTTTGCGCCTTGCACCTGTTGGTTGAGAAGTTCAAGCGCGGCAATGCGGCCGAGCGCGAGCAAATAGTCGAGTTTTACCTTGGGCTAGTCGATGCCGGCCGAGTCAATAACTGGGATCTGGTCGACACCTCGGCACCTTATATTTTGGGCGGCTGGCTCATCGGCCGCGACCCGAGCCCGTTGTTGCAACTTGCCGCCAACCAAGAACTTTGGCATCGCCGCGTCGGCATCATGGGCACGTTTGGCTTGATTGCCGCTGGCGAATCATCCATCGCGTTAAAAATCTGCGAATCGGTGCTCGATGACAAGCGCGACCTGATTCATAAAGCCGCCGGCTGGATGCTTCGCGAGATTGGCGCTCGAGTGTCTAAGGCCGAACTTCGCGCTTTTCTGGAGAGCCACTCCGCGACGATGCCACGCACCATGCTGCGCTACGCGATTGAGCATTTCGATGCCGATGAGCGCAAACGATGGATGTCGGTTGCCCGTCAGTCTAGATCGACGACCACCGGAACGTGATCGCTGGGCCCCTCACCCTTGCGCTCGTTGCGGTCAATCTGCGCCGAGGTGACCCTCGCGGCAAATGGGTCGTTGCCCAAAATGAAGTCGATTCTCATGCCTTCGTTGCGCGGGAATCGCAGCTGCTGGTAATCCCAATAGGTGTAGCCATCCGGCAGGCGCTCACGCACCACGTCGGTTAGCCCGATTTGTTCGAAGGCCTCGAAGGCTTGGCGTTCGGCGGGCGAGACGTGGGTTGAGCCGGCGAAAAAGTCGATGTCCCACACGTCGGTGTCTAGCGGCGCGATGTTGAAATCACCCATCAAAGCCAGCGGTTGGTTGGGTTCATGCTCAACCCATTCGGCGGTGGCGGCTGCCAGGCGGTCGAGCCACTCGAGCTTATAGGTGTAGTGCGGGTCGTCGAGCGTGCGACCGTTCGGCACGTAAAGCGACCAAAGCCGAACCCCGTCAAAGGTGGCTCCAAGGGCACGAGCTTCTTCGGCCATATCTTTGCCAAAGCCCGGCATTTCGCTAAAACCAACCTCAACGTCCTGGGCTTCGATGCGACTGGCGAAGGCAACGCCGTTCCACTGGTTCAGGCCGTGCATCGTGATCTTATAACCGGCCTCCTCGAAGGCAGCGGTTGGAAACTGCTCTGGCTTGCACTTAATTTCTTGCATCGCCAAGACGTCGGTGTTGGTTCGAACCAACCAATCGGTTACCCTTCCGACTCTGGTTCGAATGCTGTTTACGTTCCAAGTGGCTATGCGCATTCCTTAAACTTAAGGCATGACCTTCACCTCTGCTGCAAAGCCCCGCCTTGTCGAACTAATCAAAGAACTCGCCGTGGTTCATGGCCGCGTCACGCTCTCGAGCGGGCTCGAAGCCGACTACTACGTCGACCTTCGCCGAGCCACCCTGCACCACGAGGCAGCCCCGCTAATCGGTCAGGTAATGCTTGATCTTTTGGATTCCGCCGAGGTCACCGACTTTGTATCCATCGGCGGGTTAACCATGGGAGCCGACCCGGTGGCAACCGCAGTTTTGCATCAGGCCGCAGCCCGCGGGCGCTCAATCGACGCCTTCGTGGTTCGCAAGGCAGCCAAGGCGCACGGCATGGGCCGACAGGTTGAAGGCCCAGATGTTGCCGGCAAAAAGGTGGTCGTGGTCGAAGACACCTCAACCACCGGCGGTTCACCGCTAACCGCGGCCCGTGCCCTCGAGGCAGCCGGAGCCATCGTGGTTGCCGTGGCAACAGTGGTTGATCGCAACACCGGCGCCCAAAAGGTTATCGAAGATGCCGGCTACCGCTATCTAACAGCCGTCACCCTGCAAGATTTAGAGCTCGGCTAGCGCAAAAACCACCATTCCCCTCTGGCATTCAGCACGGTAAAATTGAACCCATGTTGCTAAAAAAGAGCCGTTTGTCGGCCGCCGGAGTATCCATCGTTTCTGTTCTATCGGGTGCTCTGATTCTTAGCGGTTGCGCGAGCCTTTCGCCAAGCAACTCGGCCTCTGACACCCCTAGCCAGACGCCGAGCCCAACCCCGGTTTATGTGACGGCTCCGTTGACCGGCCTCAAGTTTCTCGAGGGCACCAACCCGTACCTGGCCGGCCCGGCCGTCATGGGCAAGATCGACAACTCATCGGAGGCCAGACCACAGGTTGGCTTGAATGAGGCCGACATCGTCTTTGACGAAATGGTCGAGGGCGGCATGACCCGCTTTCTGGCGGTTTGGCACTCGCAAATGCCAGAACAGTTTGGCCCGGTTCGTTCGGTTCGACCGATGGATCCTGACATCGCCTCACCGTTTATCGGAATTCTCTGCTTCTCGGGTGGCCAGAGCGCCTTCGTTCAGGCGATGGCTAAGACTCGCGTCTTTAGCGCTACCGAAACCAATCAGCAGGCCGATAAAACCTTCAAGCGCGTCACCGACCGCTTCGCTCCGCACAACGTGTTTGTGCACGCCATCAAACTGCAGCGTTTGCACCTAGACATCGCCGCTCCGGAAGCTCAGTTCAGTTATGCCGACACCTTGGGCGGTTCATCGGCCTTCATGACCGGCAGCCCGGTCAAGATGTTCACCGTGAATTTCCCGGCGGCCAACCCAACCTGGACCTGGAGCGCAACGGCAAACGCTTGGCTTCGAAGCTATGACAACGACAAGCACATCGATGCCTTCAACGGCAGCCAGGTCTTTGCCAGAAACGTCGTCGTACTCAAAACCAAGATCGACCGTTCCTACAAGGACTACAAATACGGCAACGTGCCACGCACCATTTTGATCGGTGGCGGCTCGGGCTACGTCTTCAGTGGTGGCAAAAAGATCAGCGTCACCTGGGTCAAAAAGTCGCAAAACGACCGTATCCAACTGCTCGACTCAAAGGGCCAAGAGGTTGTAATGACCGCCGGAAACACCTGGTTCGAGCTCATGCCAAAGGATGTTGGAAACCTCGACGTGGTTGCCCCAAAGCCAACCCCGACGGCAACCCCCACCAATTAGTCGGTCGCCGGCTCGGTTCCCGGGCGGCGCTCCCATGGCGTTGCGCTAATTATTGCCGGGTCAACCAGCTTGCTGGCGGCCGCTTCGGCCGCAATAATCTCGAGGATTTTTCCTGCGGCTTGACCGGGGAACGGCATGGCAGCCTCGCGCAGCCGCTGTATTTCCGCTTCGCGGCCCAAAATCCCCTTTTCGCGAATCGCTGGAAACAGCGCTAGAAACTCTTCAAAACTCGAGACTCGCAGGTTGGCCTCGGCAGCGATCTCGCCCAGTTGCGTGAAGGCCCAGTGCCCCGGGTTTTCCAGATAGACGCCGGCCTTGCCGGCAATCAGCGGGAATTCGGCCAAGAAGCTAATGCCGTCGGAAATCAGCAGGTCAGTTTGCCGAAACAGCCTGGCAAATCCTCCACCGTTATCGATTCCGGTGTTCGGCAGGGCGTTCCAAGCCGCCAACCAATCGCTTAGGTGGCTGGCCCCCATGACCCCTCGATCAACCAGGGTGCCAAACAAAAACGGGTGCGGGCGCAACAAAATGTCGATGTCGGGGTTCTGCCTCGCCCATTCGAGCGCCTGTTGGTGCATGCCGGCAAAGACACCGAAGTTCAGCCATTTCGGGCCATAGCTGTGGTGCGGTGCCCAGATCACGCGATATTTACGCGATGGATACGACGGCCA
>CANCKM010000062.1 GCA_947378555.1 Microbacteriaceae bacterium
CGAAGTGCCTTTTGAACTAGTGACCTCATGAAATCGATGCTCCTGTCGCAACCGCGATGATTTTTTCTGCAGTTGCTTCGCTGCGGTTAAATTCGCCTACCAATCGGCCCTCGCGCATGACCAAGATTCGGTCTGCCATGCCCATTACCTCTGGTAGTTCTGAAGAGACCATGATGATTGCCATGCCCTCCTGTGCTTTTTGAGAAAGCAGTCTGTGCACCTCTGATTTAGTTCCAACATCGATGCCGCGGGTTGGTTCGTCAACGATTAGCAACTTGGGTTCGGTCGCTAGCCATTTGGCCAGAACTACCTTTTGCTGGTTTCCACCGGAGAGGCGGTCGACCGGGTCTGAGCCGCTCGCGTACTTGAGCTGAAGAGTTTTACCCCAGTCGGTTGCCAACTTGGCTTCGCTCTTGGCGCTCACGAGGAAGAATTTAGAGATTCGCTTCAACATAGTGACTGCCGAGTTCTTATCGATCGAAGCAGGCATAAACAAGCCCTGCTGGCGACGGTCCTCAGGCACCAACGCCATGCCGGCCACCATGTTTGCACCTGGGTTGCCGGATTTGAGTTTCTTGCCGTTTAGCGTGACAGTGCCCTTGTTGTACTTATCGATACCGAAGATGGCACGAACGACCTCGGATCGACCGGCACCAACTAGCCCGGCTAGTCCGAGAATTTCTCCGGCACGAACTTCAAAATTAATGTCGGCGAACTGCCCGCTGAGGCTAAGATTTTCGACTTTGAGAACCACCTCGCCGATTTTGGCTTCCAACTTGGGGAACAGTTCAGAAATCTCTCGGCCAACCATCAGCTTGATCACTTTTGACTCGGTCATGTCTTGGGTCAGAGCAGTGCCAACCGTGGCACCATCGCGCATGACGGTTATGCGAGAACAAAGCGCGAAAACCTCGTCCAGGCGGTGGCTTACGAAAACCACGGCGCATCCCTGTGATTCGAGGCTGCGAGCAACCTTGAATAGACGGTCAACTTCCTTCGAGGAAAGCGCGGCGGTTGGTTCATCCATAACAATGACATTTGCTTGGGTCGACAACGCTTTGGCGATTTCAACGATTTGCTGATCGGCGATGGATAGGCCACGCGCCAGGATGCTTGGGTCGAGCTTCACGCCCAGCTGGTCAAACAGCTTCTTGGCCTCGCTCTGCATTCCGGCCCAGTCGACGGTTAGCCCTTTGCGAAGTTGACGACCGACAAACACGTTCTCGGCCAAGGTAAGGTCTGGAAAAAGGCTCGGCTCTTGGTAGATGACCGCAATGCCCTGTTCGCGAGATGTTCGAGTGCTGCCCTGTTCAAAATCCTTGCCGTTGAGGGTGATTGTTCCCGAATCAATCTTGTGAACGCCGGCCAGGGCCTTTAGAAGCGTTGACTTTCCGGCTCCGTTTTCGCCCAAGAGGGCGTGGATTTCCCCGGAATAGAGGAAAAGTTCTGCGCCATTCAAGGCCTGTACGCCACCGAACGCCTTCTTGGCATTGAGCATCTCCAGAACTGGTTTCTGGTTTTGGTCCATGGCTAGATCTCCGTTTTTGGGCTGAATTTATGAATCGTTTCAATGACTTACATTCAATGTATTCGTTGAACCTGTTCAAAATAACGATTAGGTCACTTCGTAGTTGAATCGTTACAATTTTTCGCTAGTCTTTAGTAAATAATTAGTTTTTCTCAGATGGTTGGAACAATGTCAGTAAGCGTGCGGGATGTGGCAAAGACTGCCGGAGTATCAGTCGGCACCGTTTCCAACGTCTTGAACAACCCGGACAAGGTGGCAGCTAAAACCGTCGCCAAGGTGCACAGCGCGATCGACGAGCTGGGTTTCGTGCGCAACGACGCAGCCAGGCAGCTTCGCGCGGGCAAGAGTCGCTGCATCGGTCTCGTGGTTCTAGATGTTCGCAACCCTTTCTTTACCGACTTGGCCAGGGGAGCGGAGGACGCTGCCGCCGAACACAACATGAGTGTTCTGCTTGCCAACTCAGACGAAACCTCGAACCGAGAGCTTGCGATGCTGTCCCTTTTCGAGGAACAACGAGTGCACGGCGTGCTCGTGACTCCGGTCAGCGATAATCTTGAGCCATTTATCAAAGCCCGTGAACGAGGCACCCCAATTGTTTTGGTTGACAGACGCTCTCATGACAAAAACTTTTCCTCGGTTTCGGTAGATGACGTGGCAGGGGGATACCTCGCTGCCAGTCACCTCATTGAGACGGGAAAGAAGAAGTTGGCTTTCGCAGGCGGGCCAATCTCAATCCAACAGGTGACCGACCGTTTGAAGGGCGCGAGCAAGTGCACGGCAGAGCACCCTGACGTCACTCTAGAAATAATTCCCTGCCGAAGTCTCTCAATTTTGAGTGGGCGAGAGATTGGCGAGGAGATATTGAGAAGGCCAAAGCCCAATCGTCCCGACGCGATTTTCGCCGCGAACGACCTGGTCGCCATCGGCATCATGCAGGCCTGTCTGACCACCGATGAAATCAGCATCCCGCAGGATTTGGGTTTAATCGGCTACGACGATATTGGTTTCGCGGCAACTGCCATAGTGGCACTCACTTCAATCAGGCAACCGACTCACGAGATGGGCGCACGCGCGGTCGAGCTGCTGATTCAAGAAGCCGAGCAAACAGATGGCAAGAGGAAGGTCACGCGAATCGAGTTTCAGCCTGAGTTAGTCATCCGTGATTCAACCTCGATGGTTAGCCAGCAGCACTAGAGTTCTCAAAGGCACCGATCGGTTCTAGTGCTTGCGCAACCAGACCTGATTATTTACCGCGAGCAAGTTGTAGCCGTTTGTTTTTGCGAGCAGAAAAGCATCGATGGCCGGCTTTGGATCTTGATCAGGGGTCGAGCCAGCCGACCAGCTGTAATCATCAAACGCCAAAACGCCACCGGGCTTTAAAGCCGCCCAAGCGTTAATCGCGTCCTTGACAACCGAACTTGCCCGGTGGTCTCCATCGATGTAAATAAAGTCAAATGTTTGGCTGTTTTCAGCAAAGAAAGCATCACTGGTTTTTTGAAATGGGACCAATTTGCCCGTTTCAAGAAAACCCCAAAGTCGCTTGGCATAAAAGTCGCGCAACTGCGGCCAGTCGATGTCATTGTGCGCCTCTTCGGCGCTGCCTTGCCACATGTCTACATCAATCAAGCTGGATTGGGGATTAGCGAGCGCATTGGTAAGTAGCCACTCGCTCGCGTCTCCTGTAAAGGCACCAATCTGAAGTGCAGCAACCGGATGATTGGCGAAGTCGTCTAAAAAGAACTTGAAGTTTTCTTCGGCCCCGTTAGCTTTGAACCAGTTTGGATAATCGATTTTGAGCCACCCCTCCTCGGCATCGTTTCACTCCACATGCTATTGCAGGGACCTCGTCCTGGCTAGTGAATCGAACTTTTCGATCGAAAGTGCGCCAGAGTGGCGAGCACCGCTTCGTCCTCCACCTGCTCGAAATATTCATAGAACTGTCCGACTGATCCAAAATTTGAAGGTTCGTGAATGCAGAGGTAGCGGTCGGCCACCTGCTCAAACTTGACCCTTAAATCGGGTGGGGCTACCGGCACCGCGACCACGATTTCTCTGGCATGAAGCTGTTTTACCGCTGCGATTGCTGCCAACATTGTGGCTCCGGTTGCCATGCCGTCGTCAACCAAAATCACGGTTTTATCGTTTAGCGAGTAACCGCGTTGAGCTCCTCGGTACGCTGCATTTCTTCGCTCTAATTCGATGGATTCTCTTGCTCGTGCGGATTGCAATTCGCGATCCGAAATGCCCAGCGCCTCGATTACCTCGCGATTTAGATAGCTGGCGCCATTCCATGAAATTGCACCCATTGCAAACTCTGGTTGCCCCGGAACCCCGAGTTTGCGAACGGCGATTACGTCTAGCTCGGCGTTCACCGCCTCGGCCACCTCAGCACCAACCGGAACGCCGCCTCTTGGAAGCGCCAGAACAATCGGACGCGAGGCGAATCTAATTTGCCTCAGTCGAACCCCCAGTTCAACTCCGGCGGCTCTTCGATTCTCGAATATTTTCATGGCGACCCCCGCCATGATTATGACTACTTTTTAGGCTTTTCCGCCACTACCAAACTTGCTACAGCGGAAATTACCACGGCACCGACTATCACCAAGAGCGAGGTGTTCGTCGTGATTTCGGGTGCCCACTCGATGTGTTTGCCGCCATTGATAAAGGGCAATTCGTTGACGTGCATTGCGTGGGCCACCAACTTGACGCCGATGAAGGCGAGTATGAAGGCTATGCCGTACTTAAGGTAAATCAAGCTATCCAAGAGTCCACCGAGAAGGAAATAAAGTTGGCGAAGACCCATGAGGGCGAAAATGTTTGCCGTGAAGACAATGAACGGGTCGGTTGTGATTCCAAAGATTGCAGGAATTGAGTCGAAGGCGAAGAGAACATCGGTGGCGGCAATGGCTACGAACACAATGAGCATCGGGGTAAACATTTTTTTGCCGTCGATGGTTGTGCGTATTTTCGATCCATCAAAGTCTGGTGAGACCTGCACTCGGCGACGAAGCCAAACAATCAATCGGCCTTCGGTTTCTTCCTCATCTGTATGAGAGCGGAACGCT
The DNA here is from genome assembly GCA_947378555.1 of Microbacteriaceae bacterium. Taxonomy (GTDB): domain Bacteria; phylum Actinomycetota; class Actinomycetes; order Actinomycetales; family Microbacteriaceae; genus Rhodoluna. The sequence goes on from CANCKM010000062.1 coordinate 4,594, forward strand.
TGGTGGTAGGCGGTGTACACCAGGAATCCTCCGAAAACGAAGAATATCCAGCTGAAGTTTTCAATGAGAGCGGCACCGGCCCAGATAAACAGCCCTCGCAGGATGAGCGCTAGAACCACTCCAACCATCAGAACTTCCTGCTGGTATTTCTTTGGTACCGAGAATCGGCTCATGATGATTACGAAAACGAAGAGGTTATCTAGGCTGAGGCTGTATTCGGTGAGCCAACCAGCATAAAACTGCGAGGATTTTTCTGCGTTGAACAGCAATAGGAGGACCAGCCCGAAGACCACCGCAAGCAGTGCGTAGAAACCGATCCAGATTGCAGATTCTTTGGCGCTTGGGATGTGGGGGCGCTTAAAAATGATCAGCACGTCAGCCAGCAACACCGCCACTAGGACTACCAGTGCAATAATCTCAAACCAAAAATATCCGACATCACTCATAATGTCTCAAGTCTAGGCGAGAGGGCGGTTGCGTTTTCTTGGAATGAAAACCTGTTAGATAAAGTTTCTAACCTCATGATGCTAAAAGACATTGACCTAACCATGCTGAATGGTAATCCCGCCAAATTCGCAGATTTCGCCGACAAAGTCGTGCTCGTGGTAAACGTGGCCTCGAGGTGCGGGCTGAGCCCTCAGTACGAAACCCTCGAAGCCATGCAAAAAAAGTATGGTGAGCAAGGTTTCACCGTGTTGGGCATGCCTTCCAACCAATTCCTTCAGGAACTGAAGTCCAGCGAAGACATTGCCGAGTACTGCTCGACTACCTGGGGCGTCTCGTTCCCGATGACTGAAAAGATAAAGGTCAACGGCAAGTCCCGTCACCCGCTCTACGCTGAGTTGACCAAGACCAAGGACTCGTCTGGCAAGGCCGGCAACGTGATGTGGAATTTTGAAAAGTTTCTAGTGTTGCCAAATGGTGAGGTTAGCCGTTTTCGACCAACCACCAAGCCGGACGACCCAGAAATCATCGAGAAAATCGAAGCCGCCCTTAAGTAATCCAGACGGGCCTTAGTCGCTCTTAGA
>CANCKM010000063.1 GCA_947378555.1 Microbacteriaceae bacterium
AACAAAATGTCGATGTCGGGGTTCTGCCTCGCCCATTCGAGCGCCTGTTGGTGCATGCCGGCAAAGACACCGAAGTTCAGCCATTTCGGGCCATAGCTGTGGTGCGGTGCCCAGATCACGCGATATTTACGCGATGGATACGACGGCCACGCCGCAGAGTCACCCGCGTTATCGTCGCCAGCCACCTCGCCACTTGCCTCGGCCAGCAACGAATCAAGTTTTGGGCTGCCGACAAAGTGAACGTATTCGTTGCCTCGTTCGGTGGCGGCGTAGGCGTGCAGCAGCTCTTCGTCTGGCACGAAAACGTGCGATGCCAACTGGTGGCTTCGCTGGGTGAAGAGGTGACTCGCCATTCCTTCGTCGCCCGGCTCATGCACCAGCGGCAGTGAGTAATAGGGAACGTAGCAAACCCGAGTGAACTCGACTAGGTAATCGACGCGATACATCGGTTGATAGTTGCGCTGCCACGGGTAGTTGATGAACAGGTAATCGGGGGCAATCGCCTTCAGCCTCGCAAGACCCTCGGCCGAATCGACGTAATCAAAACTCAGGTGCTCAACGCCGGCATTGGTTAGAAACTCAGATATCTTCGCTTCGTCGCCATAGCCGGAATCGCCGGTTAGTTTGCGAGGAATCGAGATGACGGTGACCTCAAAGCGAGGGTCGGCTTTCATGAGTTGCCAAACCTCGGCAAGGCTATCCCAGGCTTCGTGGTACAAAACCAGAAAGGCTACTTTGATCGGCATGCTTTAGTTTGCCATCTTCGCGTCAACAACCATAGAAGCTGACTGAAATGTCTCGAACTTTCAGGCTCTAGATTTCTTTGCTGAAACCGTGCAGCCATTCGCGAAGATCCTGACCGATATCTTCGCGGTCAACAGCGATGCGCAGGGTGGCCTTGATGTAGTCCAGCTTGTCTCCGGTGTCGTAGCGACGACCCTTGAAGATCACGCCGCGCATGCCACCGGCACGCGAAGGATCCTTGGCAGCCTTTAGCAGTGCATCGGTCAACTGAATCTCGTTGCCGCGACCGCGCTCGGTTTCTTCGAGCAGTTCAAACATTTCGTGACGCAAAACATAGCGACCGATGATGGCAAGGTTCGACGGAGCCTCGTCGGTGGCCGGCTTTTCGATGAGGTCGTAAATCTTCACAACATCGTCTTCGTCGGTGGCTTCAACCGAGGCGCAACCGTAAAGGTGAATCTGGCTTGGGTCAACCTCCATGAGCGCAACAACGTTGTCGCCGGTTGCCTCATGAACTTCGAGCATGCGAGCCAAAAGCTTGTCACGCTCGTCGATGATGTCGTCACCCAACAGCACCGCAAATGAGTGCTCGGCGATGTGGCTCTTGGCGCGCAATACAGCGTGGCCTAGACCGTCTGGGTCACCCTGACGGGTGTAGTGAATGTCGGCCAACTGCGAGCTGTGCTGCACCTTGGCAAGTTTGGCGTGGTCACCCTTGTCGTTGAGGGTGTATTCCAGTTCGGCAACTCTGTCGAAGTGGTTCTCAAGTGTGTTTTTGTTGCGACCGGTAATCATCAGGATATCCTCAAGACCGGCATCCACGGCTTCTTCAACCACGTACTGGATTACTGGCTTGTCAACAATTGGCAACATCTCTTTTGGCATTGCCTTGGTTGCCGGAAGAAAGCGGGTACCCATCCCAGCTACTGGAATGACCGCTTTTGTTACTTTGTAGGGGTTTTTCGCAGAAGAACTCATGGGTGTAATTCTACGCTTAAAGATTATTTTCATTTCTGAGAGTTGAGTCAGGTCTGAGCCGGTTTTGAGTAATAGCCGAGCCCCAAAACACAGTATCCATCGCGATGCTTAACAGTCGGTCGAGGATGGTCACGACAACGGCCAGCCCGGGATTAATGATCACCGAGAGCATCGCCAACTGCACACCCTCGCGAACGCCAAGCCCGGCCGGCGCAAAGACCGCGAGCATCGAAAGCGCGTTGGCAAGTGAGGCGCAACCAATCACGTAGAAGATTTTGCCGAGGCCGATTTCGGGGGCAACGGCCAGCACCAAGAAATAGAAAGCCAGCCCGTTTAGCAGCGAAGAGACCAGGAAGGCGCCGACACCGTAGGCGATGGTTGCCGTGCTTGGCAGACTTGCGGCGTCGAGCTTTTCTTTGCGCACCTTGAGGTACATGAATGCGGTGAGTCGGTTGAAAAGCGGTGGGTAAACCGAGATCAAACCCACGATGGATGCTGCCACGAGCAACACAACCCACTGCGAACCAAAGTCTTGCACCAGTGGGTCGAAGGCCAAGATCAGCGTGGCGGAAATCATCAGCGCGATAATCTGCAGTGCGCCTTCAAGAAAACTTGAGATTCCGAGTTTGGTTTTTGAAAGCCCCAGCTTGCTTGCGAAATAGATTTTGCCGACTATCCAGGTGACGCCGCCGGGCAGGTATCGGCCAAGCCAAGATTTGGCATAGACCGCGTAGAGCTCGCTGTGGTGGCCTTTGGTGTGGGCGCCGAGGCGTCGCATCAGGAACATCCAGATGCTGGCGTACCAGTAGCGCAAAACTATTGCGGCAACCGCCGAGGCTGCAATCCACCACCAGTTGGGGCTCAGGTCCTTGAGGCCATCCCAGTTAATTTTGCTCAGGTACACCCAGGCGAAAATGGCGATCAGCACATAGAAAACTATTGGTATCACGCGGCCGGCCAGACGGCGCAGACTGCCCGATGAGTTTGTCAACCAAAACCTGCTTTCCTCAAGGCTAAAATTACCCTAACAATCGAAAGGCTTCCTCTTGACCGCTGAAAAACTATCGTTCGGCGATTTCTGGAGTCGTTTTCAGGCCGCCGAAAAGCGCGCCGGTGCCTTTGACCTAATCATTAGCGGCGTGCAGATTTACCCGATGCTGCGCGTGAAGATTTTCTATGCCCTAGCCCAGGCGCTCGGCATTTATGACGACCCGCATCCGGCGTCCGAAAAGCCAGCCGAATCGGTTGGCAAGGCAATACCCGCGATGGATACTCTCAAGCCAGCGCCAGTAATCGTCATTCCGTTCAACCGTTTGGTTGCCGGTGCCGAACCCTATAGCGATCGCATTGTTGAGCTGCTTGAGGGTGCGGGTATTGAACCTAGAACGATCAAGTACCTCGACCCGGAGGCCGACCTCGACATCGCCCGTCTGCGCGAATCCTTCGTCGCTCGGTTCGAGACTCAGGCCAACGAACTTCTTGCGGTGCAGCACAAGTTTCGAAAGTCGCTCAACCGCGCAGAGTCGAAAAAGCGCTGGGCCGACTTGATTGCCACCCTCGAGGGCGAGTTCGGCGTGAAGCTTCCAAACTTTGAGCCTTACCCCTACTGGTTGCTTCGGCACTCGATTATCGACGAGCTTGGTTTCAAGGATTTCTTCGGGCGCCTCAAGACCAAAGACCTTTATATCGTCAACGCCTATACCGACCCTCGATTGGTGCGGGCCGCGCGCATGGCCGGGGTGAAGGTTCACGACATCCAGCACGGCTTCGTCTCGAAGCAGCACCCGGCTTATAGTTTCTTGCCTGGCACGGTTGTGCAGTCGTCGAGTGATGAGCTTTTGACCTGGGGCGAGTATTGGAACACGGCCGGCAGTTTCCCCAAGGGAATGACCGCTCGCACCACCGGGCCAACCAAAGCGATGATGGAATACCGAGCGCTCGCGTTGGCCGAAAACCGGATTCGCCCGAACCAGGTGCTCTTCACTTCGCAGGGCGCAATCGGGCGCGAGCTCTTCGAGGCCGCCTTCGCCACCGCCAAATCTCAACCAAATCTTGAGGTAATCTTCAGACTTCACCCCAACGAATCGCTCGAGGGTTTTGAAAAACAGGCGATGGATTTGGCAGCCGGCGAACCGTTGCCAAGCAATCTCAGCATCAGTCACCGGGTTCCAATCTTCTTGGATTTGGTTTCCAGATCCGAGTATTTGGTCGGTGCTTTTTCGACCACGTTGTTTGAGGGGCTGTCGCTTGGTTGCAAGGTTTTGGTCTTGCCACTGCCCGGCTTCGAAAACACTTTGCCAGCAATCCAGAGCGGTGACATTACGCTGGTAACAGACCTTTCTCAGTTGCCAAAGTTTTTGGCGGCCGCGAAACCAGCAGCAGACCCGAGTCGCTATTACAGCAACGTTTCTAAGCTCTAAAGGAAAACTTCAATGATTGATTTCACTTTCAACGGCCGCACCTTTGGCTACCTGCAGCCTTACCTGATTGCCGAAATCGGCGTCAACCACGAGGGTTCACTCGAGCGCGCCAAGGCCATGATCGATCAGGTCGCCAGGGCCGGTGGCCACGCTGCTAAGTTCCAGACCTACAAGGCGGCTACTCTCGCGGCCAAGACCACAAGCCCCGCCTATTGGGATCAAACCAAAGAGGCAACCTCAAGCCAGTACGAACTTTTTCAGCGCTGGGATAACTTCGGCCCGGCCGAATACGCCGAGCTAGCCGAGCACTGCAAGTTGCGCGGCATCGACTTTCTCTCGACACCTTTCTATATGGAGGCCGTCGATATGCTCACCCCACTGATGCCGGTGACCAAGGTGGCTTCTGCCGACCTCACCAACATTCCCTTGCTTCGCAAGATTGGAGCGACCAACCGCCCGGTCATCATGAGCTGTGGTGCTTCTTCGATCACCGAGATTGCTCACTCGCTTGATGTGCTGCTTGAGGCCGGGGCCGAGTCGGTCACGCTCTTGCACTGCATCTTGAACTACCCGACCCCTTTGGGTCACGCTCAGATGTCGCAGATTCAGGTCTTGCAAGAGCGCTTCGGTGAGCGAGTTGCCATTGGCTACAGCGATCACGTGCGACCAGAAGACGATGGATCCGTTCCGGCACTCGAGATCGCCGCACTCTTTGGTGCTCGCGTGATTGAGAAGCACTTTACCGATGACAAGAACGGCGTTGGCAACGACCACTACCACGCTGTTGATGAGCAAGACCTTCGTCGCTTTGTTGACAAGCTCGAGATCTACCGCACCCTCTATGGAACTCGCGAGCACAGTTTGGTTGCGCAGTCGCAGGCCATTAATAACGCTCGTCGCCGGGTGGTTGCCGTTCGTGATTTGCCGGTTGGCCACGTGGTTGCCGAAGATGATTTGATTGCGCTGCGTTCTAACGTTGGCATTGAGATTGCTAACTGGGATGACGTTGTTGGGCGAACCCTCGTTGAGGCTGTCGCGGCTGACTTGCCACTCGAGTGGAGCAACCTCGCACTCAACCAGCAAGCCGACTAGCTTTTTGCCGGGGTTCCCGATATGACCCCCTAAAACCTCCCGATATGACCCCCTGGAGATTTTTCGGGTTCTAGATCGAAGCTTGAAGCTGGGGAGTTTCCTCAGGAAACCCAAAGTTTAAGACGCGCAATTCCCACAAAATGACATTTATGCTGTTGATATGA
>CANCKM010000064.1 GCA_947378555.1 Microbacteriaceae bacterium
CAACTGGTGCTGACTCGACCGTGGTTGGTCCAACTGGCGCCACCGGTGCTACTGGTCCTCGAGGTCTTCAGGGTTCAACTGGTCCTCAGGGTGCACAGGGAATCCAGGGTGTTGCCGGACTCGGTTTGACCGATGCAAGTCAAGGCGAAGCCTGCAGCGTCACAATTGGTGTGAACACCTTTAACGGCCTGCTTGCTTGGTACTCGGTTGCTGCAAACAAGTACGCGATGGTCTGCGAAATCAGCCCAGCGTAATCAATCAAAAAAAATAAAGGGGTGGAACCAAAATGACAAGTATCGATCTAACTGAATCGAAAAACGAAGAACTGCAGCACGAGGAATCCGAAACAACCAGCGGCGAGGGCGTAATGACCTCGTTGGTAATTACGGTGGTTCTCGCACTAACGGTTTTGAGTTATCGAGACTGGTTTTTCTTCGTTCCCATCGTTGGAAACGGACTAAATGTGATTTCGGTACTTCAGGTTTTCTCGGCCATCGGTTGGGTCAGCTTGATTTTGGTTCCTCCTTTTATGATTTGGCAACAACGTGGCTTTGCTGGGGCAAGAAAGTTCATCTTTCTTGCTTCGGCACTGCTTTGGCCGGTGGCTACGATTTTGATTGCCCTTGCCACCTATGCAACTTTGGGCAAGTTTTATCTGGATTACCTAAAGGATTCGCCAATCTTCTTATTCATGGATTTGCTCGCACCGGGTTATTACCTGATGTACTTGCGATCTAACCGCAACTAATTTCTGCAATCGCAATCGGGGGAGCGCGAATGACACGCACATATGTAATAACGGGCAGTGCATCGGGAATCGGTGCTTCCACAGCGGAGATTCTTAAAAAGCGAGGTCATCACGTTATCGGCGTTGACTTACACAGCGCAGAAGTAGTTGCTGACTTAGGAACGAAACAGGGTCGCTTGGATGCCGCGCAGGCAACCATCGACCTGTCGAGCGACAAGATTGACGCGGTAATAGCGTGCGCCGGATTGGCTCATCCAAAGTCGGTTACGGTCTCTGTGAACTATTTCGGCATGGTGGAGTTTCTCAATGCCATCAACGGCAGTTTGGCAAAATCCACCGCTCCACGCGCGGTGACGGTCTCTTCTATGGCCTCGATTATGCCAAACGACAAAACTCTTGTAGAGGCGATGTGCGTCTTAGATGACGAACTCGCGGCAGTGGCAAGAGCGCAGGCTTTGGTCGATTTAGCTGATGGATCCGAGCAGCTAATTTATGGGTCGACCAAGCGAGCAATAGGTCGCTGGGTTCGGCGTGAGTGCATTAAGGCGAATTGGGCCGGAGCTGGAATTCCATTAAATGCGGTTGGCCCGGGCATAGTTCGGACCCCGATGGTCGCCGACATGATCGCAACGGCCGAAGCTCGGCAAGCGATTGACAAAATGGTGCCAATGCCTTTGCACTATTACCTTGAGCCAGAGAATGTAGCCCACCTGCTTATTTGGCTGGCAAGCGAGGAAAACACTCACACCACCGGGCAGACGATTTATATCGACGGTGGCTCGGATGCGGTTTTGCGAGGCGAAAATATCTGGGACCTCGCTCCCTAGGTATAAAGATGAACAACTACCGTGTTTTATTAGCGGTGGTGCTGTCGCTCAGCGCATCTCTCGCCCAGTCAACTTCGACGACTGCAAGTGCCTTGCATGTCAGTTCGCCAATTATTTTAGAGGCTAAACAGACACCAGCGAATTGCCACGTGGCACCTCAGGTGCAGGCATTCAAAACCTGCACCTACGGGCCCCGCAAGAGCAGCTTCCACATTGCAATAATCGGAGATTCGCATCTCAGGCAATATCAGAGCGCCATTTTTGCCCTTGCCAAAAGGTATGCCTGGTCAGTGACCTATGTTTCTAAGAGCGCCTGCCCAATGGTGGACCCGCTGCTCAAGCCAGCAACCATGGGAAATGAAACCTGCCGGTGGTGGAACGATAAACGTCAAGAGTATTTGGCGGGGCACAAGGCATTTGATTTGGTCATCAACTCGCAGTCTTCATTCATCACCCATTCTCACCGCGAGGCCGGGGCTGCCTATGCCAGCGCTGTGGCGAAGATAACCGAACGTGGAACGCAGGTTTTGCTAATCACCGACAATCCAAAAGGAATATCAAAGGTGGGCGAGTGTTTGCAAAGCCTCGCTCGTGCGAGGGCTGGCGCCTGCAATAACACTCGCGCGAAAGCAACCGAGAAAGTCGATCCCATGCCGGCTGCTGTGGCAGCTAATCCGATGGTGAAGGTCGCAGATTTCGTCTCCGCATATTGCACGGATACGATATGTTTTGGGTATCGCAGTGGAATCAAGGTTTACAAAGACCTAAGTCACATCTCAGAAGCCTGGGCGATACATCTAACCTCAAGGCTCGATGCCGTTGTTCCAACGAAATACAAAAAATAGGGTACAAAATGATATTCAATCGGCTTTCTAGACGATGGATTTCAAAGTGGAGCCTTGTCGCAATGACTTTTTGGGTTGTCTTCGGATTAGTTTCGCCCAGTCAGGCAACTGCCCAAACGCCACAGGCGGAGCACTCAATCAACGATTGCTACATCGTGGTCGTTGATCCCGGTTTCAAAAGTTGCAACTATCAGCCGACACTGGCCAAGCCCAACTATCGCGTTGCACTCATCGGCGACTCACACCTGCGCGGGCTCTATCCGGCCATTATTCAACTGGCCAAAAAGTTCAACTGGTCGCTGACTACCGTATCCAAAAGTGCCTGCCCATGGGTGTCTAGCAAACTCTTTCCAGTCGGCCTCGAGCGAGGGTATTGCAAAGACTGGAACGCCAGTGCCGAGGCCTTCTTAGCTGGAACCCGTCATTTTGACCTGATAGTCAACTCACAGTCGTCTTTCGTGACCCACTCTTTTGACAACATTGGCAAGGGATTTGCGTCGGCCGTTAAGTCTCAAACTAAGCGGGGCACCTGGGTAGTTGTAATCCGCGACGTGCCGAAAGGCATCAAGGATCCGCAGGTCTGTCTTGCCGATGCGGCCAAAGTGGCCTCGGGTGGCTGCGATAACTCAAGACTGGATGCCCTAAGTGTTGGCGATCCACTGCCCGCTGCGGTTAAGGGCTGGCCACAGGTTTCTCGAATCGACCTAACAAACGCCTTTTGCTCGGCAACTAAATGTGCAGCCGTGGTGGCTGGCAAAGCGGTTTATAAGGATCCGGGCCACATCACTCCTGAAACTGCGATGCGCCTCATTGACAACATTGCCAGGGGTATCCCAGCCAAGTTCAAAAAGCTAAAAATACAAACTAGCGTGGCTGTTGCTGAGTGATGCAGTGAATGCCGCCACCGCGCTCAAACAAGGCTCTGGCGTCCACTAGCACTATCTCTTTGTCGGGGTGGACTGCCTGGAGAGTGTCCCGAGCCAGCTCGTCGTTTTCGTCATTAAAGGCGCAGAGGATCACGGCTCCGGCCACTAGGTAATGATTTATGTAACTGAAATCAACCCAGCCCGAATCGTCGCGAAGCACCTTGGGTGCGGGGACTCCAACGATTTTAAAATCACCGGCTGCCTCTAAAGTTGCTCGCACCTCTTGGCTCACGAGGAAGTCGGGATGTTCGGGGTTTTGTTGATCGTGATAAAGGATGGTGTTTTCGTCTGCAAAACAGGCGACGATGTCAACGTGTCCGCGGGTTCCGAACTCCTCGTAATCTCGAGTTAGTCCGCGCTTAAACCAAATGGCTCGGTTGGTTCCTAAGCGTCGTGAAAGCTCCTGCTCGACTTCAGCCTTGGTCCAGTTTGAGTTTCGGCCAACGCCCAACTGCACCGTTTCGGTGAGCAAAATGGTTCCCGAACCATTGACGTGAAAGCCCCCACCTTCGTTAATCAGCGGGCTTTCTAAGTTTGGAAGACCAAGTTCAGCGTCGATAAACTTCGCGATGCGACCGTCCTTTCCCCATTTTGCCCAGGGTTGCAATCCCCAGCCGTTGAAAACCCAATCAACTCCGGCGAGTGCGCCGGTCGAATTCTTTACAAAGGTCGGCCCGATGTCCCGCATCCAGGCATCGTCGAGTTCGGCTTCAACCAGCTTTACTCGTTCATCAAGGTAGTCTCTGGCAAGAGCGTAGTCGGATGCCTCGACCAACATTGTCACCGGTTCAAATCGGATTATTGCGTTGGCAACCGACGCCCAAGTTTGGCGCGCTAGCTCGGCGGACTGCGCATCCGACCCAAGCGTGTAATCGGCAGATGGCCAAGCCATCCAAGTGCGCTCATGCGGTGCCCACTCGGCTGGCATCACCCAGCTATCGTGATAAATGCTCAATTTTCGGGGCCCCAAGGCTGTTTGATTGGAGCCAAGAGTCGGTCGTAGGTGTCTGGTCTTCTGGTAGCCAAGAACGGAAATAAGTCCAGCCAGTCATGGCACTGATCTAAATCAAGGTCGGCAACCAGCACCTCATCGCCTGAGCGGGCGGCCTGAACTAAAACGCGACCGTAGGGGTCACTTATAAAGCTGCTGCCGTAAAAGGTGATCAAACCTTCATTGCCGAACCGATTTGGCACCACCATGAAGGTGCCATTCGTTATTCCGTTTGCCACAATCACCTGACGCCAAAGCGGTTCGGTATCAAAGTTGGGGTGATCCGGCTCGGACCCGATTGCAGTTGGGTAGGCCAGCAGTTCGGCACCGCGAAGTGCGTAGTTTCGGGCAACCTCTGGAAACCATTCATCCCAACAGGTTGGAAGTCCAATTTTGGTTTTGGTTCCGGCTAGCTCAAGGTCATAAACCTCGTATGGGTCTCCGTCTGCCGGCCCCGGGCTGAAGTATTTGTCTTCAAAATAGCCGGCGGTCACCGGAATGTGAAGCTTCGGGGTGCGAGCGATGATGTCGCCTTTTGGGTCAACCAGGATGGCGCAGTTGAGCCCTCGACCATCTGCCGAGTCTTGATACTCGAACAGCGAGGCGTGCACCACAACATTATTGGCTGCGGCCGCGCGAGCCGCAAACCTATGGGTTGGTCCGTCAAAGAGTGGCTCTGCTAGGGAGTTGGGCACCACGTTTGGGCGAGTGTCCGCGAAATACCTGCTCAGGGTGAGTTCCGGAAGAAAAACTATGGATGCTCCGGCTTCGGCCGCCAGTGCGATTCCTTGGTTGAGCGTTGCCTCGTGCTCAGCCGAGTCCGCGTGCCAAGAGGTTTGCACCAGGGCTACTCGCAAGGGGGCTCTATTAGATTCCTGAACCCTAGCCAAGCTCACCTGAGGTTGCGCCACCGTTAGCTTCATGATTTACCTATTCGTTCATTGAATCGAGGATCGAAACCAAACTTTCCAAAGTTGTCTGTGGATTCACGATAGCAAATCGCGTGTTTGGCTCACCCAAATGTGAGCTTGGAACAACAAAGGCTTGACCACGCTT
>CANCKM010000065.1 GCA_947378555.1 Microbacteriaceae bacterium
ATCACCGTGCGCCGCGACGAAAGCTTTGACATCGCGGCCGTCACCAAGCGCTGGGACGAATCGGTTGTGCTGGCCGAGCACGGCGTTGCCTTCTTACTTTGGGGCCTGCTTGACGTCATTGTCGATGGATACTTCGATGTCATTCAAAAGCTGGACGATGAGGTTGAAGAGCTGGAAGATCTGATGTTTGACGGCGAGCGAAAAGACACCGAGATTCAACGCCGCTCATATAACCTGCGCAAAGCCTTGGTCACCCTGCGCCGAGTTGCCGTGCCAATGCGCGAGGTGCTGAACCCGATTATCAAGCGAGACACTCAAGTTCTTGGCAACGGAATGTACGCCTACTTCCAAGACATTTACGATCACGTGATGCGAGTTGCCGACTGGACGGACTCGTTGCGCGATTTGGTGACCACCCTATTAGAGACCAATCTGACCATTCAGGGCAATCGCATGAACCTGGTCATGAAAAAGGTAACCAGTTGGGCCGCAATCATCGCCGTGCCAACCGCAATCACCGGCTTTTACGGGCAAAACGTGCCTTACCCGGGCTTCAGCGAGGGCTGGGGTTTTTGGGTTTCCACCGGAGCAATCCTGGGCATATCGGGTTTGCTGTACTTCAGCTTTCGACGTCGAGACTGGTTGTAGCCTTAAATCGTGACCAATCAAGACACCACTAAAAATCCAACTGGGCTGGCCCTTTACACCCTCGCCGCCGAGCGCGCCTCGAGTGAGGTTATTGCCTCCTACTCGACCTCGTTTGGTCTAGCAGCCAAGCTACTTGGCCCAAATATTCGCCAGCACGTCGAAAACATTTATGCGCTGGTGCGAGTTGCCGACGAGATTGTCGATGGCGCGGCCGCCGAGGCTGTTGCCGCCGGTGGAACGGTTGATCCGGCGAGCGCACTGACCGAACTTGAGGTTGAAACCCATCGCGCGCTTGAGGCCGGCTTCAGCACCAACCTCGTGGTTCACGCCTTTTCCTACACCGCAAGATTGACCGGCTTTGGTGAAGAGATTATTCGCCCGTTCTTTCATTCCATGCGCCTTGATCTGACCGAACAGGAATACGACCAGGCCGGTTTTGACGAATACGTTTATGGCTCGGCCGAGGTGGTTGGCCTGATGTGTCTGAGAGCATTCATGCTCGAACGCCGATACAGCGAAACCGAAACCGAAAAGTTGGTTCTTGGGGCAAGAGCCTTGGGCTCAGCATTTCAAAAGGTCAATTTTTTGCGAGACCTCGCCGCGGACTTTAAAGCGCTCGGTCGCAGTTATTTTCCAGGGGTGGCCGCGGCAAGTTTCACAGAGCAAGACAAGATCCGTTTGGTGGCAGACATTCAAGCCGACCTAGCTGTTTCGGCGGCTAGCCTGCCACTGCTTCCAAGGTCATCCAGCCGCGCGGTTTCTGCCGCGCACCTCTTGTTTGAAGAACTAAATCACCGAATCGCCAAAACCCCGGCGGTGGAACTGATCGAAACCCGAATCCGTGTACCAAATCCAGTCAAGTTCTGGATTCTTCTAAAAGCCCTTATAGGAGTGCTACCTAAATGAGTGAAAAAGTTTCAGGCGAACGAGTGACCGACCAAAAAACCGCCGTGGTTGTCGGCGGTGGCATTGCAGGTTTGGCCTCAGCTGCTCTGCTTGCCAAGGCCGGCATGAAGGTGACCCTGGTTGAGGCCCGTGAAAAAGTTGGTGGCCGCGCCTACATCTGGGAAAAGGACGGATTCAAGTTCGACATGGGCCCATCTTGGTATTTGATGCCGGATGCCTTCGATCAGTTTTTTAAGCTCATGGGAACCACTGCCGCCGCCGAACTCGATTTGATTCGCCTCGACCCGGCTTACCAAACGCGAAACGAGGGCTTCGAAGAGACCCTGTTGATTCGAGATAACCTCGCCGACAACAAAGCGCTCTTTGAGCGTCTAGAGCCCGGATCAGCAGATCGCCTTCAGTCCTACTTGGATTCGGCAGAAGACACCTACAACCTAGCAACCAAGCACTTTTTGTACACCAACTTTCAGGGCTACAAGGGCTTCCTGCACCCCGACGTGATGTCGAAGGCTGGGCTTTTCATCAAGCACCTGTTGACCTCGCTAGATAAGTTCGCCGGTCAACACGTGAAGGACATGCGACTGCGCAAGATTCTGGACTTTCCGGCAGTGTTCTTGGGCGCCTCACCATTTGACACCCCGAGCATGTATCACCTGATGACGCACATTGACATGAACGTCGGTGTCTTTTACCCACAGGGTGGGCTCTACACGGTCATTGAGGCCATCGAACGCATCGCAAAGGCCCACGGCGTGGTGGTTCACACCAACTCGCCGGTCACCAAGATTGAGACCAAAGGCGGTCGGGCAACCGGCGTCTGGGTGGGCGAGGTCTTCTTTGAGGCCGACGTTGTGGTTGCCACGGCCGACCTGCACCACGTTGAGACCAAGCTTCTAAAGCCAGAGGAACAGACCCTGCCAGAAAAATGGTGGAAGAACAAGATTCCTGGCCCTTCGGCACTCCTTTTATATCTAGGCGTCAAGGGGCGCATTCCTGAGTTGGAACACCACACCCTGTTGTATTCCGACGACTGGAACGCCAACTTCAGCGAGGTCTTCCACAAGGCCGACGGCAAGCGCAAGGTTCCAAACCCTGCCTCGCTCTACATTTGCGCTCCTTCCAAGACCGACCCGAGCGTTGCCCCGGACGGCTACGAAAACCTGTTCGTTTTGGTTCCGGCTGCTGCCGACCCATCGATCGGTCGCGGTGGCATTGACCGCGCCGGAGACCCAGGCTTTGAGGCCGAGGCTGACCGCATCATTGAGCAGATCGCCGATTGGTGCAAGATTCCAGACCTCGCTGAGCGCATCGTTGTGCGCCGCACGATGGGACCGCAGAACTTCGTTGAAGAGCTAAACGCTTGGTCAGGAACCGCCCTTGGAATGGCTCACACTCTCAAGCAGAGCGCCTTCTTTAGACCGTCCAACTACTCAAAGAAGGTCAAGGGTCTCTATTACGCGGGTCACCACACGATTCCCGGAATCGGGCTGCCTATGTGCCTCATCGGTGCCGAGCTGGTTTATAAGCGTCTCGTTGACGACCGCAGCACCGGGCCAATCGAGCATGAACTGAAGCCTTTGCCGGCGAGTGGCTGGAAGGGCCTAAACGCCTAATGTTCAGCCTTACGAATTGGGGCTACCTGCTGGCGTTGGTTTTCTCGCTTGCAGGTTTGCTCTCGTTCGACTTTCGCTACCGCCTCGCCTTTTTTCCTAAGTGGCGCAGGGCAGCGATTGCGGTTGGCAGTGGGGTTGGCTACTTCTTGCTTTGGGATTTAGCCGGCATTGGTCTTGGCATCTTCTTTCGCGGGCACTCGCCTTTTCTGAGCGGCCTGGTGGTTGCCCCCGAGGTTCCGGTTGAAGAGGTTTTGTTTCTGACGGTGCTTTGCTACACGACACTCGAGGTTTTTGTCGCGGTGACTCGACTGACCCTGATGCGAAAAAGCGGGCCAAGGTCATGACCTACTTCGTGCTCAACCTCATTTTTATGTCCATCGCAGCGGTTGGATTTCTGACTCAGATCGCTCGCAAGCGTTGGCGGCTTTATGCGCTCACTCTCTTGCCGATGTTGCTGCTAACGGCGATTTTCGACAACGCGATTATATTTGGCAAGATTGTCGCCTATGACGAAGCCAAGATTTCAGGGCTTTTGATTGGGATTGCGCCGATTGAAGACTTTGCCTATACGGTGGCGGCGGTATTAGTGGTTCCTACCGTTTGGTGGGTTCTCGGCAAACAGAGTGACAAGAAAACTGGACGGGAAAAGAAATAATGGAAGCCCTCAAGCAACTCTTTTGGTCTTCGAGGCCGGTCTCTTGGATTAACACCGCTTACCCCTTTGGAACCGCCTACTTCGTCGTAACCGGCCGAGTCGATGCGGTGCTCATAATCGGCACCCTGTTCTTCTTGATTCCTTACAACCTCTTGATGTACGGAATCAACGACGTGTTCGATTACGAAAGTGATTTGAGAAACCCGCGCAAGGGCGGAATCGAAGGCGCGCTGCTGGGCCGGCGTTGGCACAAGCTGACGCTTTGGAGTTCGGTGCTACTTTGCATTCCTTTTCTGGCATACCTATTCGCGGTATCGACACCTACTACTTCACTTTGGCTGACACTTTTCGTCTTCACAGTTGTTTCCTACAGCGCCCCGGGCTTGCGCTTCAAAGAACGCCCGTTTTTAGATTCCATTACTTCGGCCAGCCACTTTGTGGGGCCCATGATCGTTGGTCTTTCGGCAGCCGGGGCGAGCCTGGCGAGTGGTTTCAACCTCACGCTAATCGCGGCCTTCACCCTGTGGGGAGTTGCCTCGCACGCCTTCGGAGCGGTGCAAGACGTGAAGGCTGACCGCGAAGGCGGCATTTCATCCATCGCCACAGCCATTGGGGCAAGATCCACCAGCCGATTCGCCTTCGCCTGCTACCTGCTGGCTGGCGTCTTGGTTTCATTCCTCGGCTGGCCTGGCGCCTTGGCCAGCATCGCGGCTTTGCCATACCTGGTCATCGTTTGGCCGTTTTTGAACATAACCGATGCGGAATGTGAAAAAGCGAACGATGGATGGCGCAAGTTCATCTGGCTCAACTTTTTTGCCGGTGCCGTGGTTTCGATGCTGCTGATCTGGGTGCTGCTGGGTTTTTAGGCGCCAAAGATTTAGGAGCGCGGCCGCCAGGTAATTAGAGCCGACTTGGCAAACCCCTTGGAGCAAATGCCGCAGGAAAGTTCGCGAGTGGGTTTGCGATATCGATAATGCTGGTGACCCGCCTTGCAGGTGCCCACAAAGGCTGCGGTGTTGGCGGCGATTTGTTGCCCGCTGAAACGCTCGGCCCGATACCCGATGGCCGCAGCCGTCGACTTCCAGATTGGCCCGGGGCCGGCGGCTTTGCCAGCGAGGGCATGACCGATTTCGTGAATCATGACTTGCAAAGACTCATCCATCGAATGAAGTTCGACCAGGTGTTTCGATATGGTGATTCTGCGCTCGGTGTAGTTGCAGAGCCCGGCTCGGCGTTTGCCGGCATCAAAGTCGAATGACCACACCGTGGGGTCAAGGTGTTGCCCA
>CANCKM010000066.1 GCA_947378555.1 Microbacteriaceae bacterium
TGGCCATCGCTTTACTCACCCTGATAAATCTTTTGGGCATTAATCGCACCGCCGGGGTAGCGCTGGTCTTGGCCACGCTGACAACATCCTTTTTGGTTTTTTCAATCGTTGCCACCCTTGGTTGGCTCGGTTTTGGTTCGAATCCGCCAGCCATGCCGCAGCCGCTGGCCGCCCCCGCGGTCAACCTTTTTGATGTGCTAACTGCGGCCTCGATTATTTTCTTTGCCTTCGCCGGGTACGCAAGGGTTGCAACCTTGGGCACCGAGGTGCGGGATGCCAAGCGCAACATTCCTCGGGCCATCGCGATTTCACTCGGGGCAGTGCTTGGTCTTTACGCCCTGTTGGCGCTGACCCTAAAGCTTGCCCTTGGCTCGGCGCTGACCTCGGCGGTGGCACCTTTTCTGCAACTGGACCAAAAGGTATTCCCATGGCTTCCGCAGGCTGTTGTGGTCTTGGTTGCCTCACTTGCTTGCCTTGGCTCAATCCTGGCGTTGCTCGCCGGGGTTTCAAGAACCGCGGCCACTATGGCAGAAGATCTAGAGCTGCCGACCGTGTTTGCCAAAAGAAACCGAGCCGGTTCGCCTTGGTTTGCCGAGGTTTGCGTATCCATCGGCGCTTGTGTCTTGGTTCAAATCGGCGAGTTAAGTTGGGTCATCGGATTCTCGAGTTTCGCGGTTTTGGTTTACTACTCAATCGGTCACCTAGCCGTTTTGCGGCAACCGGCGACCGAAAGGCTGCAACCCAGATGGCTCGCGGTGCTCGGCTTTTTGCTTTGCGCAACCCTTGCCCTAGCGGTTCCGGGCCCGGCCGTTCTAATCAGTTCGGCCATTATCGTGGCCGCCCTGTTGATTCGTCGTTTGTCGCATACAGCACACAGGCGTTAGACTTTAGGAAGACAACGGCGAGGGCCGACGATTCGATAAGAATCCGAAGCCGTGATCGACGGGCGAAGCAAGTGGTCTAACCACTCTTAATCCTCGCGTAATGCGCTTGAGTTGATTGAAAATAATCTTCCTAGAGTCACCTCTAGACACTAAAGAAATGGATTCATAATGTCTGATAACAAGATGGTTGCAGAACCTCGCGAAGCTTTTGGCAAGGGTGTAGCCCGCAAGTTGCGCGCCGTAGGCAAGACCCCAGCCGTAATCTACGGTCACGGATCAGACCCACGCCACGTATCGCTTCCTGCCCGTCAGTTGGCAATCGTGCTTCGCACCAAGAACGCGGTTATCGAACTTGAGATCAACGGCAAGACCGAACTCGTTTTGGTGAAGTCAGCTTCAAAGGATCCAATCAGCCAGATCATCGAGCACGTTGACCTCATCGAGATCACCCGTGGCGAGCAGGTCCACGTTGAGGTTCCAGTTCACCTCATTGGCGAAGTTCTTTCGGGCACCACGATCGATCTTGAGCACAAGACCGTGAAGCTTGAAGCCGAAGCCACCAACATTCCTGACTTCGTAGTTCTTAGCACCAACAAGGAATTTGCCGGCCACCACTTCACCGTTGCCGACTTGACCCTTCCAAAGGGCGTTACCCTCGACTTGCCAGCTGACACCCTGATTGCTATGGTTCTTGCAACCGCAGCCGGTCAAGCTGACGGCGTTCCAGAAGAGAAGTAAGCTGCCTAGTTCAGAAACCTACTTAATAGTCGGACTCGGTAACCCCGGGTCCGACTATTCTGCTAATCGGCACAATGTGGGTCAAATGGCTTTGGATGTTCTTGCCAATCGCCTCGGGGCCAAGTTCAAATCGCATAAGGCAGGCGCTGCCGTTGCCGAGGCCCGCCTGCGTTTCACCAAAAATGGCGAGCCGCACGAGGCCAAGTTGATCCTTGCCAAACCGGCCTGCTTCATGAACCTTTCTGGGCGACCGGTTTCCGCGCTACTAAAGTTCTTCGACCTGCCAATCACCTCGCTGATTGTTTTGCACGATGAGCTTGATGTGCCAGCCGAGACCGTGCGTCTAAAGCAAGGCGGTGGCCACGCCGGTCACAACGGTTTGCGAGACATCATTGCCACCTGCGCCTCAAACGAGTTTGCTCGGGTGCGAATCGGCATTGGCAGGCCTCCCGGAAGCATGGACACCGCCGATTTTGTGCTGCGGAATTTCTCTTCAACCGAACGCAAAGAGCTTCCGGTGACCCTAGAAATAGCCGCCGATGCGGTTGAGGCGATAGTTGCCGACGGTGTTGCCCTGGCAAGTGGTCGATTTCACACGGCCTAAACAGTCTTTCCGAGCGGCTAAATCCGCTTTCACGCCGGCTGGCCTCGGCGGCAACTTAGACTTAGATACGTGAATCTTCGTGGGTTAGTCGCGCTCGTAGCAGAGGGCTACCCTTTTGCAAAACTTCAAGGAAAGATTGACGCCAAACGGGTCGATATTGTTGCGCCGCTTGGCGCGCATCCATCGATTGTTTCGGTTATTAGCCAGTTTCGGGCCGAAAAACAACTAAACCCGGTGCAGCTTATTGTGGTTGCCACCGGTCGCGAAGGCGAAGACCTAGCCGCGGCGCTGCGCGCCTTTGTGCCCGATTGCGAGGTGCTTGAGTTTGCTAGTTGGGAGACCCTGCCGCATGAGCGGCTAAGCCCAAGCGCCGAGACCGTTGGTCGGCGCCTAAAGGTTTTGCACCGCCTGCACGACATCGCTACCGGGCCAGCCAGTAAACAGCCGAAGAAGCCGGTTTTTGTTATCGCATCGGTGCGCGCGGTTTTGCAGCCGGTGGTTGCCGGGCTTGCCAATCACCCGCCGCTGAATCTTGCTCAGGGCAAAGACTATTTCTTGCCGGAGCTCAGCCTAAAGCTCGTAGAGATTGCCTACAGCCGAGTCGACATGGTGACCAAGCGTGGCGAGTTTGCGGTGCGCGGTGGAATCGTCGATATTTTCCCGACCACGGCCGAGCATGCAGTGCGACTCGAGTTTTTTGGTGACGAGCTAGAAGAGATTCGCGAGTTTTCGGTTGCCGATCAGCGAAGTTTCGAGACACGTCTAAAAGACATCACCATTTACCCGGCCCGCGAAATCATCATCACCCCGGCCGTTGCCAACCGGGCTCGTCAGATGACCCACGAGTTCCCTAACCTCACCACCATGCTTGCCAAAATCGCCGAGGGCATGCCGGTTGAGGGCATGGAATCGCTCGCTCCGGCCCTGGTTGACGCGCTGATTCCCTTCACCGATTATTTGCCCGCCGATGCTTCGGTGACCCTGCTATCGCCTGAGAAGTCGGCTGCTAGGGCGGCCAGCCTGGTTGAAACCAATGACGAGTTTTTGCACGCCGCCTGGGATGCGGCAACCGAGGGCGCGCAGGCTCCGATTGACCTTAGTGCCGGTGGCTTCGTCGAACTTTCGCAGTTCACCGATGCGCTTGCCGGTCGGCAACTTTGCACCATCAGCCAGTTTGGTGCCGACGATGAATCGCTCATCGAGCTTGCCCTGTTGACCATTCCAGATTTTCGCGCGCTAGATCTTGGTGTCCTCGATTGGATCAGAGATCAGGCTCAGCACGAGCAGCTGATTGTGGTTGCCTCCGAAGGCCACGGCACCGCCGAGCGTATGGCCGAGATGCTAAAAGGCGCCGACATCAAGGCCCTGGTCGTTGATGCCCTGCCGGCCAAGCCGAAGCCTAAAACTGTGTACCTGACCCAGGCCTCGCTGCGGCGCGGGTTCACCGCTCCGGCATCCAACCTAATTGTTATCACCGAGGCCGAGTTCTATGGCAAATCTGCCGTTTATGTCAGCCCGCAGGTGCGCAAGCTGGCTGCCAAGCGTGGCCAGCTGGTTGACCCGCTGACTCTTAAAGCCGGCGACTATGTGGTGCACGAGGTTCACGGCATCGGTCGCTTTCTCGAGTTGGTAACTCGCAAGACCGGCATCGGCAAACAGCAGCATGAACGTGAGTACTTGCTCATCGAATACGCGCCTAGCAAGCGTGGCTACCCGGGCGACACCCTGTTTGTGCCGACCGATCAGCTCGACATGCTAACCCGATACGTTGGCGGCGAGGCCCCGGTCTTGAGCAAGATGGGTGGCACCGAGTGGTCATCTATCAAGGGTCGGGCTCGCAAGGCGGTTCGCGCTATCGCCATCGACTTGGTCAAGCTTTACAGCGCTCGCATGAAGAGCCGCGGTCACGCCTTTGGTCCGGACACTCCTTGGCAGCGCGAGCTTGAAGAAGCCTTCAGCTTTGTTGAAACCGTCGACCAGTTGACCACCATCGATGAGGTCAAGCGAGACATGGAAAGTGAAATTCCGATGGATCGCCTGCTTGCCGGCGACGTCGGTTATGGCAAGACCGAGGTTGCCGTGCGCGCCGCCTTCAAGGCAATCCAAGACGGCAAGCAGGTTGCCATGCTGGTGCCAACCACGCTTTTAGTTCGGCAGCATACCGATACTTTTGAGGGTCGATTTAGCGGCTTCCCGGTGAACGTGCGCTCGCTCAGCCGCTTTCAAACCGAGAAGGAAGTCAAGGAAACCCTCGCTGGTCTTGCCGATGGCACGGTTGATCTGGTCATCGGAACCCACCGTTTGCTTTCTAAAACCGTTAAGTTTAGAAACCTAGGGCTCATCATCATCGATGAAGAGCAGCGCTTTGGTGTTGAACACAAAGAGAAGCTCAAAGAGATGAAGACCAACGTCGACATTTTGGCGATGTCGGCAACCCCGATTCCAAGAACCCTCGAGATGGCAATCACCGGCATTCGAGAAATGTCTACCCTTGCCACGCCTCCCGAAGACCGCCACCCGATTTTGACCTTCATCGGAACCTACAACGAAAAGCAGGTGGCGGCAGCCATTCGCCGTGAACTGATTCGTGAGGGGCAGGTGTTCTTCGTTCATAACCGAGTCAGCACCATTGAAAAAATTGCAAACGAGATTGCCCTTTTGGTGCCAGAAGCTCGCATCGCGGTAGCCCACGGGCAAATGTCTGAGACCGCCCTCGAGCAAGTTGTAGTTGATTTCTGGGAGCACAAGTTTGACGTCCTGATTTCAACGACGATTATCGAAACCGGAATCGACATTCCAAACGCCAACACCTTGATCATTGACCGGGCCGAGAA
>CANCKM010000067.1 GCA_947378555.1 Microbacteriaceae bacterium
ACCCAGTTCGCGAGCCCGCGGAAACTGGATGCCGAGAAACTTGCGGCCAACCAACGTCAACGATTCGCGTCGGGTCACCAGGTAACCGGCGAAGAACACGGTCAAAGCCACCTTCGCCAACTCCCCCGGTTGGAAGGTGAACGGGCCGATGCCTATCCATAGTCTGGCGCCGTTGATTGTCAGACCCAAAAACGGAACGACTGGCAAAAGCAGCAAGCCGATGCCGATGAACATCGAGATGAAAACGTAGCGCCTAAAGAAGAGGTGATTTGGCACGAAGCGAATCACCGCGAAGGCGACAACCATTGCGATTGAGGTCCAGATGAGTTGTTTGGTGCCAAAGAAGTCTTGGCCACCCGAGGCGCGAGTTGCCAAATCGAGTCGATAGATTTCGGCAACCCCGAGCCCGTTTAGCAAAACGGCGATTGAAAGAATGAGCGGGTCGGCCTGGGATGCCTTGCCGCGCAGCAAGAGGTGAATCGCAAGACTCAAAACCGCAATCGGAGCCCAGTAAAAAAGAATCTCGAGGTTATAAACCTGGATGGTGGAAAGTTGAATCTGGGCGAGCTCAAAGGCGTTGATGCCGAGGGCAAAAACCAAAAGCATTGCCTCAATGTTTCTGGCCCGGGGCACCACCCGCACGATGCGTCGAATGCTAACGGCGCTGGTCTCGCGCGCCCTAGCCATGACTTGCCAGCAACGCTAGGGTTTCGACGATGCGTCTGGCATCTGGCAGGTTCTCGGCCGAAACAGTGTCGGCCACCAGGCTCTGCTGGTATTCGGGCAGCGCGGTGACATCGACTCCGGTCACGTCATACAAATGCGAAAACTTGAACGGGCCGAGGGATTCTTTGATTCCCTGATAGATGGCCACGTGTCCATCGAATACACCAACGTAGAAGCGAGTTTGGGTGTAGCTGTAGCCGGCCGACAGGCTGCCAACGGCAATGCCAATCCAAAGCAAAACCACGAGCAGCTGGCGTATCCATCGATTTCTGATTCTGGTTTTGGTTTGTTTCAGAATCTTCTCGAGGTACTCCTCAGATTCGGGCACCACGCTAGAGGTCTCTTGGTCGGGGGTAAACAGGTCGGTGATGGTGCGCGGGTTCAGAAGCTGCAGCATGCGTGCGCCCTTGCGCACCTCGATGACAACCTCGTTGGCCGCCGAACCCAAAAAGCTTGGTTTGACGATGGATGCCGGCTGCTCGTCTGCGGCCACTGGCAAAACATCAACAATCACCACCGTTACGTTGTCGGGAGCACCGTATTCGATGGCCTCGCCGACCAAAAGATCGGCTGCCTCGGCCGGGTCGGTTTCGCGCAACAGAATGCCGTTCATCAAATCTTCCGGCAGAGCACCGGTGAGCCCGTCGGAGCACAACATCCATCGGTCACCGGGTTTGGTTTCAATGGCCTGAGTGTCGATTTCTGGGAACTCTTCGACATCGCCGAGCACGCGCATCAAAACGCTGCGGCGCGGGTGGGTTAGCGCCTCGGCCGGGGTGATGCGGCCGGTGTCGACGAGGCGCTGCACGAAGGTGTGGTCGGTGGTGATTTGCTTGACGGCCGAATCGCGCACCAAATAAATGCGGGAATCACCAATGTGACCGATGACGGCTTTGGTGTCGGCGAATAGCAGAGCCGAAACGGTGGTGCCCATGCCGGCGAGTTCGGCGTGATCTTTTACGGTCTGGGTGAGCAGCGAGTTGGCGCTCCACATTGCGTTCACGAGTGCTTTGGAAGCCTGCGACGCCTCGTGGTAGTTCTCGTCTATATGAGCAAGGCTCTGGGTGGTTAGCGCCGAGGCGATGTCACCGCCGGCGTGACCGCCCATTCCATCGGCAACAAAAAACAGGTTGTAGCCGGTGTACCCGGAATCCTGATTGCTCTTGCGAATGCGGCCAACGTCTGAGACGCCGGCAACTCTGGTTTGAATGGTCAAATGCTCAGCCTCGATCTATGCCCGAAGCTCAAAAACGGTCTTACCGATTTTCACGGGGGTGTTGACTCGCAGAATCTCGGGGGTGCCAACCTTGATGCCGTTTATAAAGGTTCCGTTGGTTGAGTTGAGATCCTGCAGCAACCATTCGCCATCTAGTTTGACCAGCTTGGCGTGCTGGGTTGAAGCGAACTCGTCGTCGACCACGAGGTCGGAGTTCTTGGCGCGGCCAATCAAAACCTCGGTGGTGGCAAGTTTCAGGCTGAAGCCGGCTCGCGGGCCTTCGGTGACAACCAGGTGGGTCGGTTCGGTCTTGTCTTCTTGGGGCTGCGTCAACTGAGGCATTGCGCCGGTTGATAATCCCGCGACTCCGACCGTTGGGGCAACCCTGGCGATTGGGGCAGAAACCACCCTTGGCGCATTAGCCTCGGCCACTTTGCTCACCACGCGCTGACCAAAGAGGTCCGCGCGAATCACCGAGATGATGGTGAAGACAAAAATCCACATCACAACAAGAAATCCGGTGCGCACCAGGAACAGGGCTAAATCGCTCAAGGGGTTTCCGCCTTAGTTGAGTAGTTGGGTGCGTTTCTGGCTACCACCCGAAAGATGAATTCGGTTCTACCGGCGGTTATCGCGGTGTCAGCGACGATGGATGTTTCGGTTATCGCGCGACCGGCCACCTTGGTGCCGTTGGTTGATCCAAGGTCGCGAACGCCGGCCTTGGCACCATCCCAAACTATTTCAAAGTGTTTGCGGCTCAGGCCGGGGTCATCGATCTGAATGTCTGCCGATGGGTCGCGGCCAACCGAGGTTCTTGGTTTTGTGAGGAGGTATCGTTTGCCCGCTATGTCTAGCGCCGGGGTCCACTCGATCGCAAGCTTCTCTGAGCTCGAGGTCACCTGCACCTCACCGATTGCGAGCGAGCCATCCTCGACCAGTTTGATTTGAAGCGTGGCGCCGAATTGAAATCCCTGCTTGGATGCGTGCTTGGCTGCCAGGTTGGTCAGCTCGGTGATGAGTTCATCGCCAAGTTGTCGCATGCGTTTGAAGTCTGGGCTGGAAAGGCGCACCGCATAACTGTTTGGCGCCAAAATGCGCTCGCGGCTGAGGATTGCGGCATTGGCATCCATCGTGCTTCTAATAGCACCCGCGATTTCCACCGGCTGCAACTCTGATTTGAAGGTCTTGGTGAATGCTCCGGTAACGAAACGCTCAAGCCCCTTCTCAAAGTTCTCTAGAAAGCCCAAGGTGATCCTCACGGTTTGCGTTTTTCAAGTTTACCTTTTACTAGGTTGTGAAAGAACTTTGGTATCCTCAATAAGTTGTGCAGATCAGTTAGCTGCATGCGCGCGAGTGGCGAAATGGCAGACGCGCTGGCTTCAGGTGCCAGTGCCTTCACGGGCGTGCGGGTTCAAGTCCCGCCTCGCGCACAAAATTCCTTGAGTTAAAAAGGGGTATGGAAAATGACCACGGTAGTTCTTTGGGTTTCAAACCTCGAAAAGTCGGTCAAGTTTTATAGGGCGCTTTTTGATTGCCAGACCCCTTACGTTTCCGAAGCCTTCGCGAGTGTGAGCAATCGCGAAAACGAAGTGCTGTTGCACTTGCTGCCAGTTGAGCACCGCAGTGAACCAAGCCTTGGTGAAAACAACCCAATCAAGCCGGTTTTTGAAGTGCCAAGTATTGCCAAGGCTCAGTTGGCGGCCGGGCAAAATGGTGGCCACATCAAATCGCAAACCCAAGAGCATGAAGCCTGGGTTTATGCCGATGGCAACGATCCAGACGGCAACGTGATTCAGGTGCGCGAGCACTTTTAGCTCGAGGGCTGGAAGAAAACCGCCTCTTCCCTGCGCTACGCTTTGACTTTAAACTCAAGCCAGGGGGATTTCTAGCATGAGCATAAGAGTCGAATCGCTGACCAAGTCATTCGGGTCGCTGCGTGCGGTCGACAATCTCTCATTTGAGGTCGAGTCGGGAAGCGTCTTTGCCTTTCTGGGAACCAACGGAGCCGGCAAGACCACGACGATCAGTTGCCTCACCACGCTGTTGCAAGCCGACTCGGGCGAAATCGAACTTAACGGGCTGACTGTAGGCAAGGACGATCGTCAGATTCGCAGTCAGATTGGCGTGGTCTTTCAAGATTCGATTCTCGATCCACTCTTGACCGTTGGTGAAAACCTAAAGACCAAGGCGGCTTTCTATGAGGTCGAAGGCGCAGAAAAACGCATCGCGTACCTGGCAGAGCTAATCGACATCGGCGAATTTATCCATCGTCGTTATGGGCTGTTGTCTGGCGGACAAAAACGTCGCGCCGACATTGCCCGCGCCCTGCTGCAGTCGCCGGCCCTGCTGTTTCTTGACGAACCGACCGCGGGGCTTGACCCGCAGAGCCGCGAAAACGTTTGGAACACCGTCCATCAGTTGCGCACCGAACTTGGGCTGACCCTGTTTTTGACCACGCACTATATGCAGGAAACCGAGAATGCCAACCGGGTGCTGGTGATTGATCACGGCAGGGCGATTGCAGAGGGCAGCCCCGCTGAGTTGCGCAGCAAATACAGCTCGACCACCTTGACGGTGATTGCCAAGCAACCCGCTGATGTGGCGGCCGACGCAAAGGCGATGGGGCTGAAATGTGAACTCAATGATGCTGGGGTTGCCAAAATCAATGCTAAAGACAGCCTGCAAGCGCTCGAACTTTTGAAGTCGCTTGGGTCGGCCGTTGAAGATTTTGAGTTGCGGCACGGCAACATGGATGACGTGTTTTTGAACCTAACCGCAAGGGGTGGCAAATGAAGGTCGTGGCAACCCTGGTCGTTCGCAACCTGCGCATCTTCTTCAGAGACCGAATGGGTGTTTTTCTGTCGTTGCTCTCGGCGCTAATTTTGCTGCTTCTCTACACGCTATTTTTGGGCAGCCAGCAGGTCAGTTCGCTCAACGACTCTTTTGGCAAAGGGGCCGAGGTCAGCGTCGACGGCTTCGTTAACTCCTGGGTTTTTGCGGGAATCCTGATGACCACAACGGTCACCACCGGTTTGGCCGCCATGAACATCTTTGTTGAAGATCGCTACGCC
>CANCKM010000068.1 GCA_947378555.1 Microbacteriaceae bacterium
ACGTTTAGAACACCCATCACGAGTGGTCTTTGAAAGCTCATTTGGAAATCAGCCCCATGATTTCTGCTCTTCGCACCGGCTCGGCATAGCATCCGCGAGTTGCCATCGTGACGGTGCTGACCTCTGGCTGCCTGGCTCCACGCGAGGCAACGCAGTGGTGCCTGGCCTCGATGACAACGAGAACGCCTTCGGTTTTGAGTCCGGCCTCGAGCGCATCGGCAATTTGGGCGGTTAGGTTTTCTTGCAGCTGTGGTCTGGCGGCCAAGATCTCGACGAGCTTTGGAAGCCGGCCAAGGCCAATCACGCGATCACTCGGCAAATAGGCAATGTGGGCAACACCGGTGAATGGCAACAGGTGATGTTCGCAGATTGAAACCAGTTCGATGTCTTTGAGAATCACGGCATCGGTGTGCTCGGCCTCGAAGGTATCGGTCAGCGCCAAAAGCGGATCCATGTCGATTCCCTTGAAGAAACCGGCGTAGGCATCGGCCACCTTTTGCGGGGTGGCAAGCAACTGCTCGCGATTGGGGTCTTCACCAATCGCCAACAGTAACTCGACTACCGCTGCCTTGACGCGTTCGGCATCAATCACTTATTTACTGCTCTGGCTCGGAAGCCTTCGGAGCCGCCTTTTTTCTAGCAACTGGGCTCTTGGCTGGCTTGGCTGCAGCCTTGGCGGCCTTGTCGATCGCGGCACGCTTTTCGAAGGTTGAGTTCTTCATCGGAATCTCGATCGGCCCCTGCTTTGAAACCGGTCGAGTCTTCTTAGACAACCACTGGGCGCGCATCGGCATCTTTTTGATGGACTTGAAAATCGAAACCAGGTCATCCTGGTTCAAAGTTTCGCGTTCCATCAGCTCTTTTGCCAGAGCGTCAAGCACCTTTCGGTTTAGGTTCAGAGCCTGATAAGCCTCATCGTGAGCACCCTCGACCAATGCGCGAATCTCGGCGTCGATTGCCTGCGCCGTTGATTCTGAGTAGTCACGCGCTTGAGCCATGTCGCGACCGATAAAGACTTCGCCGCCGTTGCCAAACGAAACCGAGCCAACCGATGCGCTCATTCCGTATTGGGTGACCATCTGTCTTGCGGTTGCGGTTGCCTTCTCAAAGTCGTTAGATGCCCCGGTGGTTGGGTCGTGGAAAACTATTTCTTCGGCAACGCGGCCACCCATTGCATAGGCAATCTGGTCAAGCAACTGGTTGCGAGTCATCGAGTAGCGGTCTTCAAGCGGCAAGACCATCGTGTAGCCAAGAGCGCGACCACGAGGCAAGATGGTCACCTTGGTGACCGGGTCGCTGTGGTTTAGCGAAGCGGCAACCAGTGCGTGACCGGCTTCGTGATAGGCGGTGTTTAGGCGCTCACGGTCTTGCATCAAACGAGACTTCTTCTGCGGCCCGCCGATGACGCGGTCGATTGCCTCATCGATGGTTGCTGCCGTGATTTGCTTCTCGTTGTTGCGAGCGGTCAAAAGCGCCGCTTCGTTTAGCACGTTGGCTAGGTCGGCACCGGTGAAGCCTGGGGTGCGACGAGCAACCACTGCCAAATCAACATCGGCCGCGATTGGCTTGCCCTTTGAGTGAACCTGAAGGATCTGTTCGCGACCGATTAGGTCTGGGGCACCGACACCAATCTGACGGTCAAAGCGGCCAGGGCGCAAAAGTGCCGGGTCAAGAATGTCGGGGCGGTTGGTGGCGGCAATCAGAATGACGTTGGTCTTCGAGTCGAAGCCATCCATCTCAACCAGCAACTGGTTCAGTGTCTGCTCGCGCTCGTCGTTTCCGCCACCGATTCCAGCGCCGCGGTGGCGACCAACGGCATCGATTTCGTCAACGAAGATGATCGATGGTGCGCTGGCCTTGGCCTGCTCAAACAAATCGCGCACCCGTGAGGCACCAACACCGACGAACATTTCGACGAAGTCAGAACCCGAGATGGTGAAGAACGGAACGCCAGCCTCGCCGGCTACCGCCTTGGCAACCAGGGTCTTACCGGTTCCCGGAGGGCCGTAAAGCAAGACACCGCGAGGAATCTTGGCGCCAACGGCCTGAAACTTTTGTGGCTCCTTGAGGAACTCTTTGATTTCTTGTAGTTCTTCGATTGCCTCATCGGCACCGGCAACATCGGCGAAGGTGACCTTCGGGGTGTCTTTGTTTACCAGCTTGGCGCGCGACTTACCAAAGTTCATGACGCGGCTGTTGCCACCCTGGGCTCCGGCCATCAAGAACCAGAAGATGACACCGATCAGCACGAACGGAATCAGAGTGCCAAGAAGCTGCAGGTACCAAGGGGTGTTGGGAACCTCGTCGTTGTATCCATCGGCAATATCGGCAACCGCGATGGCCTGCGTGACGGCTGCGCCACGTGAGGCAACAAAGTAGAACTGCACCTGGTCGCCGTATTTGGCATCTTTATCGCGCAAAACAACGTCAACGCGCTGTTCGCCATCGATAACCTTGACCGTTTTGGCCTTGCCGGCGGTGATCAGGTTTAGGCCAACGCTGGTGTCAACCTTGGTGAAAGATGACCCCCCGATAAGGCTTGAACCGATAACCAAAACCAAGATTGCGCCGAAAATCCAAACGAATGGACCACTCAATATTTTCTTAAAGTTCATGTGTGAGGCTTAGCCTCTCCCTTTCTTGCAGACAAGAAGACTAACCATTAGGTTACCCGCTGTATTTCCCGTGGCACAAACCTGTTCGCAGTCAGGTGAAAACTTTTTTAACCGACGATGGATGCCGTTTGCCGGCCAGACCGCTAAGCGTAAACGGCGGGCGCCAAGACGCCCACGCAGGTGAGCGACCGGTAGCGCTCGTTGTAGTCGAGCCCGTAGCCAACCACGAACTCGTTGGGAATGTCGAACCCAACCCAGGCGACCTCAACCTCAACCTTGGCGGCATCTGGTTTGCGAAGCAGGGCAACGATTTCGACCGAGGCGGCACCGCGGGCTTCGAGGTTGGAAACCAACCAGGAAAGGGTGAGGCCTGAGTCAATGATGTCTTCGACAATCAAAACGTTGCGACCCAAAACGTCGGCGTCTAAGTCTTTGAGAATGCGAACCACACCCGATGAAACGGTGCCCGAACCATAGGAGGAGACGGCCATCCAATCCATCGTTGAAGGCAGTTCGAGCGCTCGGGCCAGGTCGGCCATAAACATGACGGCACCCTTTAGAACTCCGACTAGCAGGAGGTCTTTGCCGGCGTATTTTTTGTCAATCTCGAGTGCCAGTTCGGCCACTCGGGTTTTGATCTGCTCTTCGGTGACCAGCACCTTGGTAATTTCGTCTTTTACCGTTTCGAGTTTCACTCAGCAGGCTCCTGGTTAGGGGTTTTGGTGGTTTTCAGACCGATTCGGTCTTTCCGTCTTTCTACTCTAACGCCTGAGAGGTCAAGGGCTTTCTGCCCGTGCCAGTTATCGACCAGCTCGTTTACGGCTTCTACCTGATGACTCGAAACCAGGCCACCGACCAGCTCGAGGGCAAGCTTTATGACGCGGTTTCTAATCGCCGGCGGCTGGCTCAAAAGTTGTGGCACCGCAAGCTCAACCTCGCCGGCTTCGGCACAGGTGACGGTGGCCGCGGCCTCAAAACCGGCTTTGGCTTGGCCGTCGAGATAGTCGCTGTCTTGGCGCAACTGGGTTGCGGTGCGAGCCAAAGCCTCGGCGACCCCCGGGCCAAGCTCGGATTCCAACAGCGGCAGAATCACCTTGCGCACCCGCACCCGACGAAACTTTTCTTGGTGATTGTGCGGGTCATGCCAGGGCTCAAGGCCGCTGTCGACGCAAAAGGCTTCGGTGGTGGCTCGGCGCAAACCGAGCAGCGGGCGCAAGTACCGCTCTCGCTGTCCGCTCATGCCACTGAGGCTTCGCGGGCCGGATCCTCTGGAAAGCCCAAGCAAAACCGTTTCGGCTTGATCGTCGAGGGTGTGACCCAGCAAGATCGCCCTCGCTCCAAGCCGGGTTGCCGCTGCCTCGAGCGCCGCATACCTAGCGTCTCTGGCTGCGGCCTCGAGCCCGACCGGCGACTCGGCTGGCACCTGAACCGCAACGATCTCGACCGGCTGCAGGCCAAGGTCGCGCAAGACGGCTGCGGTGCGCTCGGCAACCAAAACGGTTTCGGGTTGCAGGCCGTGTTCGACGATGATGGCACCCGCGCGAATGCCGGCACGAGCGGCCTCAAAAGCCGTTGCCGCGGCGAGCGCGAGCGAGTCGGCACCACCCGAACAGGCAACCAACACCAGGTCTTCGGCGTGCAGCGCGGCGGCATCCATCGCGTTTCTGACGGCGCGACGAACATCGGCTATGGCCGGGGTTAGTCTGACGCGCTCTGGCACCGCTCACCTTTCGATAAACTTCTTCAAAACAACTCTAATTAGGAGACCCATGCCTTACGAAGCCGTTATTGAGATTCCTCGCGGAAGCCGCAACAAATACGAGGTCGATCACGAGACCGGTCGGGTTCACCTTGACCGCGTTTTGTTCACACCCTTTGTTTACCCGGTTGACTATGGATACTTCGACAACACGCTCGGAGGCGATGGCGACCCGCTAGACGCCCTCGTGCTTTTGGAGTTCCCGGTTTACCCAGGTGTTGTTGTTTCGGTGCGCCCGGTTGGCGTTTTGCCGATGGAAGACGACGGCGGCATCGACGAGAAGGTCATTTGCGTTCCGGCCAAAGACCC
>CANCKM010000069.1 GCA_947378555.1 Microbacteriaceae bacterium
TAGCCGAGTACCCCGATGACATCTAAAACCATTCCTATTTCGACGGTCGGCTTGCCGTTCTCAAAGGATCCGAGCCACTCGCGAGAAACCCTTGCTTGTTGCGCCAGCTCTTTCTGACTCAAACCAGCTTTGAGCCTGAGTTCGCGAACTTGCATGCCAAGTATTCTCGTCGTCTGCGGCACAATGGTCCTTTCAATAAAGTGAGCGTACGCACACAGTAGCGCAAGTGAGCGTTCGCTCACAAACCGAAATGTCGGCGAACGCTCACAGAATCATAAGTGAACGAACGGTCACAATCAGTGGTGACGGGGCTCAATTCAATTTCGATAAACTTGAGACAACAGGGGTCGTATCCCTAGGCAATTTTAAAAAGAAGAGGTTCTCGTGGCATTCGGATTTGGACGTCGGCGCCAAGCTGCAGTAAGAATAGCAAGCGCGGTGCAGATTTACATCGGCGAGGTAGCCCTTTACGAATCTGCCGTGCAGAACGAAAACGTGCAGTGGCCGGCGTTCTTGCACCTTTTAGACGCCCGCGACACCGTTGCCGCGCTTTCCGGCAAACACTCCGGCAACCGCGCTTGGAAGTCAATCATGCAAATGCTTTCGGAAACGGATGCCAAGTTTAGAGCGCTAACCGCACTGGATAACTACGAGGTTGCCAAGCGTCTGAAGCGCCAGGTTGGCAAGAAAAACGATGAGTCGAACTACAACAACTGGTGGTGGCACAGGTTACCAACCGACCACGAGCTTCAGACCGCTTGGGAGCGGGAAGCAAACTTCAAAATACTACGGTAACCGTTCCGGAAACCAACTTCACGGTTATCTTTTGCAGAGGTGCCCTTGCTGGGCCCGACAAAACGGCGCCTGTGGTTGGGCTAAATTGTGCACCGTGGCAGGTGCAAGTCATGGCACTCGATGAAATCTGAGTGACCGGGCAACCGGCGTGAGTGCAGGTTGCGTCAAAAGCCTTGAACGATCCCGACTTTATTTGGGTGATTAGAATCTTGCGCCCGCCGACCACAAAACTCTTGCCACCCTTGACCGGGATGGCCGACGGCTTGCAAACCTTGTAGGTTTTGCCAGCGGCTTGGGCAGGCGAACCGAATCCGATGGCGGCCAGAGCCGAACCCATCACCGCGAGAGCCGACCGCCTGGTAAACACTATGGGCGACCGCGCAGGATGGCTTGCTTTACCTCTGCGATGGCGCGAGTTACCTCGATGCCACGAGGGCAGGCCTCGGTGCAGTTGAAGGTCGTGCGGCAACGCCAGACGCCCTCTTTATCGTTGAGGATGTCGAGGCGAAGCTCGGCACCTTCATCGCGGGAGTCGAAGATGAAACGGTGCGCGTTCACAATGGCCGCCGGGCCAAAGTACTGACCGTCCGTCCAGAAAACCGGGCAAGAAGTCGTGCAGGCGGCACATAGGATGCACTTGGTGGTGTCTTCGAAGCGAGCGCGCTCAACCGATGACTGCAGGCGTTCCTTCTCCGGCTTATCCGAGGCAATCAAGAAAGGCTTGATGTCGCGGTACGCCTCGTAGAAAGGGTTCATGTCGACGATTAGGTCTTTTTCGACCGTCAAACCCTTGATTGGCTCGACGTAAATCGGCTGGGTGATGTCAAGATCCTTGATTAGAGTCTTGCAGGCCAAACGGTTGCGACCGTTGATGCGCATGGCATCTGAGCCACAGACTCCGTGGGCGCAGCTGCGACGGAAGGTTAGCGAACCGTCCTGTTCCCACTTGATCTTGTGCAGGGCGTCCAGCACGCGGTCGGTGCCATGAACCTGAACGTCGAAGTCTTCCCACTTGGCTTCCTCGCCCGACTCCGGGTCGAAGCGACGAACGAAAAGGGTCACCTGGAAGGATGGGACGGCGCCCATTTCTTCGAAAGCGGATGCCTTGCCGGCCGGGTTTGCAGTTGCAGTTGCCATTAGTACTTACGCTCCATCGGAGGATAGTTGGTGATGGTGACAGGCTTCCAGCCGAGTTTGATGTCTTCGCCGGCCTTCGGGTTTTCACCGGTTTTATAGGCCATCGAGTGAACCATGAACTTCTCGTCGTTGCGAGTGTCGAAGTCTTCTCTGAAGTGACCACCACGGCTTTCGCGGCGCTCACGTGAGGTGTAAGCGGTGACTTCGGCTAGGTCAAGCAAGAATCCAAGCTCAATGGCTTCAAGCAAATCGGTGTTGAATCGCTGGCCAAGGTCCTGAATTGCGATGTGGTTGTAGCGCTCGCGCAACTCGGTGATCTTGTCGAGTGATTCGTTGATGGAATCTTCGGTGCGGTAAACCTGCACGTTTTTATCCATCGTCTCTTGAAGTTCTTTGCGAAGGGTTGCAACCTTCTCGGTTCCCTTGGAGTTTCTGACGCGTTCGATTAGGGCAAGCACCTCGTCAACGGCGTTCTCTGGAACCGGAACGTGCTTGGCGGTCTTGGCGTATTCGACGGCGTAAATACCGGCGCGCTTGCCAAAGACGTTGATGTCGAGCAACGAGTTGGTGCCCAGGCGGTTGGCGCCGTGCACCGAGACGCAGGCGCATTCGCCGGCGGCATAGAGGCCAGGAACCACGGTGGTGTTATCGCGCAAAACCTCGGCCTTGACGTTGGTTGGAATGCCACCCATCGCGTAGTGCGCGGTCGGGAAGACCGGAACCGGCTCGGTGTATGGCTCAACACCGAGGTAGGTGCGCGCAAACTCGGTGATGTCTGGCAACTTCTCGTCAATGACGGCCGGTGGCAGGTGGGTGAGGTCGAGCAAAACGTAATCCTTGTTTGGGCCGGCTCCGCGACCCTCGCGCACCTCGTTGGCCATCGCTCGGGCAACCATGTCGCGCGGTGCAAGGTCCTTGATGGTCGGGGCGTAACGCTCCATGAAGCGCTCACCACTCGAGTTGCGCAAGATGCCACCCTCACCTCGGGCAGCTTCTGACAGCAAAATGCCGAGGCCGGCCAAACCGGTTGGGTGGAACTGGTAGAACTCCATGTCTTCGAGTGGCAGACCCTTGCGCCAAATGATGCCAACGCCATCACCGGTCAGGGTGTGGGCGTTCGAGGTGGTCTTGAAGATTTTGCCGAAACCGCCAGTTGCAAACACGATGGATTTGCCCTGGAACACGTGAATCTCGCCGGTGGCAAGTTCATAGGCCACGACTGCCGATGGTCGCTCGACGCCATCGACCGTGTTCATCACTAGGTCGAGCACGTAGAACTCGTTGTAAAACTCGATGCCGAGCTTCACGCAGTTTTGGTAAAGGGTTTGCAAAATCATGTGACCGGTGCGGTCGGCTGAATAGCAGGAGCGACGAACCGGTGCTTTACCGTGATCGCGGGTGTGGCCACCGAAGCGACGCTGGTCAATCTTGCCGTCGGGTGTGCGGTTGAAGGGCAGGCCCATGTTTTCTAGGTCGATAACTGCCTGAACCGATTCCTTGGCCAAAATCTCGGCGGCATCCTGGTCAACCAGGTAGTCACCACCCTTGACGGTGTCGAAGGTGTGCCATTCCCAGTTGTCTTCTTCGACGTTGGCAAGGGCAGCTGCCATTCCACCCTGAGCCGCACCGGTGTGCGAGCGGGTTGGGAAGAGCTTTGAGATTACCGCTGTCTTAGCGTGCGGCCCAGCCTCAATCGCGGCGCGCATTCCAGCGCCACCGGCGCCAACAATGACCACGTCGTACTCGTAGTGGTGAACCTTTGGAGTGGTCAATTTCGCTCGAATCCTATCGGGTTGGTTGGTCTTACTTAGCTGAACAGATTTGCTGCCACATGGCAGGGCTCAGCAGATCCTTGCTGACGCAAGGGTCAAAAACAAACAAAACTAGGGTTCCAAGCGCAACCAGGGCGGCGCAGGTGACCCACAAAGACACGTTCAGGGTCTTGCGAACCCACTCGCGCTCGGCATAGTCGTTAACAATGGTGCGCATTCCGTTTGTTCCGTGGATCAGTGCGAGCCACAACATGAGGCCGTCCCAGACCTGCCAAAACGGGCTGGCCCATTTGCCGGCCACGAAAGCAAAGTCGATGCCCTTGATGCCTTGACCGGTGAACAGGTTCACGAATAGGTGACCGAAAATCAGGACGATAAGAACCGCACCCGAGGCGCGCATGTAAAGCCAGCCGTACTTTTCCCAGTTGGCGCTCTTGCGGCTGCGTGGGCTGCGCGGGGTTTCAATAATGATTGACATCGATGCGCTCCTAGTGAACTTCGCTGAATACGTTCATCAGGTGGCGCGGTGCGAAACCTGCGAACAAGATAAAGGCGATAACTACAACAATCCAAAACATGACGTTTTGGTACTTGGCGCCCTTGCGCCAGAAGTCAATCAGCATGACTCGCACACCGTTTAGGGCGTGGAACAAAATGGCGGCAACCAAGCCGAGCTCGCCGAGGCCAATCAGCGGGGTCTTATAGGTGTCGATAACCGGGTTGTAGTTTTCTGCACTCAGACTCACCAGAGAGGTGTCGAGCACGTGCACCAATAGAAAGAAAAAGATTGCGACACCGGTGATGCGGTGCAAAACCCAGGACCACATTCCGACTTTGCCACGGTATAGGGTTCCGGCAGGTCTCTTTGCCACAAAATCCTCCTCGATTTACTGCTTCCTGCGCCGTTT
>CANCKM010000070.1 GCA_947378555.1 Microbacteriaceae bacterium
CCGTGCTCATCGGTGCCGGTTAGCAGGTAAGCCTGCTCGCCACGCTGGGCATGCCAACGGTTCAGCACGTCGGCGGCGACCTCGGTGTAGGCGTGGCCGATGTGAGGTGCATCGTTCACATAAAAAATTGGGGTGGTCACATAAAAAGAATGACCTGACTTGGTTGGCATGGTTTCTATCTTAACTTACGAGCCTCAAGCACTAGTTGATAAAGCTCGCTCTTGCTCACCCCAAAAGTCTCGGCCAGTTCGGCAACCGCCGCCTTCAAACCAATTCCCGATTCGGCGAGCGCAATGGCTGGCTCAACCAGATCGGCTGCCACCTTGGCGGTCTTTGAGGCCCCGGCAATGACCAAAACCATTTCGCCCTTCGGTTCAACCTTGGCCCATTCGGCAAGTTCACTAAGTGGCCCACGCATGGTTTGCTCAAACTTCTTGGTTAGTTCGCGCGAGAGCGAAGCCTGGCGGTCGGCACCGAGCACCTCGGCGGCATCCTGCAACGATTCCGCCAAACGGTGCGGCGACTCAAAGAAAATCATGGTGCGAGTTTCGCTTCTCAGGCCATCGAAGGTCTTGCGGCGATCCCCCGATTTGCGCGGTAGGAAGCCCTCGAAGCTAAAGCGGTCGGTTGGAAGGCCAGACACGGCGAGCGCGGCAAGCACGGCCGATGGCCCAGGAATCACACGAACCTCAACACCGGCGGCAACGGCTGCGCGTACCAACTCAAACCCGGGGTCGCTGACGGTTGGCATTCCGGCGTCGCTGACCACGAGCACGTCGTTATCCATCGCGATTTCAAGAATCTGACCGAGTCGTTCGGTTTCGTTGTGCTCATGCAGGCTAAAAAGCCGAGCGGCCAGTTTGATGCCGAGAGCATTGGCTAGGTGCAGCAGGTTTCTGGTGTCTTCGGCGCAAATGAACTTGCTGGATTGCAGCGCCTCGATCAGTCGCGGGGAGGCATCTGAGAGGTTTCCGATTGGCGTCGCCGCAATTATTAGCACGTTCTATTGTCGCAAAGTAGCATCTAACTGTGATTGCAAAAATCAGCGCAATGTTGAACAACCCGCGGGGTAGAAAACTTTTCGACCGACTGGGCCCATTGGCTGTTATGTTGCTGGCTGCGGTGGCCAGATTTTATAACTTGGGATACCCCCGCGCACTCGTCTTTGATGAAACCTACTATGTCAAGGATGCCTGGACCCTTAGCCACTTGGGCTACGAGAGCGTCTGGACGGCCGAGAACGCCAAGTTTGAAGCCGGTGATGTCTCTGGGTTCAATCAATTCGCAAGCTTTGTGGTTCACCCTCCGCTTGGCAAGTGGCTGATCGCCCTTGGCATGAACCTCTTTGGTGCCGAACACGCATTCTCTTGGCGGGTGTCAACCGCGGTCTTTGGCGTCTTGGCGGTTGCCCTGTTGATGTTGGTTGCCAAGCTTCTGCTTAAGTCGACCCTGTGGTCGGTGGTTGCCGGATTGCTTTTTGCGATCGATGGTCACGCCATCGTGATGGGGCGCACCGGGCTCTTGGATAACTTCCTGATGTTTTTCGTGCTGTTAGCTTTTTACTTCTTGCTTCGAGATAAAACTCAGGTCACCGCAGATTTGTCCAGGCGCAGCGAAGCCGACCCGCGATTCAACGGGGTCATTTGGCGAAGACCTTGGCTTTTGGCAATGGGGATTGCCCTGGGTGCCGCCTGTGGCGTCAAGTGGTCGGGCATTTACTTCATCGCGGCCTTTGGCCTTTACCTGGTGATTAGCGAAACCCTGACCCGGCGTCGCCTGCGCCAACCCGACTGGGCTTTGGCTGGGCTAACCGGGCAGAGCCTCGTGACCTTTTTGCTCTTGGTGCCGGTCAGCTTTCTGGCTTACCTGAGCACCTGGACCGGTTGGCTAATCACCAGGGGTGGTTATGACCGCACCTGGGCCGAAGGGCCAGACCGAGCCTTTACCGGATTGTTGTCGTGGGTGCCGCTGAACCTTCAGTCGCTCTGGCACTATCACGTTGACGCCTACGCCTTTCACGTTGGCCTGCACACCCCGCACTCGTATGCCTCTAGCCCGCTGACTTGGCTTTACCTGCTGCGCCCAACCAGTTTTTACTATCAGGGTGTTGAATACGGCAAGTCTGGTTGCGAGGAGGTCATGGGCTGCTCGAGTGCCATTACAGCCCTTGGTAATCCCCTGATTTGGTGGGGTGCGGCCACCGCTCTTTTGTATTTGGTTTATCGCTGGCTGCGCACCAGAGACAGCACAATCGGCCTGATTCTATTGGGCATCGCAGCCGGTTACCTGCCCTGGATGCTTTACCTGAACCGCACCGTCTTTCAGTTTTACGCGATTGCCTTCGAGCCCTGGTTGATTCTCGCGTTGGTTTACGCGCTGCGGCATTACCTGCAGCTGCAACGCGGGTTTTATTGGTGGCGGGCAGCCAGGCAGATCGCTTTTGGTCTTGGGGCTGCGGTTGCCATAAGCGTCTTTTATTACCCGATTTGGAGCGCCATTTCGGTGCCCTACTGGTTCTGGCTGAGTCACATGTGGTTGCCGACCTGGATTTAGTCGTGGCACTCGGCTAGCTCGCTAACTGGCGGGTAGGCTTAGCACAATGGGCACTTATACAAAGCTGTGGCGCACTCCGGGGGTTGCTCGCATTATCAGTTCGCAACTTTTAGCACGCTTCCCATTTGGCATGATGAGCCTTGGCTTTGTGATGCATATCGAGCACGTTCATCACTCCTACGCCATCGCGGGCATCGCCCTCGGCGCCGAAACCGTAGGCGCTGCTATTTCCGGCCCACTACTTGGGCGCAACCTCAGTCGCTTCGGGGTTAGGCGACTCATCGCCGTCACCACCGTGCTAAGTTCTGCTGCCATCGCAGCCATTGGCCTTACCACGGCTCCCCCAATAGTCATGATTTTGCTGGCACTGGTTGTGGGGCTCACCTCACCGCCGATTCAGTCGGCCGTGCGCACCATTTATCCAACGCTGGTTAAAAAGCGCAACATGAACCTGCTCTTTAGCCTCGACGCGGCACTGCAAGAGCTGATTTGGGTCATCGGCCCGGTTTTGGCGACCGTGCTAGCCGCGCAGGTGAGCACGTCTTTTGGGCTTGTCGTGATGGCGGTGTTGCAGCTAATCGGATCGGCATGGTTCCTAGCCAACCGAGAGGTTGGCACGCTCGAGATTCCGACCTCATCGCGCCGCATGGGTGGGGTGCTCAAGAACAAAATAGTCCTGGCCAACGTAATTTTGGGGCTGCTGCTGGTTGGTAGCTTCGCCGGGGTCGAGGTTGGCACCGTTGGGCTGCTCGATAAGGCCACGGCCGGACTCGTAATTTCGGCGCTGTCGGTGGGTTCGCTAATCGGCGGTTTCTCGCTTGGCAAGCGCGCCAAAACCAAATGGGCCCTCACCAAGTTTTCAATCATTATTCTCTTTGGATACTCGCTCGCGTTTGTCATGCCAAGCAACCCACTCTGGCTTGCGGCTTGTTGGTTCATCGCCGGAATCGGCATTGCGCCGGCTCTTGGAACTCTTGGCGCGGTGATTTCTTACGCTCTCAAAATGGACGAAACCGCCGAGGCCTTCGGCTGGGTAAACACCGGTCAACTCATCGGTTATTCGGCCGGTGCCGCACTCGCCGGAGTTGCCATCGACACCATCTCGGCAGAATCAAGTTTTTGGATAGCCATCGTCTTCGGAGCGGCAACCATCTTGGTTGCCATCATGTCGGCGAGCATCACCCCCGCACTTGGCAAGATGCACCCCGAAACCGCACCAATCAAGATTCTCGCCGAACCGGAAGCAGAATAAGCATGGCCGTTTATGCCGTCAATTATTTTTATGCAGCACCAGAGGAAGAACTAGCCATGGTGCGACCAACCCATCGCGCTTGGCTGGTCGAACAGTTGGATGCCGGCAAACTGCTGGCCAGTGGGCCGCTGGTTGATCGCTCTGGAGCCCTGCTAATCGTGAAGGGCGAATCACTCGCCGAGGTTGCGGCCCTTTTGGATCAAGACCCGTTTGACATCGCCGGATTCATCGGCGAGCGCGACATCGTGGAATGGAATCCAGTTTTCGGGCCGTGGTCAAATGACTAATCAGGTGCCAAACCTCACCCTAAACAACGGTCAAATCGTTCCGCAGCTTGGCCTCGGGGTCTATAAGGTCAACCAAAACATTGCCCTGAATCTGACAATGATGGCAATTGACGGCGGCTACCGCCGAGTCGACACCGCAGCCCTCTATGACAACGAGCCAGAGGTTGGCGCGGCCATTCGCAAGAGTGGAGTGCCGCGTGAAGAGCTCTTTGTGACCACCAAAATCTGGAATGATCGCCAAGGCTATCCAGAGGCCCTCGAGGCCATTGACGAGAGCCTTAGCCGCCTAAACATCGGCTATGTCGACATGCTGCTGATCCACTGGCCGGCACCGAAGCGTGGCAAGTTCATCGAAACCTGGCGCGCCTTCGAAGAGGTGCTCGAAACCGGCAAGGTGCGTGGCATCGGGGTTTCAAACTTCAACCAGAG
>CANCKM010000071.1 GCA_947378555.1 Microbacteriaceae bacterium
CTGTCTAGCTGGTGTGCAACGTCACCGTTGACAACGCCGAGGTAGGAAATGAATCCACCTACTAGACCGGCAAGTGCAACCATGATGGCGCGACGTGACTTGAAGCCCAACTTGAATCCCATTGCCAAGAATGACATGGCACCCGAGTAGACGTTCAGGATGTTAGCCGAAACCGAACCAACCACGATTGCAAGCAAAACGATGCTTGCGAATGCTGGCTGGAAGATGCCGGTGAAGGTTGCGGTTGGGTTTTCGATACCCCAGAAGTTTCCCTTTGCTAGAACGTTGAATGCGGCAGCACCAACGATCATGATTAGCGAGGTGCTTAGGAAGTTTCCAAGACCGGCAGCCAAACCTAGAGCGCGCTTGTCGGTGTTAGCTGGCAGGTAGCGGGTGTAGTCCGAAGCAAAAGCTGTCCAACCAGCGGTGTAGCCGTAAGCGGCACCTGCGGTCAGGGTGAAGCCTGCCCATGGGAAGTCAGCTGAGGCTCCTGCGACTGAATCGAATGCACCTGGAAGGGTGAAGACGGTAGCGACAACAATCAGCCAAACCACTGCCAGGAAGTAAGAGGCGTAGCGCTCCCACTTCTGGATTAGGTTGTGACCAACGAAGGCGACACCCACCTGGGCAATGATGATGATTGCTAGAGCGGCAAAGACATCCATGCCCGAAACAAGAGCCTGAAGGGCAAAGGTTCCAGAGATGGTGTTAACCGCAAACCAACCGATGCCGGCGACCAAAGTCGATAGGCCAGATGGGATTAGGTTGCCGAGCTTGCCAAAGGCATTGCGGCCGAGCACCATTTGTGGCAAACCAGCTTCTGGGCCCCAGGTGCTGAGGATTCCGTGAGTGATTCCGGCTAGGGCGTTACCCACAACGATGGCAAGAATTCCCTGCCAAATGTTGAGGCCAAAGCCAATGGCCAAAGCGCCGACGAATACGGTTGCGAACTCTAGGTTCGGGGACGACCAAACAGTGAATAAGTGCCACGGTTTGCCGTGACGTTCTGCCGCTGGAATTGGCAGTACGTCGTTGGTTTCGATTGCAGTTGCGGATGCCTTAGCAGAGCCTTGAATGGTTTGGGTCATTGTGAAACTCTATTGGAGTAAAAGTACCAAAAAGGTCATTTCCGACAATATGCTGTGAGTTTTTACATAAACGCAATGAAACCGCTTTCTGACCGTCGCCGTGCCGATGTGGCCCAGCGAAACCCCCGCTCATCGAGGCCCTCGAGCAGTGGCTATCGTTAATAGTGAAATGACAACTTTCAGTCGACCGCCAGCCGCCACGCTGAGTGGCTCCACGCTAACGCTCACGCAGTTGGATGAGAGTTTTTTTGAGCCGCTCTGGGCAATGCTCAACGAGCCCGAGAGC
Source organism: Microbacteriaceae bacterium (assembly GCA_947378555.1). Classification (GTDB taxonomy): domain Bacteria; phylum Actinomycetota; class Actinomycetes; order Actinomycetales; family Microbacteriaceae; genus Rhodoluna. The sequence goes on from CANCKM010000071.1 coordinate 1,375, forward strand.
AGGCGCTTAACGGCAACCAAACAGAGCTTCAATCGCCCCCAAGTTGCCTCTTGGCTTCAGACCAGGCCACAACAAACCGACCGCTGCGACTGGGCAATCCTTGACAACGAGTCTCAAGAATTTTTGGGCGAGGTTGTGCTCAACGATCTCAAAACCGAAAAAAGCCGCTCGATGAACCTGCGCATCTCCCTCGCAAACCCGGCCATTTACGGGCAGGGAATCGGCACCGAGGCATTGCGCCTGGTTGCCGCGTATGGCTTTGAAACCCTGCTGCTAGACAAAATCACCCTCGAGGTTCTGATTGATAACGAACGCGCGAAGGCAGCCTATGCCAGGGTCGGTTTTCAGGCCGGTCGCGAGTTCAACGATGGCAAACTTCGCTTCCTCAGAATGTCGCTGAGCAAAGCCGACTTGGTTCGAGCCGAATGTTTGCAACTGCTTGGGCAACACCTTGACCCCACGGTGTGGTCATTCGACTTTGATGCCGGCAAACGCCGAGCCGGGCTCTGCAACTACACCGAGCGCAGAATCACCATATCGAAACACCTGGTCGAACTTCATTCGATGGATGAGTCTTTGCAAGTCATGCTTCACGAAATCGGTCATGCCCTCGCTGGCAAAGCTGCCGGCCACGGGCCAATCTGGAAGTCGACGGCTGCCGCGATCGGGTATCGGGCCGAGCGCTTCAGCGGCCAACAAATTGCCGCCAACACAGCAGCATTTGTGGGCGCCTGCAAGGCTGGTCACCAGCACTACCGATATCGCAAACCCACTCGCGAACTTTCCTGCGGCATTTGCGCCAAGGGTTTTGCCAAATCGGCTCTAATTACCTGGCGGCCGCGCTCCTAAATCTTTGGCGCCTAAAAACCCAGCAGCACCCAGATCAGCAGCATCGAAACCACAGCACCGGCAAAAAAGTTGAGCCAGATGAACTTGCGCCATCCATCGTTCGCTTTTTCACATTCCGCATCGGTTATGTTCAAAAACGGCCAAACGATGACCAGGTATGGCAAAGCCGCAATGCTAGCCAAGGCGCCCGGCCAGCCGAGGAATGAAACCAAGACGCCGGCCAATAGGTAGCAGGCGAAGGCGAATCGGCTGGTGGCTCTTGCCCCAATGGCTGTGGCGATGGATGAAATGCCGCCCTCGCGGTCGGCCTTCACGTCTTGCACCGCTCCGAAGGCGTGCGAGGCAACGCCCCAAAGGGTGAAGGCCGCGATTAGCGTGAGGTTGAAGCCACTCGTCAGGTTCGCCCCGGCTGCCGAAAGACCAACAATCATGGGCCCCACAAAGTGGCTGGCCGAAGTAATGGAATCTAAAAATGGGCGTTCTTTGAAGCGCAAGCCCGGGGCGCTGTAGGCAACAACTGTGAAGACGAAAAGCGTCAGCCAAAGTGAAGTCGTAAGTGTCGATACCGCGAAGAGGTATGCCAGAAAAGGAATGCAAAGCAGCACCGAACTCCAAAGCGTCAGCTTGTGCCAACGCCGGCCGAGCAGCGCACCTTCGATTCCGCCCTTGCGCGGGTTTCTTAGGTCGCTCTCGTAATCGAACACGTCGTTGATTCCGTACATCAAGAGGTTGTAAGGAATCAAGAAGAACAGGGTGCCGATTATGAGCACCGCATCGACTCGGCCGGTTACGACGAAGTAGGCGGTTCCAAAGGGGTAAGCGGTGTTGATCCAAGAGATAGGCCTCGAAGACCAAAAGAGTTGCTTTAGGGCTTCCATTATTTCTTTTCCCGTCCAGTTTTCTTGTCACTCTGTTTGCCGAGAACCCACCAAACGGTGGGAACCACTAATACCGCCGCCACCGTATAGGCAAAGTCTTCAATCGGCGCAATCCCAATCAAAACGCCTGAAATCTTGGCTTCGTCATAGGCGACAATCTTGCCAAATATAATCGCGTTGTCGAAAATCGCCGTTAGCAGCAACATCGGCAAGAGAGTGAGCGCATAAAGCCGCCAACGCTTTCTTGCAATCTGGACCAAAAAACCAACGAGTGCGATAGCCACAAAAATTAGGTTGAGCACAAAGTAGGTCATGACCTGGGCCCGCTTTTTCGCATTAGGGTCAGTCGAGTCACCGCGACAAAAACCTCGAGTGTCGTATAGCAAAGCACCGTCAGAAACAAAACCTCTTCAACCGGAACCTCGGGGGCAACCACCAGGCCGCTCAGAAAAGGCGAGTGCCCGCGAAAGAAGATGCCAAGACCAATGCCGGCTAAATCCCAAACCAAGAAGTAGCCAACCCCACTTCCAACCGCAATCGCTGCCCGGCGCCAGTTAGGGAAAAAGGCGAGGCGGTAGCGAAAATCGAACGAGAGCAAACCTGCAAGCGAGAAAACCAATGCCAGCAGGTAGCCCCAATTCGTCAGGCTCGGCATTAGGCGTTTAGGCCCTTCCAGCCACTCGCCGGCAAAGGCTTCAGCTCATGTTCGATTGGCCCGGTGCTGCGATCATCAACGAGTCGCTTATAAACCAGTTCGGCGCCGATGAGGCACATTGGTAACCCGATTCCGGGAATCGTGTGGTGACCCGCGTAATAGAGACCCTTGACCTTCTTTGAGTAGTTGGACGGTCTAAAGAATGCGCTCTGCTTTAGGGTGTGAGCCATACCAAGGGCGGTTCCCGACCAAGCGTTTAGCTCTTCAACGAAGTTCTGCGGTCCCATGGTGCGGCGCACTACGATGCGTTCAGCGAGGTCTGGAATCTTGCACCAATCGGCGATTTGCTCGATGATGCGGTCGGCCTCGGCCTCAAAGCCAGGGTCGCCGGCACGGTCAATGCCACCGCGACCGATGGATGGGTCGGCGGCTGCCGGAACCAAAACGAACAGGTTCTCGTAGCCGTCCGGAGCAACGCTCGGGTCGGTCTTGGAAGGTGCACAAATGTAGAGCGACGCAGGGTTTGGAACCTTGCGCTTGCCATCGGCCTTGTGGAAGACCTCGCCGAAGTTGGCGTTCCAGTCATCGGCATACAACAGTGTGTGGTGTTCCAACTCAGGAATGCGCCCCTTGACGCCTAGGTACAAGAGGAGTGCCGATGGGCCAGGAATCTTGTTCTTCCACCATTTTTCTGGCAGGGTCTGTTCCTCTGGCTT
>CANCKM010000072.1 GCA_947378555.1 Microbacteriaceae bacterium
ATTTTGCCTTGGGTTTGCGGATGGTTCGGGGAACCATTTTTCTGTTTGATACCTAAACCAGCCAACGTGTATTCGAACCGGTTTTTGCCACCCCGGAATCTTGATGTGTAAACGAACCCGTTGTCGGTGAGGGTTGATTGTGGTGGCCCGTATTCGGTCACACATTCGAGGAACACCCCGTTTACTTCGTGGCCTGTGACGGTGCGGAAAACTTGGCAAGCCAATAAGTATCTTGAATGGTCGTCGAGGAAGTTGAGGATTTCCGTGTCGGTTCCGTCGGCTAACGCCCAATGTGTGAAATCTGATTGCCAAGTTTCGTTTGGTTGTTTCGCTTCGAAGCGTATGAAGCTGCTTCTTGGTCTTTTCCTGGGTTGGGGTTGAATCATGTTGGCTTTGACAAGGATGCGGCGAATCGTGGCTGTTGATGGTGGTTCAACGTTGTCTTGTTGTAAATGCCAGTGGATGCTTAGTGGTCCAGCGTCGAGGCCGGTGGCTTCAAGTTCGTAGCGTTTTTGTTTAACGGCTTCGATTATTTCGTCACCTATTTGCTTTGGGTTGCTGTGGGGTTTTCGTGACTGTGGCTCCAATGCTTCGAGTCCGCCTTGCTCGAAACGTTTTAGGAGGATGTCGATCCATCGTCTGGTGACGTTGTATTTTTCGGCTGCTTGTTGCTTGGTTAGGCCTTGGTGGGTGATGGCTAGGACTATGACACGCATTTTCGACATGACCCATATTTTTGGGAACTATGTCGTGAAATCAAACTGGCAACGAACCCACGCCGGGCCTAGGTTCCCCAGTTCTGGTGAGAACTATGTTGTGATTCATGTGAGAAGTATGTCGTGAACTATGACACCGCCTCGCGCACAAAATTCCTTGAGTTAAAAATGGGGTATGGCAAATGACCACGGTAGTGCTTTGGGTTTCGAATCTCGAAAAGTCGGTCAAGTTTTATAGGGCGCTTTTTGATTGCCAGACCCCCTACGTTTCCGAAGCCTTCGCAAGCGTGAGCAATCGCGAAAACGAAGTGCTGTTGCACTTGATGCCAGTTGAGCACCGCAGTGAACCAAGCCTTGGTGAAAACAACCCAATCAAGCCGGTGTTTGAAGTGCCAAGCATTGCCAAGGCTCAGTTGGCGGCCGGTCAAAACGGTGGTCACATCAAATCGCAAACCCAAGAGCATGAAGCCTGGGTTTATGCCGATGGCAATGATCCAGACGGCAACGTCATTCAGGTGCGCGAGCACTTCTAACCTGAGGACTGGCAGAAAACCGCCTCTTCCCTGCGCGACGCTTTGACTTTAAACTCAAGCCAGGGGGTTTCAAGCATGAGCATACGAGTCGAATCGCTGACCAAGTCATTCGGGTCGCTGCGTGCGGTCGACAATCTCTCATTTGAGGTCGAGTCGGGAAGCGTCTTTGCCTTTCTTGGCACCAACGGCGCCGGCAAGACCACGACGATCAGTTGCCTCACCACGCTGTTGCAAGCCGACTCGGGCGAAATCGAACTTAACGGGCTGACGGTAGGCAAGGACGATCGCCAGATTCGCAGCCAGATTGGCGTGGTCTTTCAAGATTCGATTCTCGATCCACTGTTGACCGTGGGTGAGAACCTAAAGACCAAGGCGGCTTTCTATGAGGTCGAAGGCGCCGAGAAGCGCATCGCGTACCTGGCAGAGCTAATCGACATCGGCGAGTTTATCCATCGTCGTTATGGTCTGTTGTCTGGCGGTCAAAAACGTCGTGCCGACATTGCCCGCGCGCTGCTGCACTCGCCGGCCCTGCTGTTTCTTGACGAACCGACCGCGGGGCTCGACCCGCAGAGCCGTGAAAACGTTTGGAACACCGTGCATCAGTTGCGCACCGAACTTGGGCTGACCCTGTTTTTGACCACGCACTATATGGAGGAAACAGAGAATGCCAACCGGGTGCTGGTGATTGATCACGGCAGGGCGATTGCCGAGGGCAGCCCCGCTCAGTTGCGCAGCAAATACAGCTCGACCAGCTTGACGGTGATTGCCAAGCAACCCGCTGATGTGTCGGCAGCCGCAAAGGCGATGGGGCTGGAATGTGAAGTCAATGATGCTGGGGTTGCCAAAATCAACGCCAAAGACAGTCTGCAGGCGCTCGAACTTTTGAAGTCGCTTGGGTCGGCGGTTGAAGATTTTGAGTTGCGGCACGGCAACATGGATGACGTGTTTTTGAACCTAACCGCAAGGGGTGGCAAATGAAAGTCGTGGCAACCCTGGTCGTTCGCAACCTGCGCATCTTCTTCAGAGACCGAATGGGTGTTTTTCTGTCGTTGCTCTCAGCGCTGATTTTGCTGCTTCTCTACACGCTATTTTTGGGCAGCCAACAGGTCAGTTCGCTCAACGACTCTTTTGGCAAGGGCGCTGAAGTCAGCGTCGACGGCTTCGTTAACTCCTGGGTTTTTGCGGGAATCCTGATGACCACAACGGTCACCACCGGTTTGGCCGCCATGAACATCTTTGTTGAAGATCGCTACGCCGGCCGGTTCAAGGAGTTTCTGGTGTCCCCGGTTTCTAAACTGCAGCTGGCCGCCGGATACCTGTTGGCCGCCTTCACGGTGGCAGTGGTCATGAGCCTGATCGTCTTTGGAGTGGGTTTGGCAATCTTCGCCGCAACCGGGCAAGCAATGTTGAGCATCGTTGAAATATTTCAAACACTCGGATACTTGCTTTTGCTCTGCCTAACCTTCTCTGCAATGGCAGCCTTTGGCGCAAGCTTCATCAAATCCAGCGGCGGATTCACCTCGTTGAGCACGATAGTTGGAACGGGTATCGGCTTCTTGGCCGGATCGTTTGTGCCGGTCGGGGTTTTGCCAGACTCGGTTGCCAACGTAATCAACGCTCTGCCTTTCTCGCAGGCTGCCATGCTGATGCGGCAACCGCTCGTGGCTGACCAGTTGTCCAAACTCGCCGAGGTCAATGCGCCAGCCGCTAAAGAGGTTGGTTTGGTCTATGGAATGTCGATAAACGTAGGCGACTGGGTGCCAACCAGCCTGCAGGTAATAATGATTCTGCTTGGAGTTTTCCTGGTTTTCGCGGGCCTCAGCTCACTGCGCATCCGCTCTCGCATCGGTTAGGTTCGCGCCATTGCTTGCCACGCCCATGTAGTACGAAAAGACCAGTTGTCACCTTAAATCAACCAAATGTTCAGATTCGATTGTTAGCGTCTTCACAAACCATATGGAACGTTTGGGAGATGATTTTGGCTGTTTTAGGCAAGGCAACAGTGCCAGCCTCAGTCGACCAACCCCGAATCCTTAAGCCCCGCGAGCCGTTTGCAGATCAGGTCTTTCGAGCAATCGCGCGAGGCTCCGGCGGAATCACCGTCGGCATCATGCTTGCGGTTGGGCTTTTCCTTTCGATCAATGGCTCTCAGGCAATAGGAAGCTCTGGGCTTTCCTTCCTGACAACCGATGCTTGGAACCCGGTTGAGGGGCAAGCGGCTTCGTTCGGTATTCGCTCTGTGCTATTCGGCACCGTCGTAATTGCCATCATCGCTCTCTGCATTTCTTTCCCGCTCTCGCTGGGAACCGCACTCTTGATTTCGGAAGTTTTGCCGCCATCGATTAAACGAACCGTGGTTTCCATGGTCGACCTAATGGCTGCCGTGCCATCGGTGATCTTCGGTCTCTGGGGTGTTTTCTTCTTGCAAGCAAGCGTCATTCCGGTCAGTCGATGGATTTCTACCTATCTGGGGTGGATCCCATTTTTGGCCGTAACCGATGCTCAGGGGCACCCCTTGACCGAGCCGAGCGCTTTCACGTCGTCTGCCTTTATCGCCGGAATCGTCGTTGGGCTGATGGTTGTGCCGACTCAAACCTCAGTAATGCGCGAGGCCTTTTCGCAGGCACCAATCGGCGAGCGTGAGGGCGCACTTGCCCTCGGGGCGAGTCGCTGGGGCATGATTCGCGCCGTGGTTTTGCCGTTCGGCCGAGGCGGAGTCATCGGTGGCACCATGCTGGGATTGGGTCGCGCCCTCGGCGAGACCATCGCCGTTTACATGATCATTTCGCCAATCTTCACTATTAACTGGCAGGTGCTTAGTTCTGGCGCCAACTCGGTTTCTTCGCTGATTGCCCTCAGATACGGCGAGGCTTCGAAGTTTGGGCTTTCGGCACTTATGGCCGCTGGCTTGGTTTTGTTTGTGATCACCATGGCCATCAACTTCACGGCTTCGACAATCGTGTCGCGTTCGCGTTCGGGGGCCGAGAGCCAATGACG
>CANCKM010000073.1 GCA_947378555.1 Microbacteriaceae bacterium
GCCCAACGTTTTCCAAAGCCGGTGAGGCGCACTCCGCGGGTTTCGCTGGCCCCGGTGTGATCGCGCTCAATCTCAACCTCGAGCCAATCTTGACTCAAACCATCGGTCAAACCCTTGCCCCACTCAACCAGTGTGATTGAGTTTTCGAAGTCGATATCCAAATCATCAAGCTCGGCAGCCGAGCCCAAACGGTAGGCATCTACGTGAACCAAAACTGTGGATTGTTGCTGCAACTTATGGGTTCTTGCAATTACAAAGGTTGGGCTCGAAACCGTGCCGATTGCCTCAAGACCTTCGCCGATGCCGCGAGACAAAGTTGTTTTGCCGGCACCGAGCAAACCGGTGAGCAAAACTAGATCCCCGGCACGCAAAAGTTTTGCCACAGCCAAACCCAGGTCATGCATTTCTTCGGCGGTCTCAATCTGCAAATCGGCAATAACTTTGGAGGTCAATCTTTAGCCTTTTGATTCAAATAACGCCGCTTGAAGCGACCACCCATGCGAGTGACAACCTCGTAGTTGATGGTGTCGCCGGCGCGTGCCAGCTCGTCAACGCTCGGCCCAACCTCAGCATTCGGCCCGAACAGCACCACCTGATCGCCAGGCTTGACCTCGTCATCGCCAACGTCAATCACAAACTGGTCCATGGCGATTCTTGAGCTGATGCGATAGCGCTTGCCGTTCACGGCAACCTCGGCCCAGATGCTGGCATCCCTCGGCAAACCCTCAGCGTAACCGACGGGCACTAGCGCGAGCGTGGTTTCGGCTGAGGTGCGGTGCAAGTATCCATAGCTGACACCGTGCCCGGCAGCCACCCGTTTGGTTTGCACGACAACCGAGGTTGCGGTCATCGCGGGAACCAAACCGTATTCGGCCGAACCGTGGTCACTGAAAGGCGAGAGACCGTAAATGGCAACGCCGAGCCGAACCATGTCGTAGTGCGCCTGTGGGTAGTTGAGCGAACCGTCGGATGCCGTCAAATGCCTGAGGTAAAACTCGAGACCGAGATCTTTGGCTTCACTGACGGCATGGTCGAAGCGTTGGATTTGTTCGAGATCGTCTTGCTCCGAGGTGCTCGAAAGGTGACTGAATACTGCCACCGTATCGATGAGCCCGAGCTCTGCGTAGGCGCGGGCTGAGGTCACCAGCTGTGGCCAGTCGGCTAGGCTCGCGCCGTTTCGCCCAAGCCCGGTGTCGACCTTTAGATGAACCCTGGCTTTCTGGCGGCAGGTTTTGGCTGCCTCGGCGACCCGGTTCAGTTGTTCTACGGTGGCGATTCCAAGGTCGATGTCGGCATCAACTGCCGCTTCGAAGGTTTCGTTTGGGTCGTGAAGCCAGGCCAAAATCGGCGACTCAATGCCCGCGGCGCGCAACTCAAGCGCCTCGTCGATATCGGCAACGCCAAAAAAATCAACTGCATCGTCAAGGTGAGTGGCAACCGGCAGCATTCCGTGGCCGTAGGCATTTGCCTTGACGACCACCATGACCTTGGCGCCCGACACCTTGGCGCGCATGGTTTCTAAGTTTTGAGAGATCGCCCCAAGGTCAATCCAGAGGTCACGCATTAGTTGACCCCCTCGGCCACAACCATGGCGCAGGCCATTGCCCCGTCGTGGGTTATCGAAAGGTGCAGCTTGTCTATGCCAGCGGCGCTGAGAATCTTTGCGACCCCACCAGAAGCGGCGATGGATGGTTTGCCAAGCGCATCCTTGGCAATCACAACCTCATGCCAGCGCATGCCTCGCGGGTCGCCAACGGCTTTGATGAAGGCTTCTTTTGCTGCGAACCGGCCGGCGAGCGATCGGCTACTGCCCGAGCGTTCGGTTTCGGCGAATAGCCTTTCCAGCAGGCGCGGTGTCTTGGCGAGGCTGCGCTCGAATCGGGCAACGTCGACTAGGTCGACCCCTATGCCGATTATGTGCGCACGCTCGGTCATGCTGTTATTCGACCGTGACCGATTTGGCTAGGTTTCTTGGTTGATCAACATCCAACCCTTTGGCGGTTGAGAGCTCAAGAGCAAATACCTGCAGCGGAATGACCGAAAGAATCGGCGCAAACATCGATGCACTTTGCGGAATGTAGATCACGTGTTCGGCATAGTCACTTACCGCGGTGTCGCCTTCTTCTGCGATTGCGATGACTTTGGCACCGCGAGCGCGGATCTCTTGAATGTTCGAGATCACCTTTGGCTGCAGGGTTTCGGCATCCCTCGGGCTTGGAACCAAAACGATTACCGGTTGGCCCTCTTCGATAAGCGCGATTGGGCCGTGCTTTAGTTCACCCGCGGCGAAGCCCTCGGCGTGAATGTAGGCGAGCTCTTTTAGCTTCAGGGCGCCTTCCATGGCAACCGGGAATCCAACGTTGCGGCCAAGGAAGAGAACCGACTTGGCGTTTGACATTTCGCGGCCAAGCGCTCTAACGTCATCCAAGTTATCTAGCACTCTGGTGACTCGAGCCGGCATCTTGAGAAGTTCTTTGCCGAAGGCCGAAAGCTGAATGGCCGGAAGGGTTTGGCGCACCTGCGCCAAGAACAGAGCAAGCAGGTAGCCGGCGGTCATTTGGGCGGTCAGGGCTTTGGTTGAGGCAACCGCAACTTCTGGCCCGGCGTGCGTATAGATGACGGCATCTGATTCGCGAGCCAAGGTGGCCCCCTGGGTGTTGCAAATGGCAAGCACCCTAGCGCCCTTGTCTTTGGCGAATCGGGTGGCCATCAGGGTGTCCATGGTTTCGCCGGATTGGCTGATGGCAACAATCAGGGTGTTGCGAGTAAGGATCGGGTCGCGGTATCTGAACTCGTGTGAGAGCTCAACTTGCACGGGCACGCGAGCCCACTTTTCGATGGCGTACTTGGCGATGTCACCGGCATAGCTTGCGGTTCCACAGGCCACGATGATGATGCGTTCGAGCGAGCGGATTGCGGCTTCGTCGAGACCATCGATTTCTTCGAGGGTCACCAGGCCATCAGAATCAATCCGACCCATCAAAGTATCGGCTACTGCCTGTGGTTGATCGGCGATTTCCTTGGCCATGAAGCTTGACCAGCCACCCTTGCTGGCTGCCGAGGCATCCCAGTCAACTGTGAACTCTTCCGAAACCACTGGCTTGCCGTCAAAGGTTCGCACCTCAACGCTGTCGGCTCGCAGAATGACGATCTCGTCTTGACCAACGCTGATGGCGCGTTTGGTGTGTTCGACAAAAGCTGCAACGTCTGAGCCCAGGAAGTTTTCACCGTCACCGAGGCCAATCACCAGTGGGGCATTGCGGCGCGCGGCCAAGACAACATCTGGCTGATCTTCGTGAATGACAAGAATCGTAAATGCGCCGTGCAGGCGGTTGACCACGGTTGCGAAGGCGGTTGGCAGGTCGCCACTTGCATCGAACTCGCGGGCAATCAGGTGGGCTGCCACTTCGCTGTCGGTTTCGCTGGCGAACTTGGTGCCGTAGGCAACCAGTTCGGCCTTGAGTTCGGCAAAGTTTTCGATAATGCCGTTGTGAATGAGTGAAAGTTTTTGGTGCTCGCCACCGAGGTGAGGGTGGGCGTTTCCATCGGTCGGTGCGCCGTGGGTTGCCCAGCGGGTGTGACCGATACCGATATGAGAAATCGGGAGTTGATGTTCGGTGATCGAGGCTTCGAGGTTGGCTAGCTTGCCCGCCTTCTTGCGAGTTTCAAGGCCACCGAGCGGTGAAATGATTGATACGCCGGCGCTGTCGTAGCCTCGATATTCCAGACGACGAAGCCCTCCAATCAGCACATCGACAGTTGACTTAGGCCCCACATATCCAACGATTCCACACATGCCTCTAATTTACGGCAGAATGGCACCTGTGAACGCCCCTTCAGCGCCAAGCCCTTTTGTCGAGATTTCTCGAGCAGATTGGGCCGAGTTAGGAAACAGCACAGAGTTGCCGCTTTCCGAAGCCGAGATTGCCCACATCCGTGGTCTGGGTGACGTGCTGGACCTCAAAGAGGTCCAGGAGGTTTACCTTCCGCTGAGCCGTTTGCTCAATCTTTACGTGGCCGAGGCCGGCAAACTGCATCGCGTCACCTCCGACTTTCTCGGCGAGCGCGCCGGGCGCACCCCATACATAATCGGCATTGCCGGTTCGGTAGCCGTTGGTAAGTCGACGGTT
>CANCKM010000074.1 GCA_947378555.1 Microbacteriaceae bacterium
TCTTGAAGCTTCGCATAAAGGGTGCGGCGCATGCCGGCTTCAACGTGGGTGCCCGGAATCAAAACCAACCAGCGACGCAACAAGACCATGAAAGCCTCGAGGGTGCCCATTGCCAAAACCGCAATGACCGCTGGGATAAGTTTTTCGACGCTGCCGTCTTTGGTTAGACCATTGACTAGGTCCCGCAGAAACTGCGGAATCGAAAGGGCGAAAATATGAGCCAGGAGTGCGGCGACGGTGCCCAAAACGACTCTTGGTAGTGCTGATTTGGCGTACGGAAAAATCCGCAGCATGGTGGCGACAGTGCCTTGCTTTTTCATCTGAAAGGATTCCTTGAAATCTGCCCGTTTAGACTCGGTATGAGAAAGTTCATAGCCAACGCAGCCTTTTAGGCTAACAGGTATTTCTCAGGAATCATTCCGCCAAACTGAATATTGCTTGGCGCGTCTTTTTTTTAGTGGAAGAAGTGGCGCTCACCCGTGAAGTACATGGTGATGCCAGCGGCCTCGGCCGCGGCAATAACCTCGGCATCGCGCACCGAACCACCGGGCTGAACCACTGCCTTGACGCCGGCGGCAATCAGAATCTCAAGTCCATCGGCAAACGGGAAGAAGGCGTCTGATGCGGCAACTGCACCGGCCGCTCGGAAGCCGGCTCGTTCAACCGCCAGACGGCAAGAGTCAACTCGGTTCACCTGGCCCATGCCCACTCCAACCGAGGCTCCGCCCTTGGCCAAAAGGATTCCGTTTGACTTGACCGCGCGGCAGGCTCGCCACGCGAACTGCAAATCGTTGAAGGTTTCTGGGTCGGCCTTGGTGCCGGTGACTAGCTTCCAGCCCTTGGTGTTGAAGGCATCAAAGTTGTCTGACTGCTGCACCAAGATTCCGCCCGAGATCTGCTTGAACTCGGTGCTTGGCCGCATGAAGTTTGCCGGTAATTCCAAAATACGCAGGTTCTTTTTGGCAATCAAAATCTGGAGGGCCTCGATTTCGTAGCCAGGTGCAACAATGACCTCGGTGAAGATGTCGGCAACCTGAAGGGCCATTGCGGCGGTCACAACTCGGTTGGCGGCAATCACGCCTCCAAAGGCCGACTGCTCATCGCAAAGGTGAGCCAGCGCGTGGGCGTCGGCAATCGCCGTTGGCGACTTCGGGTCAGCGATGGCTATGCCGCAGGGGTTGGCGTGCTTGATGATGGCAACAGCCGGTTCGTTGAAATCAAAAGCTGCTCGAACGGCAGCATCGGCGTCAACGAAGTTGTTATACGACATCTCTTTGCCGTTGAGTTGTCTGGCCTGAGCCAAACCGGCGGTTGCTATCGAATCGCTGGCCGCAACGGTGCGGTAAAGCGCTGCCGCCTGATGTGAGTTCTCGCCGTAGCGCAAAACGCTGGCCAGTTCACCGGCAACCGAAAACTCGCGCTCAAAGCCTGGGTTAGCGCTTTCGGCTTCGGCGGCAACACCGGCCTTGCCCTTCCACTCCCCCTCAAGCTCGGCGGCAAACCAGTTTGCCACCGCCGAGTCATACCTTGCGGTGTGACCAAAAGCGGCATAGGCCATTTCGCGGCGTTGGGCAAGTGTGGTGCCACCGGCATCCATCGCTGAAATGATTTCGGAATACCGGGCCGGGTCAACCACGATCGCAACGTTCGCGTGGTTCTTGGCGGCGGCTCTAACCATCGCCGGGCCACCGATGTCGATTTGCTCGACAACCGCGTCGCCCTTGGCGCCAGAGGCCACGGTCTGCACGAATGGGTAAAGGTTCACAACCACCAGCTGAAAAGGCGAAATGCCAAGTTCGGCCAAAGCCTGCTCATGCTGCACCAGACGCAAATCGGCAAGCAGCCCGCCGTGGATTGCCGGGTGCAGGGTCTTGACGCGGCCATCTAGGGCCTCGGCAAAACCGGTGACCTCGGCCACCTCGATGACCTTGATTCCGGCATCGGCGATGGTTTTGGCGGTCGAACCGGTCGAAACGATTTCTACGCCGGCGTCACCGAGAGCTTTAGCCAACTCGAGCAGGCCGGTCTTGTCAGAAACCGAAATCAGCGCGCGCTTGATCTCGATGCGGTCAAAGTGGCGATAATCGGCTGGGGTGTATGGGTTTTGAGCGGCCAAGGGGTATTACCTTTCGATGGCGGAGAGGTTTATCTTTTTTGCCGCGATGTCGATCACCGTTTGCACCAGCAGGTTGCGTTCAACCGACTTGATGCGTTCGTGCAGGGTGAGTTCGTCATCTTCTGGCGAGACCGCAACAACGCTTTGCGCAATGTGCGGCCCAGTATCGACCCCTTCGTCGACAATGTGTATCGTCACCCCGGTGGTTTTAGCACCGGCGGCGATGGCATCTCGCACCGCATGAGCCCCCGGGAATGCCGGTAGCAACGATGGATGTGTGTTGATCAAATTTGGGCTCAGCGCAGCAACGAAGCTTGCCGGCAAAATCTTCATGAAGCCTGCCAGAACCACTAGGTCTGGCTCAAAGTGTTGAATGTTTTCTAGCAGAACCTCGCCCCAAACCTCGCGGCTTGAAAAGGACTGCGGTGCAACCACGAAAGTTGGAATCCCAAAGAGTTCGGCGTGGGCAAGGCCATCGGCCGGGTTGTCGGCACCAACCGCAAGAATGCGGATTCCGTTTAGCGGATTGTTAGCCGCCTCCAAAAGAGCGCGCAGGTTTGAACCCGAGCCTGAAATGAGTACTACGACCGACAACACTTGTCTAGTTTACCGTTTCACTTTTTTGAGTAGGTCATGGTCTGGGGCATCTGGCCGCGCGCTCAAGAAAGCGGCGAGCACGCTGACGGCTGCGGTCTCAATGAAAACCGTTGCCGCCACGCTCCAGGGGTTTGCCCCAACCTCGGATAAGCGACCCGGCCCAACCGCGCCGCTCGCCAGAGCCACCAATATTCCCATCTCGACAGCCGCCACCGCAGCCACCGAAAGACCAAGGCTGAGCGCCGCCGACCAAGCGGAGGCAAACTCGAAGCGAATCTGATCGGCCAGCCGGCGAATGCTGAGGGTTGCAATAAAGCCGCCAACCAGAGGCACGGCGAGTGCAATCAGGCCAATCGAAGCCGTGCCAATCGGCAGTGCCCCAAGAATCGGTAGCGCCGGCATTGGGCCGACCGCGGTGCCGAGCGGGCTGATGAGTGACCCGCTGCCGATAGAAAAGCCGGTGCCGACAAACCAGGTTGCCCCATAAATGGCAAGGTTGGGAAGAATGGCAAGCTGGCCCGCGGTCACCATGATGCCACCAAGCGCGGTCACCCGAATTCCCTCGTACAACTGCGTGATCAAAATCCAGTTGCCGGCAACCAGAGCGGCCTGAGCCAGGGCAGAGACCAGCAGCAAGATTGCCACCGCGCCGGTGCCGGCTCGAAGCGCCGGGCCGGCAAGCGCGCGAATCGCCCATCCAAAGTTATTGAATCTAATGCGACCCCAGGCCTGCAAAGTTTGGCGTTCAACCGATTCGATGCCGATTTGGGCAATCTCAATCGGGTTGCCGGTGAAGGTGCCAAGAAAAAGCGCAACCGCGACGAAGGCGAGCACGGTGGCCAAGGCAAGCAGATTATTTGCAGATACGCTCTCGGATGCAGTTATTGCGCTCAACAAAAACGCCGAGCCGCCATAGGTGAGCAGCGCACCCAACCAACCAGGCCAGGCAAGTGGCGCGCTGGCAAGTTTGCGGCCGATTCGATAAACCGCGAAGCCAAGTAGCAGGCTCAAACCAAGCGGCAAAAAGGCAAAACTGAAGGCGGGCACTTTTGAGCCGAGCAGGGTGCCGGCGGCAAAATCAATCGAAACCCCGTGACCGGCCAGCCAAATATCGGCCGCGGTTTTGAAGGTCACCGGCCAAGGTACGGTCGGGTCATTTTCGACCAGCCAGATGAGTGACATCGGCAAGAGCAGTGCACCAAGGCCCGAAACGCAAACCAACAACGCCTGAAGCGCCGAGTAAAAAAAGGTTTCGCTGCGCGACACCTTGGCTGCCCCTAGCCGCCAAGCCTTAGAGGCTGGCGATGACCTCACGCATCAATG
>CANCKM010000075.1 GCA_947378555.1 Microbacteriaceae bacterium
GGTAATGGGCATGGCAGACCGAATCTTGGTCATGCGCGAGGGCCGATTGGTAGGCGAATTTAACCGCAGCGAAGCAACTGCAGAAAAAATCATCGCGGTTGCGACAGGAGCATCGATTTCATGAGGTCACTAGTTCAAAAGGCACTTCGGGTGCGAGAGCTACCGGTTTTCATTTTCCTAATACTCGTAGCAGTAGTCACGGGCACGGCTAACCACGCCTTCTTTACGCTCTCGGGTTTGCAGGACGTGCTGCTGGGTGTAGCGGTAATCGCCACTTTGGCAGTCGCTCAAACCCTCGTGATCGTAATGAAGCACATCGACCTTTCGGTCGGTTCGACGATTGGCTTCACCGCCTACGTTTTAGGGGCCTCTAGCTCCTGGGGCCACGGTCTGTGGTGGGGTCTCGGGGTTTCGCTCGGCATCGGCCTGCTAGTCGGTGCACTAAACGGATTCATGGTCGCCTATCTAAAACTTCCAAGCCTCGTTGTCACCCTCGCGACCCTCTATATAGTGCGCGGAATCTTTAACGAGATTGCCGCTGGCGATTCGATTACCGAAGATCGAGTTCCGCGGGCCATCAACTTCTTGGGTCTCAACACCTTTTATGGAATACCGCTAATCTTCATAATCGCTTTCGCTCTAATGCTGGTTGTCGGATTCATCATGAAACGAGTGCGCGCGGCACGTGACCTGTATGCCATCGGGTCAAACCTCCCAGCAGCAGAGCTGGCAGGCATCCCAGTGGCGCGCCGAGTTTTCCTAGCCTTCTTGGCAACAGGCGCTATCAGCGGACTTGCCGGGGTGCTCCTATTGGCCCGCTTCAACACCGCTGCCGCTAACTCTGGAACCGGCCTAGAGCTAAACGTTGTCGCAGCCTGCGTGGTCGGCGGGGTGGCAATTGCCGGTGGCATTGGCACTGCCTACGGAGCCGTTATCGGCGCGGTCCTGTTGCAAACCATCACGCTTGCGCTTGGAGCTCTTGGAATCCCCCAGTTCTGGCAACTGGCGATCAACGGACTTCTTCTCATCGCTGCAATCTCACTTGACCGCTACCTATCGTCAAGAGTCAAACCGACATCGATTATGGGGTCAAACTAATGAAAAAGTTCAACTTTGCCTGGGAACACGGTGTCGTTGTCTTCCTAATCTGCGTCATCGGCGCCGGTTCGTTGATGTCGCCCTACTTCGCAACCACAGATAACCTGAGCTTCGTTTTGCAAGACGTCGGTGAAATCGCAATCATCGCCCTAGCAATGACTTACCTAATCATTGCCGGTGAGATTGACCTCTCAGTGGCCTCGACTCTGAACCTCTCAAGCGCGGCGCTTGGTTTCGCCTTCCGCAACGGTATTTCCTTTGAGGTATCCATCGTCATTGGGCTTTTGGTTGGGCTCATCTGTGGCCTCATCAACGGCTACCTAGTGACCATCATCGGACTGCCCTCGCTTGCCGTCACGATTGGTACTCTCGCGCTTTACCGAGGATTGGCCTACGCGTTGCTTGGCAACGAGCCGGTTAACGAGTTGCCAGATGCCTGGATCAACCTGGGTGTCACAAACATTCCGAACACGTTCTTGCCTTGGTCGGTCATACCCCTCGCAGTTTTGGGGGCTATCGCCTGGGTTGTTTTGCACTACACAAGAATCGGTCGCTGGACCTTCGCTATTGGAATCAATGCGGAAGCGGCCAAATTTAGTGGAATTCCAGTGGCACGAATGAAGCTCGCTTTGTTCGCCGCCACCGGATTGATGTCTGGTGTTGCAGGCGTGGTTTACACGCTTCGCTTCGCGAGTGCATCACCAGATGGAGCTGTCGGTTATGAACTCGGTGTAATCGCCGCTGTTCTGTTCGGCGGAGTAGCAATCGCTGGCGGAGTTGGTTCCCTATGGGGAGTCCTCGCCGCAGTGCTGTCACTCGGAGCCATTCGCTCCGCGTTGCAGTTGGCTGATTTCTCTGCAAATGCACTGCTTGTTGTGAGTGGTGCACTGCTCCTTGTCTCAGTTGTGGTTCCCCGCGCAATTGTGATTTACAAAGGCCGACGCAAATCGGTTGTTGCAAACAAATAAATAATCATTCTCAAAGGAGAGTAGTAAATGCAAAAGAAACTCACACGCATAGTTGCAGCCGCAGCTCTTGCTGGTGCACTTGTTGCAACCGCAACAGCAGTAGCTCCAGCATCAGCAGCGGTAGCAGGCATCAAGACCGGTCTAAAGATCGCAATCATGCCAAAAGCTATCAACAACGGTTACTTCACCGCTTGGAACAAGGGTGCTCAGGCAGCCTGTAAAGAAATCGCCGCAAAGTGCACCTACCTTGGTGCAACTGAAGCGACCGGTCCTGCACAGGTTCAGTTCATCAACAAGGTAATCCAGCAGCACTACGACGTTCTCGTCATCTCTGCTGCAGACCAGAACGCCATTGTTCCTTCATTGAAGAAGGCCAAGGCTGCTGGCATGACCATCGTCACCTCTGACGCCGACGTAGCCGCTGCTTCAGCATCTGCTCGTACCGTTGCAATCTTGCCATCCGAGTCATCACGCATCGGTACCGCTGAGGTTGACTGGGCTGCAGCTGCAGCTGGCTCAAAGGGTTCGGTTGCCATTCTTTCGGCCGCTGCCACCGCTGCAAACCAGAACGCCTGGATCGCAGCAATGGGTCCATACCTAACCAAGAAGTACCCAAAGATGAGCTGGGTCGGCGGAACCGTTGCTAACTCAGTTTTCTATGGTGACGACGATGCAACCAAGTCGACCGCTCAGTTCGACGCAATCCTCTCGCAGTACCCAAATGTAGCCGCAATCATCTCACCAACCACCGTTGGTGTGCTTGCAGCTGCTATCGAGAAGAAGGCAAAGAACGCTTCTGTAAAGGTCACCGGTCTTGGTCTTCCAAGCCAGATGGCTCCTTACCTAGAAGACGGAACCGTTGAAACCGTTGGACTGTGGAACCCGATCGACCTAGGCTACGTTGCAGTTTACGCAGCAGCCCAGGCCAAGTCAGGCACCTTCAAGGGCAAGGTCGGCTCAACATTCAAGGCCGGCAAGAAGTCATACACCGTGGTCAAGGGTGGCATCGCCTACCTAGGCGACCCGTTCACCTTCACCAAGAAGAACATTGCAACATTCAAGAAGATTTACTAAGCACTAACTGGTAAAAAGCAACAAAACCTTTCGATGGATACAACTGTGATGGGTGGAAACACCCATCACAGTCCACCGGGTAAGCAAAGCAATGAGAGGCCAAAGCAAATGCAAAGAGTCGGATTCAGATTGCAACTGCGCAAAGACCGTCTTGACGAGTACATCGTCCATCACCAAAACGTCTGGCCTGAAATGATGGCCGCGCTGACCGAAACCGGTTGGCACAACTACTCACTATTTTTAGATCCAAGCGATGCAACTCTCTTTGGATATTTCGAAACTCCAGACTTGCAGGTGGCCCTAGACGGGATGGCAAGCAAGGACGTCAACGATCGTTGGCAAGCAATGATGGCAGACTTTTTTGTCGCCCTCGAAGGTCGTCGCCCAGATGAGGGCTTCCTTCAACTAGATGACATTTTTTACTTGCCCTAGGCAAGACCGTAACATTCGAACCTCAAAGTAGAGACAAAGGTAAAGCAAATGGCAAGCACCATCAGTGAGCAGGACTTATTCGGTCAGCTAAGCGATCAGGCAATCGAGCTGCCTTCCTGGGCTTTTGGCAACTCAGGAACTCGATTCCGGGTCTTCGGTTCGGCCGGAGTGCCTCGCACCCCATTCGAAAAGATTGAAGACGCCGCTCAGGTTCACAAGTACACGGGTATCGCCCCAACCGTCGCTCTGCACTACCCGTGGGACAAGGTTGAGTCATTCTCCGACCTGCGCAAACACGCCAACGATTTGGGCGTTGACCTTGGCACCATAAACTCAAACACCTTTCAAGACGAAGAATACAAACTGGGAAGCCTTTCACACCGCGACCCAAAGGTTCGTCAGCGCGCGATTGATCATCACTTTGACTGC
>CANCKM010000076.1 GCA_947378555.1 Microbacteriaceae bacterium
AGCACGTGCACCAATAGAAAGAAAAAGATTGCGACACCGGTGATGCGGTGCAAAACCCAGGACCACATTCCGACTTTGCCACGGTATAGGGTTCCGGCAGGTCTCTTTGCCACAAAATCCTCCTCGATTTACTGCTTCCTGCGCCGTTTAGCGCGAAGCTTTAGCCATTTAAGTCTAAACCTGAGAGGGCCCCTGTCTCTTCCAATTAACGCGAATCCGCTAGAGTTCTCGTTATTATGACCTTAAAAACTGAACCAATGGACAGATTTCACAGCATCATTCCAGCCGGGGGAATCGGTTCTAGACTTTGGCCGCTTTCAAGAGCAGCCGCCCCAAAGTTTTTGCACGACCTCACCGGCTCTGGCCAAACCCTGCTGCAAGACACCTGGGATCGCCTCACCCCGCTGTCTGGCAAAGACCGCATTCTCGTAGTCACCGGGGTGGCTCATGAGCAAGCGGTTATGTCGCAGATGGATAACCTCACGGCGCACAACCTTGTCTTAGAGCCGAGCCCGAAGGACTCGACCGCTGCCATCGCTCTCGCCGCCGCTATTTTGATGCGCCGTGAGCCAGATGTGATTATCGGGTCATTTGCCGCCGACCACGTCATCGTTGAGACCGCCGCTTTCCTAGCCACCGTGCGCGAGGCCGTCAGGGTTGCCGCGACCGACAAGATTGTTGTAATCGGTATCGAACCTTCCGAGCCATCGGTTGGTTTTGGCTACATCAAACAGGGGGATCCGCTGCAGGTCGAGGGTGCTCCTTCAGCCCGTCAGGTAGCCAAGTTTGTTGAGAAGCCAAACATTGCAAAGGCTCGTCGCTACGTTGAATCTGGCGATTACCTTTGGAACGCCGGAATGTTCATCGCTCCCGCCAAGCTGTTGCTCGATACCTTGGCCAAGAGCGAGCCAGAGTTGCACGCCGCCATTCTGGAAATGGCCGAACACTGGGATACCCCTGCCGGGCCAGAAGCCGTAAATCGCATTTGGCCAACGCTAAAGAAGGTTGCTATTGACTACTCGGTTGCCGAGCCAGCGGCCGCGGCCGGCTTGGTTGCCGTTGTGCCCGGGCATTTCACCTGGCACGACGTTGGCGACTTTGCGGCGATTGCCGAGCTTCAGTCGCAGGGCCGCAGCGGCAATCTTGCGGTGCTTGGCAACGCCAAAGTTTTGGCCGATTCCTCAAGTGGAATTTTGATTTCGGAAACCGATCGACTGATAGCTCTGATCGGTTTGGAGGACATAATCGTGGTCGATACCCCAGACGCTTTATTGGTCACGACCAAGGAACATGCCCAACGGGTTAAGTCTTTGGTAGACGCTTTGCGGGCCACCGGGCACAGCGACGTTCTCTAGGCGCTGCCGCCGTTGCGAATCCGATTGTAACTAATAGGTTAAACATTCGTTTCCTCTAGTGACCTTGCCTATTGACAGGGCTAGGCTCTAAGGGCGGTCCGCGAGATCCGTGGGCCATTATCCAGGAGGAATAAAGTGAAGAACATTTCACGTACTACCCTTTCGGCGCTAGCACTTGCAGCAGCTGCTAGCCTCACCTTGGTCGGTTGCGCATCCGCACCGCCGAGCCCAACCGTAACTCCAATCGACTACAAAGCATGTATGGTCTCTGACACCGGTGGTTTCAAAGACGCAAGCTTCAACGAAGAGGGCTACAACGGCCTTCTAGAGGCCAAGGCAACCCTTGGTGTTCAGATTGCAAGCGTTGAGTCACCAAACACCGCAACCCAGACTGACTTTGACCAAGAAGTTGGCCAGATGGTCACCGAGGGTTGCAACATCATCGTTAACGTTGGTTTCGCTTTGGCGTCAACCACCGCTACCGTTGCAAAGGCTAACCCAACCGTGAACTTTGGTTTGATTGACTCAGGTTTGTCTAACCCTGACTTCTCACCACTGTCATTGGCAAACGTGAAGCCACTGCAGTACGACACTGCTGAGGCAGCGTTCCTAGCTGGCTACCTAGCAGCCGGCACCACCAAGACTGGAAAGGTAGCTACCTACGGTGGCATGCTGTTCCCGTCGGTTACCATCTTCATGGATGGCTTCAAGCAGGGTGTTGCAAAGTACAACGCAGTTAAGGGAACCAAGGTTGTTGTACTTGGCGCCGAGGGAACCGACAGCTCGAAGTGGGCTGCAACCGGCGACTTCAACGACCAGGCCAAGGGCAAGACCCTAACCGAGCAGTTCTTCGCTCAGGGCGCCGACATCATTCTTCCAGTAGCCGGCCCAGTGGGTATCGGTTCAGGTCAGGCAACTCTTGACCACCCTGGAACCTTGGTTATCGGTGTTGACAGCGACTGGCACGGCATTGCTGCTCACGCAGAGTACAAGGCAAACATCTTGACCTCGATTGAGAAGAAGATGGCCAAGGCTGTTGTTGCAATCATCAAGTCGGGTGTCGATGGCACCTTCGCCGGTGGCGACGCAAACCAGTACGTTGGCACCCTAGCCAACGGTGGAGTGCAAATCTCACCTGAGCACGACGTTATGTACGCAACCGGTATGCAGGCAGAACTAGACCAGCTCAAGGCAGACATCATCTCGGGCAAGGTAGTTGTAACTTCGATCTACAAGAAGTAATAACTCTCTTACAGATTCAAATCTGAACCGGGGGTCGCAGAAACGCGACCCCCGGTTTTCTTATGTGCTGCACACTGCCCGCGTTAGACTAATTTGCAACGGAGACGGATGGAAAAGCGATGAAGCTGGAACTCAAAGGCATAACCAAGCGATTTGGTTCGCTGGTGGCTAATGACAACGTGAGCCTGGTGGCCGAAGCCGGCCAGATTCACTGTCTGCTTGGCGAAAACGGAGCAGGCAAATCGACCCTCATGAACGTGCTCTATGGTCTTTATCAGGCCGAAGCCGGCGAGATTCTGCTTGACGACAAAGTTGTCAAGTTTGCTGGCCCCGGCGATGCAATGGCCGCCGGTATCGGCATGGTTCACCAGCACTTCATGCTCATTCCGGTTTTCACGGTTGCCGAAAACGTAATGCTCGGCCATGAACCAACCCGCTTCGGTGGTGTGCTCGACATGGCATCCGCTAGAAAAAAGGTTAAGGAAGTCTCTGACCGCTTTGGGTTCGACGTTGACCCGGACGCTCTGGTCGAAGATCTTCCAGTTGGTGTTCAGCAACGAGTCGAAATCATCAAGGCTCTAATCGGCGATGCCAAGGTACTGGTTTTTGATGAACCAACCGCCGTGTTGACCCCGGCCGAAACCGATGAACTCATGACAATCATGAAGCAACTGCGTGACGCTGGAACAGCAATCGTTTTCATCACTCACAAACTGCGCGAGGTTCAGGCAGTTGCCGACAAAATTACCGTGATTCGACTTGGCAAGGTGGTTGGCGAAGCCGACCCGAAGGCCACCGCCAATGAGTTGGCCTCAATGATGGTCGGTCGCGCCGTTGACCTCGACGTTGAGAAAACCCCGGCCAAACCAGGCGCTGCCAACTTTGTAATCAAGGGATTATCGGCTTGGAACCATGCCGGAAACCAGGTGCTGAACGACATAAACCTAGAGGTTCACGCCTCAGAGATTCTTGTCATTGCCGGAGTTCAAGGCAACGGGCAAACCGAATTGACCGAGGCCATCATTGGAATGCACGGTAAGGCGCAGGGCTCGATCATGTTGGAGGGGCATGAGTTGCTTGGTAAGAGCGTGAAACACGTGCTTGACCAAGGAGTTGGTTTCGTTCCCGAAGACCGCACCGAAGACGGTTTGGTTGGCGAGTTCACGATTGCCGAAAACCTCATGCTCGATCGATCAGACCGCAAACCCTTTGCCAAGGGAATCAGCCTGCAACTTGGCTACCTGCGAAAGTTCGCCGAAGAAAAACTCAAACAGTTTGATATCCGGGCCCAAGGAATCGATTCCAAGGCTTCCCAGCTTTCGGGTGGAAACCAGCAAAAGGTGGTTTTGGC
>CANCKM010000077.1 GCA_947378555.1 Microbacteriaceae bacterium
GCGATCATGACAATAATGACGAAGACAACTGGAACGAAGAAGAGCGCTGAGTTTTTGGCTGGCTAGTCTTCGAGCTCGAAAAGCACCGTGCCGGCAGCAACAGTTTCACCGACGCTGGCGCCGATTGACTTGATGACTGCGGCCTTGTGCGCGGTCATCGGCTGTTCCATCTTCATGGCCTCAAGAACCACGAGCAAATCACCCTCGTTTACGCTGTCACCGATTGCTACGGCCACTTTAACCACGGTTGACTGCATCGGCGCCTTGATGGTGTTTCCGCCGCTCCCTGCACCGGTTGAACCGGCCCCGGCCTTGCGCCTAGGTGCTGGCCCGGCGCCAGAGGTTGGGGCTGCGCCACCGACCAGCAGTCGCTTCGGCAAACTAACCTCGACCCGCTTGCCGGCAACCTCGACTACCACGCTGTGGCGTTCGGCAGGTTCGGCGGCAGGCTCAACATCGCCCGACCAAGCCGGAATGTCGTTTTCCCATTCGGTTTCAATCCAGCGGGTGTAAACCCCAAATTTGCCGTCGACGCCAATGAAGGCTGGCTCGTTGACGATCTTGCGGTGAAAAGGCAGCACTGTTGGAAGGCCGTGGATTTCCATCTCGGCAAGGGCGCGCCGAGAGCGAGCCAGGGCTTCATCGCGGGTTGCGCCGGTCACGATCAGTTTGGCGATCATCGAGTCAAAAGAACCCGAGATGACATCGCCGGATTCGACTCCGGTGTCGACTCGAACGCCAGGGCCGGCTGGAGCCTTGAAGGTGTGAACCGGTCCCGGGGCCGGCATGAAGTTGCGCCCGGCATCCTCGCCATTGATGCGGAACTCAAAACTGTGGCCGCGAATCTCGGGGTCGGCGTAATCCAAGCGGCCACCCTCGGCCAGGCGGAACTGCTCGCGAACCAAGTCGATGCCAGAAACTTCTTCAGAAACCGGGTGTTCGACCTGAAGGCGGGTGTTGACCTCGAGGAACGAAATCGTGCCATCCTGAGCAACCAGAAACTCACAGGTTCCCGCACCCTGATAGCCAACCTCTTTCAAGATGGCCTTTGAGGAATCGTAAAGTCGCTTGATTTGATCCTCGGTTAAAAACGGAGCCGGAGCCTCTTCAACAAGTTTCTGGTGACGACGCTGCAGCGAGCAGTCGCGGGTCGAAACGACAACCACGTTGCCGTAGGCATCTGCCAAACACTGGGTCTCGACGTGGCGAGGCTTTTCTAGGTATTTCTCGACGAAACATTCGCCACGGCCGAAAGCCGCAATCGCTTCGCGGGTGGCCGACTCAAAAAGCTCGGCGACCTCTTCCTTCTTGTAGGCAACCTTAATACCGCGCCCGCCACCACCGAAGGCCGCCTTGATGGCAACCGGGACGCCGTGAATGGCAACAAAATCCAAAACCTCTTCGGCTCCGGATACTGGGTTTAGCGTTCCCGGTGCCAGCGGAGCGCCGACCTTTTCGGCCACGTGTCTTGCCGAAACCTTGTCGCCCAGCTGCTCGATTGCTTTGGGGGATGGCCCGATCCAAATCATTCCGGCCGCGATGACGGCTCTTGCAAACTCTGCGTTCTCGGCTAGAAAGCCGTAACCCGGGTGAACGGCGTCTGCGCCCGACTGTTTTGCCGCAGCCAAAATCTTGTCGATCACCAGGTAGGTTTCTGGCCCGGTGGTTCCGTGCAGGGCGTAGGCCTCGTCGGCCAGCTTCACGTGCATGGCGTCGCGGTCTTGATCGGCATAGACGGCAACGGACGATATTCCGGCATCCTTGGCTGCTCTGGCAATTCTCACGGCGATTTCTCCGCGGTTTGCAATGAGCACCTTGGTGATTTTTTTAGCTGGCAAAGTCATAATTCACTAGCCTATTGGCTTTTTTTGGCCAGTTATTGGCTAGTAGCAACAAAAAAAGCTCCAAGCCACTGTGTAACCCCACATAAGGGCGAAACGTAGACCTTTTTGGCCGATATCAGACTTGGAAATGGAAAACGGTGAACTATTTTTTCCAAAGAGTTGTGTATTCGATACCAAGTTTGATTGTCAATTCACGAAGCACGGGCAGTGACAAACCAATCACCGTGTGCGGGTCGCCTTCGATTCCGCGCAGGAACGCGCCACCCAATCCATCGATTGTGAATGCTCCGGCCACCTGTAGCGGCTCACCCGTTGCAACGTAAGCCTCGACCTCGGCATCGCTCAAATCGGCAAAGTGCACGATTGCACTAGAGACCAAACCCACGGCGTTTCTAACGGCGCCATCACGATTGTCAATCAGCCAGTGGCCGCTGTAAAGCACGCCAGATCGGCCACGCATGGCCTTCCAGCGGGCCAGCGCAACTTCGGCGTGCAGTGGTTTACCCAGAGTTTCGCCATCGAACTCGAGCGAGGAATCGCAACCGATTACGAGCGAATCGCTCGCCTCTGCTCGATGCAGCACGGCCTCGGCCTTGGCCCTTGCCAGCAGGCCAACCATATCGGCGGTGTTCTTGATCAGACCCTCTGCCCGACCAACCGCATCCACTTCGTCTTCGTCGACGCCGGGGGCAATGGTCACCGGATCGATACCGCCGTTGCGCAGCAAGGTCAGTCGAGCAGGCGAAGTTGAGGCCAAAACCAGTCTTGTCATACCTTCAAGACTACGAGTTGTGAAACACTAGGGTGTGAACAAAACTATCAACTGGCTAGGCCAGACCATGACCCTGACCATCGAGAAGGTAGCCCACGGCGGCATCTTCGTTGCTAGACACGATGGGCGGGTAGTTTTTGTCTCGCACGTCTTGCCAGGTGAAAAGGTGAGAGCGCGAGTTTATGAGGATGGCGGCAAGGGTTTTTGCCGAGCCGATCCAATCGAAATCATTGAGGCTTCCCCCGACCGCGTTAAGCATGTTTGGAAAGAAGCCGGTGCCGGTGGAGCCGGTGGAGCCGAGTTTGGGCACATCAAACTAACCAGACAGCGCGAACTCAAAGCCGATGTAATCGAGGAAGCCCTCGAGCGCATGGCCGGCATAAAGTTGCGCCCGGTGGTCGAAGCTGCCCCGGGTGACAATGAAGCCAACGGGCTTGGATACCGCACCCGCGTGCAGTTGCACGTTGACGAATCGGGAATCGCTGGCCCCTACCGTGAACGCAGCCACGAGGTTATTCCGGTCAAAGACCTGCCACTTGCGGTTGAGGATATTCGCGAGCTCGCCATCCATCGTAAAAATTGGCAGGACGTTCGCAAGATTCAGATTGCCGCCTCGAGCACCGGTCAACTGCAGTGGCAGATTGATAAAAAGGTCAAGGGTGACGAGCGTCTTATTGAGCGCGTTGCCGGGCGCACCTTTAGAATCTCGACCGGAGGCTTCTGGCAGGTTCACCACAAAGCCGCCGAGGTTTTGACCGGCGCGGTTTGCGACATGGTTTCTAAGGTCGGCATCGACCTAACAGCCGACAACCTTGACCTCTACGGAGGCGTCGGTCTTTACGCCGGAGCCCTGGCCGCCAAGTTTGGCACGGCCATTCGTATCACCACCGTGGAAAGCCTGCGCCAAGCCACCGATGACGCAACGCTGAACCTTTCGGACCTGCCGAAGGCAAAGGCCGTGCTTGCCCCGGTTGAGCGCTTCTTGGCCGAGAAGGTTACGAATGCACAACACGGCTCAAGTTCACCTCAAACCGAGGCTACGGTTATTCTTGACCCTCCTCGTTCGGGTGCGGGTGCCAAGGTAATCGGCCAGATTACCGCTCTAAAGCCAAAGCACATCATTTACGTGGCTTGCGATCCGGTGGCTCTAGCCAGGGATCTGAAGGACTTGCTTGCCGCTGGATACGAACTTCGCGAGTTG
>CANCKM010000078.1 GCA_947378555.1 Microbacteriaceae bacterium
GCCCACGGGCAAATGTCTGAGACCGCCCTCGAGCAAGTTGTAGTTGATTTCTGGGAGCACAAGTTTGACGTCCTGATTTCAACGACGATTATCGAAACCGGAATCGACATTCCAAACGCCAACACCTTGATCATTGACCGGGCCGAGAACTTTGGACTCAGCCAGCTGCATCAAATTCGCGGGCGCGTTGGGCGAAGCCGCGAGCGAGCCTATGCCTACTTCTTCTATGCCCCGGATAAGCCACTAACCGAAACCGCCCATGACAGGTTGGCTACCATTGCTGCCAATAACGAACTCGGCAGCGGCATGCAGGTGGCCCTCAAAGACCTTGAGATTCGCGGTGCCGGAAACCTACTCGGTGGCGAGCAATCCGGGCACATCGCCGGCGTTGGCTTCGACCTATACATTCGCATGATCGGTGAGGCGGTTGCCGACTTCAAGGGCGAAAAGCGCGAGGCTCCGGCCGAGCTCAAGCTCGAACTGCCAGTTGACGCTCATATTCCGCAGACCTATGTTGACAGCGAAAGATTGCGCCTAGAGGCCTATCACAAGCTTTCGGCAGCCTCGGGCGGTGTCGGAACCCGCGCCGTCCTAGACGCCATCCTTGCCGAGTTGGAAGACCGTTATGGCAAGGCTCCGCAGTCGGTGCTCAACCTGCTCGATGTCACAGAACTGAGGCAACAAGCCAACCGACTGGGCCTCAAAGACGTCAACCTGCTCGGCAGCCAAGCGCGCATCCTGCCGGTTTACCTATCCGAAGCAGATCAGGTTCGCTTGAGCCACTTGTTCCCGGGCCTCAAGTACCTGACCTCGTCTAAGACGCTGACGGTGCCGGCACCAAAGGGCACCGATGCCGAGCCTCTTCGCGACCGCGAGGTCATCAACTGGGTTTGGGCTTTCCTGGCGCGGGTGTTTCCGCCGGCCGATTCTGCGAAACTTGAAGCATGACCAATCTTGATGAACTTCTTGCCACAGCTGCCACCCTTCGAGCACCGGGCGGTTGCCCTTGGGATTCCGAGCAGACCCACCAGTCGCTCGTGCAGTACCTGCTTGAAGAAACCTACGAGTTAATCGAGGCCATCGAAACCAACGACCGAGCAGCCATTCTTGAAGAGCTAGGAGATGTGCTTTACCAGGTGGTTTTTCACAGCGACTTAGCGAGCACCGGCAGCTTGGGGGAGCCCTTCGACATTCAGGATGTTGCCGCCGTCACAACCGCCAAGATGCGCGGTCGTCACCCACACGTTTTTGGCAACCCAGAGGAGCTCGAGCGCTTTGCCGCCTCAACCGGCGAAGATGTCATGCTCAACTGGGAGGCCCACAAGATGCGGGAGAAGCCAGAGCGCAGTTCTGTGCTCGATGGCATTCCCCAGAACCTTCCCGCTTTGGCTCTAGCCAACAAGGTAATCGGCAAGGCCCACAAACTGGGGGTGCTTGATGAGGCAGCTCCAGCAGCCATTCCGATGGATAACGAAGCCGAGCTTGGTGGCTTGCTCCTCGCAATCTGTGCCGCAGCTCGAGCCAACGGTCTCGACCCAGAGCGTGCGCTGCGTGAATCGGTTCGCGGTCTGCAGGCCGAAATGCGTCAGTACGAGCTTGAGTCAGCCGGCGCCTTCGATGCCGGAATCATCGGGCTGGCGGAATAGTCACCAACCAAGAAATCATTTGACCTGAGTCACCGTTACGATGACCGAGGGAATGCCAGGTACCGTCGGTGTTGCCAGAGTTGACGAGGCTGAAATGTTCACGTCACCGCTCTGCCAAACAATTTCGAAAAAGTCGCCTGGCGTGGTCACCTCGACAAAGAAGTTCCAAGAGGCAACCATTCGATCGTCATTACCCCAAGACCTAAGTTGAGTGTCGGTCATGGACACGTCGATGCCATTTTTGCGCAGCCAAATGTCGATGAAGTCCGTGCCAGAGTCGGTTTTTTGAAACTGGGTTGAGAACTGAATGCTGTAAACCCCAACGTGGTCAAAGGTGATTTGTGACTGTGCAGCGGGATTCACCGAAACCCCATTTGACCAAGTGTCAGTGGTGTTCAGCTGCATCGGGTTTGGGCTAGCAATATTCGGTTGACTCGTGGTGTCAAAGAATGATCCAATGTATGGAAGCAGGGTTCCGGCCGGGCCAGGTTCACCTTGAACACCCTGAAGTCCGGTTTCGCCTTGGATGCCCTGAAGTCCCTGTGGGCCGATTTCTCCTTGAATTCCCTGAAGCCCGGTTTCACCTTGAATGCCCTGAAGGCCTTGAAGACCTTGCAATCCGATTTCGCCTTGAATCCCTGGCAGTCCCTGCGGCCCTTCAGGCCCAGTGGCGCCGGTGTCGCCAGCGTAGCAAACTCCAGGTGCACCGGTTGGCCCCGCGGCCCCAACCAGGGAATCCATGAATTCGGTTTCGGTGCCGGTTGGGTTTCCATTGGCAACCCAGAGCTCGTAGGCGCTTTGACCTTCGCTACCGTTGGTTCCCGCCGCACCAACGAGCGAGTCTAAGAAGTCCTGCAGCGTTCCTAGGTTACCCACCGACAACCAGAGTTCATATGCGCTGGGACCATCGGCACCCGGAGAACCAGTCGAACCCGCTGGTCCAACCAATGAATCTAGAAAGTCGGCCGAACTGCCGATGTGCCCAGCGTTCAACCACAGCTGATATGCGCTTGCCCCGGTGCTTCCCTTCGCGCCATTGACCCCATCAGAACCGATGTAGCCATTCTCGCCGGGTTCCCCAACCAACGACTTCAAGAAATCGTCCTGGCTGCCAACGTTGCCGGCAGCCACCCACAATTCATAGGCAGAAACCCCATTGAGCCCATCGGTGCCGGGTGTGCCATTAGTGCCGTTGGTCGCGGTCGGGCAAGCTGTTGGGTTTAGCCAGCCCACTATTTGGCTGCACTGGCTAATCCCTAAAAGAAGAGCCGCGATTACCGCAACCGTGGCAATGGATATCCAAACCGCATTGCCCCTTGATCTGCCATTTCGCGCCCTATTGCTTGACGATGATGATGGTTGCTGACTCATTTTTATTTCCCCCAGGGTGCAACGCCAATGTTGCTTTCCCAAAGTCAGGCTATTGCCTAGGGCTTTTGAAGGCAAGAAAAGAATACTGAGGATAACTACTGCCAGACGCGTTTTTAGCGCTGGAATTAACGTCAATATCACTCGGGCGCGACCTAGACTAGTTGCGTATAAGCAACTATTTGGAGGTGCATCATGGTTGAACTTGCCATTCACAATGGTCTTGACGCCATCTATGTCACGGATCAACTTGACGGTGTTCCATGCGTACATTTGGGAATCCAGCACGATTCCGCCGATCTTGAAACTTCGCTTGCGGGAAAGCTCAGTGAAGAACAAATTGAGTCGGCTCGAAAGCTGATGTCGGATGACAGCGTTGAGAGAAGCTTTACGACCGAGTCCGATTATGTGATTGTTCGCTACAACTAACTTTTGCGTTTGACACTATAGGCGTTCAGGGCCCTCAAGAGGGTTTCGGGGGAGCAGTGCAGCGCAGTACAAAGCGGCTCAACAACGTCGATGCTTGGCCGTTGGGTTCCGTGAAAATACTTGCTCAAAGTTCCCTTATTTATGCCGGTAAGTCTGGCCAGGTTTGAGAGGGTCCCGATTTTGGAAATGGACAGGCGCCTGTTCAGCCATGCCATTGAGTCAGATGACATCATCTCACCCC
>CANCKM010000079.1 GCA_947378555.1 Microbacteriaceae bacterium
GACTTGCGACAAAAACTGCGTTTTAGAGCATAACTTCTTGGCGCAGGGTAAATCCGAAGCATAACAGTAAGCCTCAGCAAGAGGTTTAACCTTTGAATCAACCGGCAAAACGCGAAAGCAGAGGACAAACCGTGGGTCTAAACCAGAACTACCTAGCCGTCATTAAAGTGGTCGGAGTCGGTGGCGGAGGCGTGAACGCTCTCAATCGCATGATTGACTCCGGTTTGCGCGGTGTCGAGTTTGTCGCAATTAACACCGACGCACAAGCCCTGTTGATGAGCGAAGCCGACGTAAAGCTTGATATTGGTCGCGAACTTACCCGAGGCCTTGGAGCCGGTGCCGACCCAGAAATTGGTCGCCGAGCTGCCGAGGATCACGAGGAAGAAATCGAAGCCACCCTGCGCGGCGCCGACATGATTTTTGTGACCGCCGGTGAAGGTGGCGGGACCGGAACGGGCGCTGCCCCGGTAGTTGCCCGTATCGCTAAGCGACTCGGGGCATTGACCGTTGGCGTCGTGACTCGTCCATTTGCGTTTGAGGGTCGCCGTCGCTCACAGCAGGCAGACACCGGAATCGAAACTTTGCGGTCAGAGGTTGACACCCTGATTGTTGTTCCAAATGAACGTTTGCTGGAAATGTCAAACAAGGAAATCAGCGTGGTTGATGCTTTCAACACCGCTGACGATGTCTTGCGCGCCGGAGTCC
Source organism: Microbacteriaceae bacterium (assembly GCA_947378555.1). Taxonomy (GTDB): domain Bacteria; phylum Actinomycetota; class Actinomycetes; order Actinomycetales; family Microbacteriaceae; genus Rhodoluna. The sequence continues at coordinate 706 of CANCKM010000079.1, forward strand.
AGGGCATCACCGATTTGATCACCAACCCGGGTCTCATCAACCTTGACTTTGCGGACGTGAAATCAGTGATGCAGGGGGCCGGTTCGGCCCTGATGGGCATTGGAACCGCCAAGGGTGAAGACCGAGCGATTCGGGCAGCCGAAATTGCCGTGTCGAGCCCGCTGCTCGAGGCCAGCATCGAGGGAGCCCACGGTGTGCTCTTGTTGATTCAGGGAGCGTCAAACCTGGGCTTGCACGAAATTAATGACGCCGCCAAACTTGTTCAAGAGGCTGTCAGCCTCGAAGCCAATATCATCTGGGGTAACACCATCGATGACACTCTGGGCGATGAGGTGCGTATCACCGTAATCGCAGCCGGCTTCGATGGCGGATACCCACTCGGCAAGAAGGCGCCAAACCGTCCGGCGTTTGGAACCGCACCTTTGCCCGGCGGCTCAGCGAGAAACTTCTCGGGGGATCGAACCGAATCGGATCCGGTTTCAGCAGCCGATCTAATCGAATCTGATCTGCAAAATAAGAGCTCTTGGCTCGAGGAAATCAGACAGCCATCGGCCAATGAAGGTTTATCTGCCACCGAGTCAACAAACACTCAACCGATTACCACGATCGAGGATGCCGAGTCGGGGTTTGCTGAACTTGAAAAGACAGATTCCAGCGCCAGCTCTGAGGGAACCTTTGGTGACGACCTAGACATTCCAGAGTTTTTGCGCGATTAGCAGAGAACGAATCTTGCCAAACCAGAACGATTCTCTAGCTGGGCGATTAGCCGGCATCCAAAGTAGGTTCGACAACGCCTTTATTTCTGCGGGAAGAAATCCCGTTGATGGAACCCTAATCGTTGTGACGAAGAATCACCCAGCCCAGCTGGTGCTTGATTTGCTTGAACTTGGCGGCCGCGATTTTGGCGAGAATCGGGATCAGGAAGCCGCTCCCAAGGCAAAAGAGGTTGCGGACTCCGTAGGGACAGGCCTGGACTATCGCTGGCATTTCATCGGGCAATTGCAATCCAATAAAGTTCGTTCGGTTCTTCAGTATTCAAAAATTATTCACTCTCTCGATCGACCTTCTTTGCTGACAGCAATTGGCAAAGAGGTCCAGCGCAAACTCGAGGTCGAACCCGAGTATCGTCTCGGCGTCTTTATTCAACTAAACCTCACCGATGACCCAGCGCGTGGCGGCATTCAACCAGCCAACCTGCTTGACTTTGCAAGTCAGGTCTCGGCGTTCAGTGCAATAGATCTTCTAGGGGTCATGGGGGTTGCCAGTCTAGATCGGCAACCGGAGGAGGATTTCGAAACCATCCGAAGTTGCAGCGAGCAACTTACCGGGGTTTACCCGCATGCCCGCTTTATCTCGGCCGGTATGTCGCAGGATTTCGAAGCAGCTATCAAATTTGGTGCGACACACGTGCGCATTGGAACGGCAATAACTGGAACCCGGGTTTAAACCCTTAGTCTGAAAATATGATTCTGGGTGGCAAACGCCCTGAAAAGGAGTAAAAATGGCTGGAATGATTGACGGCGTAAAGCAGTTCTTCGGCATGGAAAGTGGCGCGAAGTCTCAGAACTTCCCGAGCGGGCCCGTCGCGACTGCAGTTCCGATCGCCAACCAAAGAGTTGCCTCCAACCGGGTTGTGCCGATGCGTTCGAGGCGGCCAGCAAGTGATGTCACCGAAATTTTCACGATCATGCCTAGAAGCTATGGTGACAGCATTACCATCGCCGAGAACTTTCGTGACGGAGTCACCGTAATCGTGAACGTTTCAGAGTTGCCAGACACCGAGAAGCGCTCACTCTTTCACTTCATGCTTGGCCTTAAAGAAGGCCTGCAGGGCAGTATCCAACGAGTGACCGAAAATGTGTTCCTACTGACTCCGTACAGCGTTGAAGTTCGGGTCGCCGAGGGCGAGCAAAATGAGGAGCGCAGGCCAGACGATCTTTTGGCCAGTCCATTCGCCTAAACTTGAGGAATGACATATTTGGCTTTAGCGCTTCAGGCTCTGCTAAACGTCTTCCTCTTTGCTCTAACAGTTAGGCTGCTCGCCGACTTAGCGCGCTCCTTTGCCAGAGGCTGGAGACCTAAGGGAATCATCCTGGTTTTGATTGAAATTTGCTTCACCGTAACCGACCCGCCCTTGAAATTCGTTCGCAGATTTGTGCCAAACATCAGACTCGGCATGATTTCCTTCGATCTGTCTTTTGCCATAGTGTGGTTTCTGGTTATCAACGTCGCTCGTCTTGTGAGCGTCTCGCTAGGGTAACCTAGCAGTTACGAAAAATACCGAACCGGTAGTGAAACGAAAGAGGTCACCAAAATGCCCTTGACTCCAGAGGATGTCGTCAACAAGAGGTTTCAGGCAACCAAATTTCGTGAAGGTTACGACCAAGACGAAGTAGATGATTTCCTAGATGAAATCGTCGTAGAGCTTCGGCGCCTCAACGTCGAGAACGAAGATTTGCGCCAGCGACTCTTGGCTTCCGAGGCCAGAATCAACGAACTTCAGCGCAGCGGTGCTGGTTTGGCCGCGCAACTAGTGTCCCCGGTTGCCGAGCCGGCAGTCGCACTCGCAACTCCTAGTTCGTTCCCAGAGGCTAATCAGGACATGGCCAGCCTCGACGGCAACAACACCAACAACTTGCTACAACTTGCTAGAAAATTGCACGATGAGCATGTGCGCGAGGGTATGGCCAAGCGCGACGCTCTGATTGCCGAAGGCCACAGCACAGCCGCCCGCGTGGTGCGCGAAGCCGAAGCTCAGCAGCGCGCCGAGTATGGTCGCCTCGAGCAAGAAAAGGCCTTGATCGAACACAGCATCCAAGAGTTGCGAACCTTTGAGCGGGAATACCGACTCAAGCTAAAGTCCTACATCGAGGGTCAGCTACACGACCTCGACTCTGCCGGAGT
>CANCKM010000080.1 GCA_947378555.1 Microbacteriaceae bacterium
CCGATGAGTTCGTGCCCAAAAATGGAAAACTCAGCGGTGAATAGCGGACCGGCCGGTCCTTGGCGATTCAGGTTGTGAATCACAACCTCGTCGAAGGTGGTTGTGTAAAACTCCAACGCCTCTTCGAGGTCGCCGTTGAACCAGAGGAAGGTCTTAAGTTCGGTGCGAGAGCTCATCCATCGATAATAGACCCAACTCAGACCCCTTGTTATGGTTGAAGGATGAAGCGATTAATAAGCATAGTTTTGAGCTTGGGGGTCGTCGGTTCGAGTGTCCTTTTTGGTACGCCAGCGGCGGCCGAAACCACCATTGTGGCAAGCACCATCAACACCCATTTTTACGGGGTCATGAAGACCGTGGTGTCACCGGGATTTCTGACTCGCTGGGTGACCAAGTATTCGGGTGAAAAAGTGTTGGCCATGGAACAAGACGCCAACTTTGACGCCGGCGTTGACACAATGAACGGTGGTCGCGAACCCTTGCACCCGGTGCACATTGTGAATCTGCAACCACTGCCGGCCTCGGTCTCAGAAACGCCAATCGGCGTGGTCGATTATTCATACAGCGGCGCAACCAAGTTTCGAACCCTGGACTTTAGGGTCAACACCGCAGCGCCTAAAACCCGCCCCGGCTTCGTCAAGGTTTTGGTTGCCTTCGCAGCCTGGACAGAGGCCACAAACTGCCGCAACGTCAACTTGGCCGAGTATGAACTGAGCCTGACAACCACCGCGGTTGCGCAGCCTTCGGTCAAGATTTTCAAGTCAGCCTGCTTTCCACCATCCGTCGGGGGCGATGTCAGAATGAACCAGTCCGGTGGTCGAGTGGTAATGGTGCCAAAAGCGAATTGGAAAACCCCAGGTGTGCAGGAGTTTTATCTGAGCACTGGGGACCAGTTCAATCTGGCGGGCACAAACCCTAAGTTGCCAGCTAAAACCAAGGCGCAACTGGGATCGGTTTTGCGCATCGACAGTAAATCGAAGTACAGCGTCTTTGCCTCTGGCCTGCGCAATCCTCAGGGAATGGCGCTTGTGAAGTTCAGCGGCAAAACGCAACTCTTTGAAACCGAGCACGCTCCACGAGGTGGAGATGAGCTCAACATAATGATTAAGGGTCGCAACTATGGTTGGCCCGATGCGTCATACGGAACGGCCTATTCACCAAACGACCTCAAGAACAAACTAGGTATCGAGGGCTCCTCAGGTGTTGCCCCCTTGCCAATCTATGCCTGGCTACCATCTATCGGCACCAGCGAAATTGTGCAAAACTCAGGCGCGGCTTTTGCCAAGTGGTGGACAGCCAGCAAGCGCTACCCGGGAAGCGACATTTTTGTTGCCGGAATGCAAAGCAAGACTCTGTATCGCATTCGGTATGAAGCTGGTGCGGTTCGCTACGTTGAGCCGATTGTGGTTGGCGAGCGAATCAGAAGCCTGACGCAAATGGTGAACGGCGTGCTGGTTGCCGGCACCGACAACGGTCAGATCATGATGCTCGAACCCTACAGCACCTGGTCGACCGAGTTGGGAACCTTCGAACACCGCGGTTAGTTTGAGCTGAGGTTTAGCGCGGGTCAGAGGCGGGTTGCCGCCTGCGCCAAGACCTGCTCGGCAAAGGCTCGGCCCATCGCCCAACTGCGGTCGCGGTGCGCTATCCATCGTTCATGGGTTTGACGAACCTGGTCTTCGATGGATAACCCTTCGGCCTCGAAGTCTTGGCGGTAGCTGGTGAGCCAGCTGAGCTGTTGCGACAGGCCAATCTCGATGTGAAACTGGGTGCCCCAAGCCTTGTTGCCAACGCGGAAGGCCTGCTTGATGCCGTTGGTCTCGCCGAGCAGTTCGGCGCTTTCGGGCAGGTCAAAAGTGTCGTAGTGAAAGTGAAAGACGTCTGGGTTTTCGCCAAGGGTCGAAAGCACGGGGTCGGCTTTGGCGGCCTCGGTCATGGCAACCCGAGTCCAACCAAGTTCAGCGGTTTCGGATTTATAGACTTGTCCACCGGCGGCCGATGCCAAAAGTTGTGAACCAAAACACAAACCGAGCAGCGGGGTTTCGGTGGCAAGCGCCCATTCCATGATTTGACGCTCGTGGCTCATCCACGGGTTTTCGGCTTCCTCAAGAACACCCGCGTGGGCACCAAGCGAAATCACTCCATCGAAGTTTCCAAGATCGGCAATCGCCGGAGTGCTTGCAACATCTCGCACCACATCCCAGGTGACCAAATCGATTCCGGCTTCGGCAAGGGGCCCGGCCATTTCGTTTAGGTTGTCGTCCAGGTTGTGCAGAATAACCAAAACCCTTGGCCTGTTGGTTGTCATCGCATCCACTTTCTATCGCCTCATTTGCAGTCTAAAACTAAGGCGACGATGGATGTTTCGTTTCTCGAAAAATTGTCAAACGTTACTCTAGACAGTCTGGGAATCGGCTGATAATCTGACCGCATTGGGTGAAAATCCATTCGCCCAAGGGGAAGGGGAATGTTCCATGGCACGTCAGTTCTATGCATTACAAAACGTTCTAAAAGGTGACCGGGGGGCCACCGCCATTGAATACGCACTGCTGGTCGGATTGATCGCTGTGATTATCATTGGCGCGGTTACCGTTCTTGGGGGCAACCTAAAGGGCATCTTTAACAGCATCGTCACCGCTCTCGGTGGCACGCCAGCGGCTTAGCCAGCTGGTTTCTGGGGGAATCGAAATAGTTGCACACGCCTAGTTTGGTGCACCTAATTCAAAGCACACGCCGGTCTGAGGCCGGGGCGGCAGCGGTGGAATTCGCAATCGTGGTTCCACTGCTGCTGTTGCTTATCTTGAGCATGGTTGACGTTGGTCGCCTGCTGATCGTGACCCAAACCCTCAACGGCGCGAGCTATCAGGGGTCAAGGGTGGCGGCTAAGTCGGTGACGCGCTATATCTCAAACGTTCAGCAGGGTGTCTGGGCTGCGTTCCCGCTCTCGGTTGCGCAACTATCGGATCCGGGGGAGTGCACAAATGTCATTTCAACCTGCGTTGGTATCAAAATGCCAAGCTCAGGGTGCACCTCTGTGTCGGGTGGTGGAACCTCGGTCGTTTCGGTGACCGCAAGCGTGACCTTCACCTTCTTCACTCCGGTGGGTTTGCTGTGGTTTTGGGATGGCACCAACTGGGGCGACCCGGTCGACCTGACGGCTACCTCGCAGGCTGTGTGCCTGGATTGAGCGTGCCTGGATTGAAAACCAATACTCAAGAAAGCAATGAGGCCGGCTTCCTCAGCGTGCTGCTGGCAATCCTGATTGCCAGCGGTTTCATCATCACTTTGTTGGCCCTCGTAATCGACGGTGGTCAGGTGCAGCTCATGCGCAGCAAGGTGCAAAATGCAGCCGACTCGGTTGCCCTTGCCGTTGCTAAGAATTGCGCAGCCGCCACCGACCTTTGCTCCTCAACCCTCGATGGTGCCGGCGCCCTTCAGGCAATCGCCGATTCGGAATCGCCGAACAACCCAAACTACATAACCGAGATTTGTGGCAGCGCCGC
>CANCKM010000081.1 GCA_947378555.1 Microbacteriaceae bacterium
AGAGCCTGAACCTCACGCAGGTTTCCCTTGTGCTTGACCCTTGCGGTGCTCGCGGTAATCTTCTTGCCGCTGGCAAAAACCTTATAGGTCACGTGAACGTCGTCGACAACAACAACGGGCTTTCTGCCCTGTTGTGCCTCGGCCAAAGAAACCCCAAGCAGCTTAGACATTGCGGCCATACCTTTCCTCGGCAAGCCAGAAGAAAATGAACCCGACGATTACGGTGCCAAAGGCCCAAGCCGAAGCAACCAACCAGTCGGTGCCAACCCAGCTGTAGCCGTCGACTATCGAGCCACGAGCCAACTTCAAGAACAGGTAAAGCGGGTTCGCGTCAAAGAGCGCAATCACCAGCGAGTTATCGCCGGCCAGCTTCTCAATCGAAAAGAAAACGCCCGATGAGTAAAAGGCGACTCGGGTAATAAACGGAATGAACTGGTTTACCTCGTCGAAGCTCACCGTGAGGCGGGCAGCGATGAGCGCCAAACCAAATCCGAAGATCATCATGAGGGCGAAGATCGGAATGATGAGCAGCCACATCCAAGTGATTGGTTCGCCAAGCAGCGCGTCGGCAACCAGCATCAAACCGATTAGCGGCGCACCCTTATAGATGTTTGAAACCACCGATGAGAAAGGCAAAAGCACTCGCGGAAAGTTCAGTGAGCGCACCAAAGAAGAGTTGCTGACGATGGATTTTGCACCGTCAGAGAAACTGCCGGCGATGAACTGAAACAGCACGATGCCGGTGATTAGAAACGGCAGGAAGTGATCTGGCTTGGAGGTTCCGAGAATCAAACCAAAAATCAAACCGTAAACGGTAATTTGAAGCGCCGGAACGATAACCAACAGTGCGATGCCGAATCGACTCTTAGCCGTCGAGGCCTGCATCGTGTATTTGGCCATGGTGAGTGCAAAGCCGATGCGCTTTACCGCGTCACTGAAATAGCGAAACAGCGGCGGGCGGGTTCCAACCCGGCCAAGCTTCGCGCTTGCGGCCAGGTCGGCTGCGGTCACCCCTGAGCTCAAATCGAAGCCTCAACGTTGCGGCCGAGGGCGATTAGGCGCCAGCCGGCGTTCTGCCAGCGCTCAACAGCGAGTGCGTTTCGGCCATCGATGATCAGCGCGTTGGCAACCACGGCGGCCAGCACTGCCGGGTCGGCCTCGCGGTATTCACGCCATTCGGTTGCCAAGACCAAAGCGTCGGCGTCGGTTGCGGCAACCATTAGGTCTTGCTCGGTGGCGAGAGCCGGGTAGTTCAGGTTTACCTGGTCGAGCGAAATCGGGTCATGCACCACAACGTTGGCGCCGGCAGCTTGCAATAGCTGGGCAACCGCGATGGCTGGTGAATCGCGCAGGTCATCCGAGTCTGGCTTAAAGGCGGCACCCAAAACGGTGACCTTTTTGCCGGTCAAGTCGCCAAGTTCTTGGGTGACAAGGTCAACGACTCTGCTGCGGCGGCGCAAGTTGATGGCGTCGATGTCGGCTAGGAAGTCGACTGCCGAACCAACACCGAGTTCATCGGCGCGAGCCATGAAGGCACGAATGTCTTTTGGCAGGCAACCGCCACCGAAACCGATGCCGTTTCTAAGAAACTTGTTGCCGATGCGCTCGTCATAGCCAATGGCTTGGGCAAGCTGCACGGCGTCGGCGCCAGAAACCTCGGCGATTTCGGCCATTGCGTTGATGAATGAGATCTTGGTTGCCAAGAATGAGTTGGCTGCCACCTTGACGAGTTCCGCGGTTGGAATGTCGGTGACGATAAACGGGGTGCCCAAATCGGTGATTGATTCATAGACCTTGCGCATTACCGTTTCGGAATGCTCGTCGTTAACACCGATGACGATGCGGTCTGGGCGAAGTGAATCCTCAAGGGCGGTGCCTTCGCGCAGAAACTCCGGGTTCCAAACCAGGTGCGGGCGGTTGCCGGTTGCGGCCTGCAGTGCAAGGGCTAGTTCGGCGCTGGTGCCAACCGGAACGGTCGACTTGCCGGCAACAACTGCGTCTTCGCGCAGGTATGGGGCTAGGGCCTGAACGGCAGAGTGCAGGTATTCGGTGTTGGCCGCGTATGAGCCAGGAAGCTGTGGGGTGCCAACGCAGAGGAAGTGCAAATCGGCTTCTAGCGATTCGCTGTCGTGGTCGGCTTTGAAAACAATGTTGCCCTTGGCAAGAACTGAAACCAGGGCCTCGGGAAGACCCGGTTCATAGAACGGGACTTTGCCGTTTTGCAAATCGGACAACCGCTGAGGGTTAGCCTCGATTCCGATAACGTCGTGCCCAAGTTCAGCCATGGCAATGGCGTGGGTTGCGCCTAGGTATCCTAGACCGATTACCGTGATTTTCATACCTAGGAGTTTACCCTAACGAGTAAGTCCCCCTTTTCCTGTTTGAACCTCGTTAGCCTATAGTTATGGCAGAAAAATACACCTACAGTCAGCATCCGCGGGTTGCCGAGCGCCAAAAGCAGGGCCCGGTCACGGTCCATCGAGTGACCCCCGCCCCCGTCCGTGAATCCAAGATTCAGCGCTTTAATAACCGAATCGGGCTGGCAGTCACCAAACGCATCGGTTCGATGTGGGCCGCCTACGCATTTTTTGCGCTCTCGCTGGTCAGCCTTCCGGCCGCCATCGCAACCGGCAACCTCATCGTCATCGTCTCTTGGATTGCCCAGACTTTCTTGCAACTCGTGCTTTTGCCGGTGATTATCGTCGGTCAAAACATTCAGGCCAAGGCCTCCGATGCCAGAGCCATCGCCACCTATGACGACGCCGGCGCCATCCTTGAGGAGGCAAAGCAAATCCAAAGTCACCTCGGCGCCCAAGATCAGGCGCTCGCCGACCTGATCGATAAGCTCGAGGCTCTCGAAGCGAAGTTTGCTGCCACCGCAGCCAAGAGCACCAAAACCTCCACCAGCAAGCCGGCCAAATAATATGCGGCTTGTCATTTTGGAATGCTCGGTCGACTATGCCGGCCGCCTAAGTGCTCATTTGCCACGGGCTCGCCGCCTGATGATGCTCAAAAACGACGGCAGTGTTCTTATTCACTCGGATAGTGGTTCTTACAAACCACTGAACTGGATGAACCCTCCCTGCACGATTGCCATCGAAGAGCCAACTGCCGAGGCTGCCGAGTTTGGCGTGCAACAGGTTTGGCGGGTTTCGCAGACCAAGACGGCCGATGTCTTGCAAATCAACATCTTCGAAATCTTTGAAGATGTCGCCCACGAGTTGGGCATTGACCCAGGTCTTATCAAAGACGGTGTTGAGGCTCATTTGCAGGAGTTGCTAGCGGATCAGCTGCATTTGGTTGAGGATGGTTCTAGGTTGATTCGCCGCGAGTACTTCACGGCCATCGGCCCGGTTGACATTCTGATGCGTGATTCCTCAGGCAACACCGTTGCCATCGAGTTGAAGCGC
>CANCKM010000082.1 GCA_947378555.1 Microbacteriaceae bacterium
GGAATCGCCTCAACGGTTCCGGTCACATCGCGCAGTGCGTAAAGCTTTTTGTCGGCCGGGGCAAGACCGGCTCCGGCGGCGCAAATTACCGCGCCAACCTCGGCGAGCTGCCGATGCATCTCGGCGTTGCTGAGCGAGGCGCGCCAACCCGGAATCGATTCGAGCTTGTCTAGGGTGCCACCGGTGTGACCAAGTCCACGACCAGACAGTTGTGGCACCGCAACGCCGAAGGCGGCAACCAGTGGGGCAAGCGGAAGGGTGATTTTGTCGCCAACACCACCGGTTGAATGCTTATCGGCGGTCGGCATTGGAAGGTCACCGTAGCTCAGGCGCTCACCCGAGGCAATCATCGCCATGGTCAGATCGCGAATCTCGCGACGATTCATTCCGTTTAGCAAAATGGCCATCGCCATTGCCGACATCTGCTCGTCGGCGACCACGCCAGAGGTGTAGTTGGCAATCAACCAGTTGATTTCGTCGGTTGATAATTCGCCGCGCTCGCGCTTGGCAATGATTAGTTCTACGGCGCTAAATTCGCTCATGAGCGTTCCTCAAGATCTCTTGGCCCGAAGGCATCTGGCAAAACCTGTTCGATGGTGCGAATGCCAGAGACAGTATTCAAGAGCATCCCAGGAACCGAGTGTTCGTAAATCAGTTGGCGGCAACGACCGCAGGGCATGAGGGTGTTCATGTGACTGTCGACACAGTCGAAGGCAACCAGTCGACCGCCGCCGCCCATAACCAGGTCGCTAATCATTGAACATTCTGCGCAAAGCGTGACGCCGTAGGAGGCGTTTTCGATGTTGCACCCGCTCACCACTCTGCCGTCTTCGGTCAGCGCAGCTGCACCAACCGGAAACTTCGAGTACGGGGCGTAGGCCTTTTGCATTGCACTTACCGCTGCTTGGCGCAGCGCATCCCAGTTGATTGAACCGGCGTCGATAACATTTTCTGAACTCATTTGACAGCTCTAACTTTTTATATAGGCTTTGCCAGAGGCGGCTGGCCCCGTGACCTTGCCGACTAGCCCGGCAACGGCGATTACGGTGAGCGCGTATGGAAGCATCTCTAGAACCTCGCTTGGCACCGGCGAACCAACCACGCTGAGCAACTGCCTCAGGTTCTCGGTGAAGCCAAACAGCAAGGCGGCGAAGGCGGCGTAAATCGGGTTCCAGCGACCAAAGATGAGAGCTGCCAGGGCAATGTATCCAGCGCCATTTGACATTTCTTTACCAAAGGCGCCAACTTGCCCGAGGGTGAAGAACGAGCCACCCAAACCGGCAAGCGCACCACCGATGATGACGCTCACGTAGCGAGTGCGGAACACGTTGATGCCAACTGTGTCGGCGGCCTTCGGGTATTCGCCAACCGAGCGAACCCTGAGACCCCAGCGGGTCTTGAAGAGCACGAACCAAACGGTGCCAACCGCGATAAACATCAGGTAAACGATGAGCGTTTGATAGAAGAGCACCGGCCCGATTACAGGAATCTGCGAGAGAAGTGGGAGCGCAATCTTCTCGAGGCGCGGTGGGCGGTTGAGCTCTGGGAAGCTGCTCATCAGGGTGCTGAAGAAGAAGTTGGTAAGCCCCTGAAGCAAAACGTTCAAGACCACACCGACGATGATTTGGTCGACCACGTATTTAATGCTGAAGACGGCAAGCACCCAAGAAACTAGGGCTCCGGCAACAAGCGCGCCGAGCAATCCGGCATAGAGGTTGTGGCTGATTGAGGCAACCAGCGCTGAAACGAAGGCTCCGGCCAAAAGCTGCCCTTCGATTGCGATGTTCACGATTCCAACTCGTTCGCTCAGCACACCGGCTAGCGAGCCAAAAATCAGCGGCACGGCCAAGGCCAGCGAGCCTTGAAGCAGCGACGTGATGGTTAGCGTTTTGCCGGCGAAGAGGATGACCAAAACGTCAACTACGAGACCAAAACCAAAAACAATGGTCACCCACTTCGGGGACTTTTGATTCTTGAGGATGACCTTATAAGCCGAGAAGCCGGTGGCGATGACCATGGCAATCAGCGAGAGCAGGGCAACGAACTTGCTCTCGAGCTCAAAGGTCGGAAGCTTGATTAGGTCGGAGTCGGTGCTCGTTGAGATTGTCGTGACCGCGCTTGGCGCCACAAGGTACATGAGCAACCCGATTACGGTGACCGTCAAGAGGCCGATTAGGGTGCGTCTAGATTGCTTCACTTGGTTGCCTCCTTAGGAGCAGGAAGTCTGAAGATGGCTCGAACCAGAGGTGGTGCGGCTATGAAGAGCACGATCATGGATTGCACGACAAAGACGATGTCGACCGGAACGTGCTGATTGGCCTGCATGGTGACGGCACCGGCGCGCAAACCACCGAAGAGGATTCCGGCTGCCAAAACACCCCATGGGTTTGATCGACCCAGCAACGCGACGGTAATGGCATCAAAGCCAAAGCTGCCGGCAACGTTGGGAGTTAGAAAACGCTCGGTACCCATGATCTGCGAGGTGCCGGCCAACCCGGCTAGCCCACCCGAGATCGCCATGACCAAGACGTACATCAAGCCGATGTTGATTCCGGCGGTCTTGGCAGCGCTTGGGTTGTGGCCGAGCGCCCTAAATTGAAAGCCGATGGATGAGCGGTTTAGCAGCCACCAGACAAAGAAGACGGCAGCCAACATCAAGAAGAAGCCGGCGTGCAATCTAAAATCCACGCCCAGGAATTTCCAGTATTTTGCGGTTTCCTTGATGGCTGGTGAGATTGGCTCAATCGAGTTTGGGGCTTGCAGCAGCGGGGTTTTCAACAGGTAGCGAAGTAGCAACCCTGCGATGTAGTTAAACATGATGGTGACGATGACCTCGTTGGCTCCGGTGGTTGCCTTTAGGAAACCAACCAGCGCTCCAAAGAGTGCGCCACCGAGGATTCCGGCTAGCAGGGCAACGATGAAGTGAACTCCGAATGGCAGGTCAAGGTTGATGCCTACCCAACCGGCGAACATCGCACCGAAAAGAATCTGCCCGGTGCCACCGATGTTGAACAGGCCAGACCGAAACGCCACCGCGAGACCGAGCCCGGCCATGGTGATTGGGGTTGCAAAGGCCAAGGTTTCGGTGATCGGGCGAATCATGCCCGCAAAACCGGTGGCCTGGTAGTTGAAGATCGAACCGCGGAACAATGCATCGTAAGCACCGAAAACTGCGTTCCAGATTGCGAGCAGGAAGTCCCCCGGCCTTGCAAACAGGTAGCCGGCGCTGGCTTGGACGCCCTCGTTGGACGAGGCGATTAGCACGCCACCAACCAAGAAGGAAGCCAGCACGGCAAACAGGGTGAGAGTCCAGTTGGCGCTCATGATTTCGCGAATCACCATCGCTTGGCG
>CANCKM010000083.1 GCA_947378555.1 Microbacteriaceae bacterium
CCCCAAAAACCGAGGGCTGTGATTGCGAGTCCCGCGAAACCAAAGAGGTTCGCTGCCAGTGGGGTTGCCAGTTTGCTTCCGGGTTTCGGTGCTGCCACAAAGGCGAGTAGCGCGCCGGCTCCGAGTTGCCAGACTCTTGGCAGCGGCGAATAGTAGCCCGAGGTTAGTTGGGCAAGGAAGTCGTTGCTGCTTGTTGGCAGAAGCGGCAGGGCGAATGAGACTGCGGTAATCAGAGCAAGCACGGTGATTTGAAGGGTGCGCTTTTTTAGGACTCTTGCGAGCCAAACAAACAGGATCACAAATAGCAGTGGATAGACCACGTAGAACTGCTCTTCAACTGAGAGGCTCCAGGTGTGAAGCAGTGGGTTGGTTTTGGCTGGCAGGTCAAAGTAGCCACCGGTGTTGGCGGCAATCACGAAGTTTGAGCTGATTAGCAGCGCGCCAACCGCCGTCATAAAGACGTTTTTCTGGCTTTCGATTGGCGAGAAAATGATGAGGCTGGCAATGATGGTTGCAATCAAGACAACTATTAGGGCTGGGGTTAGCCTGCGGATTCGGCGCACATAAAAATCAACTAGGGATACGCGCTTATTGCGCTCTAGTTCGCGCAGCAGCATGCCGGTAATGACAAAGCCCGAGATGACAAAGAATATGTCAACGCCGATGAAACCACCCGGAATGAAAAGGTTGGCGTGAAAGGCGACCACAGCGGTGACCGCTAGGGCGCGAAGGCCCTGAATGTCGAGGCGTCTGGCGCTGGGGGTTGGCGCTGGCTGGGCTGCTGGCTGGCCGTTCGGGTTTGCTTGACTCACCTGCCAAGAATACCAGCAGGGGTTAATCTTGAATCCGTGAACACTTTGCAACTCTCCCCCGAATCGGCAGCCGATGCCGTGGTTGCGCGCGTGCTTGAGCTAATCGATTCTGGCGTCAGCAGCCCGATCATTTTGATTGATGGGCGGGCGGGGTCTGGCAAGTCGACGCTTGCCGATTTGGTGCAGCGCGGGCTGTTTCGCGAGGGCGATTCGCTGCCTCGCATTGTGCACATGGATGATCTTTATGAAGGCTGGGGTGGCCTTCAAGCCGGCGTTGATTACCTGCTGCGCTTCGTGCTTGGGCCTTTGGGTCGGGGGGTTCGTGCCGAGTGGCAAGAGTTTGATTGGGCGATGGATGCTCGTGTCGGCCGCTGGCGTGAATTCGCAGGGGGAACGCCGTTGATCGTGGAGGGTTGCGGGGCGCTGTCTTTGGCGGCATCCGAGTTTGCCAACCTGCGGGTTTGGCTCGAGGTTGACGAGGCCGTGCGTCACGAGCGCTGGCTAACCCGCGACGGGCACAAGTTCGATTCACAGTGGGGTGTTTGGGCAGCTCAAGAGCTCGAGTTTTATGCTCGTGAGCGCTCGGCCGAGTTGGCCGACCTGTTGGTCACTGACTCAACTTTGTAGCACTACCTCGTGGCGAAACCTTCTCGTGGTCCGTTTATGTGATCCGATATTTAGCATCGCCGCTGCCCGCGCCAAGAAACATATCGCATCACATAAACAGATGAATTGAATCTCTAACCCGACGCGACACGCCCGACCCGAACCTCGGGTCGCGGTGCGCCTGCAAGGTTGAAAGTTAGGCGGCCCTGCGGTTTTTGAGCCAGCTGCGAATCCCGGCGATGATCGATCCGAGGATGAAGAAGGCTGCGATACCGTAGCTTGCGCTTTTGACCGCCGGGATTGAGGCAGCGAAGTAACCGGTGATGGTTAGGCCAACGCCCCAGGCGACGGCGCCAACCAGGTTGCCAGAGAAGAACTTGTAATAGTTCATGCGCGCAATGCCGGCAATTGGCGGAACAAAGACCCGAGCCCAAGGCATGAAACGGCCGATAACAACCGCCCACCAGCCCCAGCGCTCATAAAACCCCTCGGACTTCAAGATCGCGGCCTTCAGCCACTTGCCCTTGCGCTTATCGAGATACGGCCTGCCGTAATGCCGCCCAAGCGTGTAACCCACCTGGTCACCAAGCCAAGCGGCCAAACCAACACCAATCGCCATGACCCAGATGTTTACATCGTTTGATGAGGCGGCAACCAAGCCGGCGGCAAAGACCAACGAGTCACCGGTTATAAATGGTACGAACGCACCAATAAACAACCCGGTGCCCGCAAAGACCAAGCCCCAGACCACGAGATAAAAAGCCAGTGGCCCAAGGCCCGGATACCAGGCGCTGATTTGATCAGAAATGGACGCGGTGTGAATCGGCAACAACATGTTTAAAGGCTACGACTTTATCGCTTATGGCTTGCCGTGCAAAACGATTTCGTCAAGGGTCAAACGGGTGCGGGGTGCAATCTCGCGCTCGTAGGCTGGACCCTGCAGGGTGTCGGCAGCGGCAACCTTTCCGATTGAAACCACAACTAGAACCTCGAGGTCATCTGCCAACTGAAGGTTTTCGTGCAACTTTGCGTGCAAGATTCCGGCCATCTGGTGGCTGTGCAAACCAAGCTCTTCACCCTGAATGGTGAGGTTGGCAACCGCTAGGGCTGCGTCATAGTGAGCGCCCTTGTTTTCGCTGCCATCGGCGTGAAACTTCTGAACCGAAACCACGATCAGTGCCGAGGCGCGCGGTGCCCAAGCCTGGTTGAAACCACCAAGACCTTCGACGACCTTGGCGTGAAGCTCGGTGCCACGAACGGCAACCGAGAAGCGCCATGGCTGGCCGTTGTTGGCCGATGCTGCCCAGCGGGCTGCCTCAAGAACCGACAGCACCTCGTGCTGGCTGATCTCATAGCTCTCGTCATAGGCGCGTGGCGACCAACGGTTGGCTAGAACTGGGGCAATCGGGGCAGCGGTAATCGCGGTCTTTGAAGTAGTCATACTTCTAGTAAACCACTCCTTGACTAGATTATTCCAGTCTGACCTAAAGAGTCTTGGCGGCAGCCGCGATTAGCGCGTCAACGTCTTCAACCGTGGTGTCCCAAGAGCACATCCATCGCACCATTCCGGTTTGTTGGTTCCAAACGTAAAAGCGGAACTGACTCTGAAGCTCTTCGGTTTGCTTTGGCGTGAGGATAGGAAAGACCGCGTTGGCCTGGGCGGCATTTGGCACCGGAATGCCAAGGGCACGAACCCCAGCCTCAAGGCGCTGCGCCATGGCGTTGGCGTGCAGGCCGTTGCGCTGCCAAAGATCGCCTTCAATTAGTGCAATCAACTGGGCGCTCAAAAAGCGCATCTTGCTGGCAAG
>CANCKM010000084.1 GCA_947378555.1 Microbacteriaceae bacterium
GTGAACACCACCGCGATGACTTCGCAGTGTCGGCCCCCGACACCGTTCTTGCCGGAATAGCCACCCGAACCCAAAACATCATCCTTGGCAGCGGTGTCACCGTTTTGTCGAGTGAAGATCCGGTGAGGGTTTATCAGAGGTTTGCCACAATCGATGGGCTTTCGAACGGCAGAGCCGAGATTACCGCTGGACGCGGTTCGTTCACCGAATCTTTTCCGCTTTTTGGGTTCAACCTGAGCGACTACAGCATTCTCTTCGAAGAACGACTTGAGCTTTTAGTCGAACTTTTGAAGGAGGGGCCGGTCACCTGGCAGGGGCAAACTCGGGCCGGGCTGAATAATCAAGAGGTTTTTCCTAAAACCGAGCGCGGGCGCATTCCTTTGCGAGTTGGAGTCGGTGGAAGCCCCGAATCCGTAGTGCGAGCAGCCAAGCACGGTGCGAATCTAGCACTAGCCATAATCGGCGGCGACCCGGCGCGATTCGCGCCTTTCGCAAAACTTTATCGTGATGCCTTGGACAAACTCGAAAAGCCACAACAACCCGTTTCGATACACTCACCGGGTCACATTGCCGACACCGATGAGCAGGCAGCGGAAGAAATGTGGCCGCACTACCAGACCATGTTTGGTCGAATAGGGCGCGAGCGCGGTTGGGGCGATGTGACCAAGGATCACTTCATGGCAGAGGTGCACCATGGGTCAATGTACGTTGGTTCACCAGAGACCGTGGCCACGAAAATCGCCTACGCTATCCAAAGCGTTGGTGCGCAAAGGTTTGATTTGAAGTATTCGAACGGCCCAATGCCACATAGCAAGCTACTGAAATCTATTGAGCTTTACGGCACAAAAGTGATTCCAAGGGTGCGAGAGCTGCTTTCTTAAGGTCGCCCAAGAAACCTTGCGTGTTTTCCCTGCCCTTGCTAACTTCAAAATCTAGCAAGAACTAAAACCAACATTTTAGGGGGGAACCAAAATGGGACAGGTAGCAACGAGAAATCTATTCAATTTGCTTGAGGATGCACCGAGCATGTTTGATTTGGAATGGCCAACGCCGACGATGCGCGTCGAGGAGTACACGCACGACGGCGTTCTGACGGTCAAGGCTGAAATACCGGGAATCGATCCAAACAAGGATGTCAAGATTTCGATCTCAGACGGAAAGCTTCGCATTCAAGCCGAGCGTCGCGAAGAAATGGAACAAAAGTCAAAGAACAGTTACCGTAGCGAGTTCAAGTACGGCACTTTCCTTCGCGACATTGCTTTGCCTCTGGGAACCAAGCGCAGCGATATCAAGGCGCACTATAAGGACGGGCTGCTCACGGTCACCGTGCCGATTGGCAAACCGGGTGAAGCCGAATCTTTCATTCCAATTTCCATGGGGTAAATATCAATCAGTAATTCGCTTTCGAGGTGGCGCAACGAGTTTGGTTTTATGAGGAGTCCAACCTGCTGACTCGTTGCGTCGCCTTTTACGCGACCCCAAATGGAAAACTCTTCGGGGATTGCCTACAATTGCACTAACGTACCGAAATGGTAAAACTGCAACCGGCGAATATTTCTGAGAAGAGTTTCAAATTGCGAATAAAACCCCTTCTAATTGCCCTGAGTCTTGGCCTCTGTCTGATTGGTCAACCAATGGTGGCGAGTGCTGCTACCGCTCCGGCCAAACCCGTTATCGTTTCGATCACGAGCCCGACCAACTCAACTGCCGTGGTCACCTACAAGACCGACGTCAAGAACGCGGCCGGCATCAAGACGCTCGAATACTCTCTAGACAGTAAAATCTGGGTCAAAGCGAAAAAGTCGCCACTGACTCTCAGCAAGCTGACCCCCGGCAAATCCCTCGTTTTCACTTTGCGACAGACATCCAAGACCAAAGTTGTGCTGAAGGTTGCCAAGAAGTTCACAGTGCCAAAGGTGATTGTCGTACCTGAGCCACCAATCGTCGCCCCGACAGTAACCGGGCACACCATTGGAAAGTTGCTTTGGTCAGATGAGTTCCGCGGCACCAAGGCCAGCGCTATTGACTCAAAAGCCTGGACGGCCCGTTTTTGCAGCCGAGCCGACGACAACGGTGGCGGCACCTGCTACAACAAAGAAGACCAGTATTACCTGCCTTCGGCAGTTGCAAGAGACGGGTCAGTCGATGGCAACGCGGTAATCACAACGACCCACATCACCACTCCGCCTGCCGAGGGCAAGTGCTTTGGTGCAACCTGTGCCTTCACCAGCGGTCGTTTCGACACTCAAGACAAGGTCGCGTTCAAATACGGCTACATCGAAGCCAGAATCAAGATGCCGGTTGGAAGCGGCAACTGGTCTGCGTTCTGGATGCTCGGTGCCAACGTTGATATGGTGGGTTGGCCGGTTGCCGGTTCGATTTCTATCGCCGACCAAAAGGGCAACGATCCGCTGCGAAACGGTGTTGGCGTCAACTACTCGGTGACCGATTCCGGTTGCTGCAGCAACGCCCACTCTCTAGGTGCTGATTACTTCGGCGAGACCAACTATTCAAGCGCCTATCACACCTATTCAATCGCCTGGCTTCCAGAGGGCATCGAGTTCTTTGTAGACGGACTTCTAATTGATTCGGTTACCAAGGAGGAAGCTGAGACTGATTTTTGGCCCTTCGACAAGCCAGCATTCTTGATTTTCAACAATGCCGTTGGCCCGCAGGATGGATCAACCGGTTTGGGTGGCGTTTGGGATGGCTGGGCGAAATCGACCATGTCGATTGATTACGTGCGCAGCTTCGTGCTTGATGGCAAGGGTGAGGTCACCAAGAAGTAGCCTCGCGGTAAATTGGACTAGTGAACAGCAAATCGCAATCTGACCCCAACTATTCGATAGCTGACTTGGGCCTGGCGCAAGCTGGCCGCAGTCAGATTCGTCTGGCCGAGCACGAGATGCCCGGTCTAATGGCCCTTCGGCTCGAATACGGCGCCAGTCAGCCTTTGGCCGGCGCACGCGTTTCGGTTTCGCTCTCCATCACCGTGCAGACCGCGGTCTTGGTTGAGACACTAACCGCGCTCGGTGCTCAGGTACGTTTGGCGAGTTGCAATATTTTCTCGAGTCAAGACGAAGCGGCTGCCGCTTTGGTGGTGGGTTCGGGCACCCTAGATCAGCCCGCGGGCGTTGCCGTGTTCGGGTGGAAGGGTGAATCCTCGAGCGAGTTTTGGTGGTGCCTGGAGCGCATTCT
>CANCKM010000085.1 GCA_947378555.1 Microbacteriaceae bacterium
CTACTCGTTGAATCCCTGCCGTAAAGTTATCAAATAGGTTGATTGGCCGCAGGCTTTGTATAAGTGTAATGCCGCCGATTTCAATCCATGCTTGCCTCGTGGATGGGTCAACTGATAATCAACCCGAAGGATTTACTATGATCAACCCACAAGAGTTCAGTGAGTTTGCCGCCTCGCGCCGCAGCGTTCGCGATTTCCTTCCATCCCCGATTGACCAAGGCACGATGGATGCGATTCTCACCGATGCGATGACCGCACCGAGTTGGTCAAACACCCGGCCTTACCTAGTGGCCATCGCAAGCGGTGCTCAACGAGAGCGCATCAGCCGAGAGTTGCTGAGCAGAAACAAGGCCTTGGCTGCCGCCCAAACCGGAGGTTGGATGGCCAAGTTGCGTCTTTTGGCGACCTTCAAGTCCTGGCCGATCAGCGATTACCGAATTGTTCGCCCGTACCCAAAGGAGCTGGCCGTTCGCAGCGGTCGGATCGGCAAGGCTTTGTACGCGCTACTCGGCGTTGAGCGGGGCGATGCCGTCGGTCGGGCCAAGCAGTGGCAAAGAAACTACGAGTTCTTTGGGGCGCCAACCGAGCTTTTCATTTTCACGCACAGCGGCCTGGGCGAATACTCAGCCTCGGATGCCGGACTGTTTATGCAAAACCTTATGCTGAGCGCACATGCGCGCGGGCTTGGCACTTGCGCACAGGGTTCGGTGGCGATTTGGGCGAGGCCTATCCATCGCGAATTTGAAATCCCGAAGGGCTATAAGTTGCTCTGCGGCATAGCCATCGGTTACGCCTCGGCTGACCCGGTGAACTCCTTCAGGGCAGAGCGCCTCGACATTTCCGAGATCGTCGCCCCTTCGGTAATCCTTTAGGACAAAATATCCTTGGTGGTAAACCGACTGTAGGCTAGCGAACCGAAGACCGCGATGTAGCCCAGTTGCACCAGGACGTTTGCCCCGAATGAGCTCAGATCCATCGGCTGACGCAGCAGGCTGACGAAGCCCAACCAGTTGTGGCTCAACAGCCACGGGTGAATCACGCTCAGTTGGGGCAAAATGTCTAGGATTTGGCTCACGGTTGAGACGGTGACGATTGCCGCCATTGCGCCAACCGGCACATCGGTGAGGGTAGAGATGAAAAGCCCAACCGCCGATAAACCGAGTAGCGAAATCGAAACGTAGGCTGCAACCAAAAGGGCGCGCAATAGCGATTCTGGAACGCTGATGACATCACCCGATAGCAAAGTCACTGGGCCAACCGGGAAGAGCGCGGCGCCGATTAGGGCACCCGAAATCATGAGCGTTAACGTGGCGGCAAAGACGAAGGTCGCTGCGCCAGCAAACTTGACCAGCAGCAACCTAGCGCGGCCAACCGGAGCGGTGAGTAAGTAGCGCAGCGTGCCCTGGCCAGCCTCGCCGGCGATTGTGTCACCAGAAACCACTGCAATGGTCAACGGCAAGAAGAGCGGAATGCCAACAATCATCGCGGTGAAGCCGACAAAGAGACCGTTTTGGGTCACTCGGTCAAGAAACGGAGGACCCTCACCAGGTGCCAATACCTGCGATGACAAACGAACCGCAATGGCCAGAAAGATTGGAATCAACGCAACCGCGCCGAGCATCGCATAGGTGCGGCGGCGGCGGAACATTACCGAAAGCTCGGTCGCAAGAAGTGAAAGACCAAGCGGTCTCTTGATTTTGGCCACTGGGTTATTACTGGACGACATCGAAGCCCTCTCCGGTTAGTGAGACAAAGCGGTCTTCCAAACTTGGCTCTTCAACCGCAAAGCCGCTAACGCGCACCTTTGCCTTGACCAGGGCGGCAACGATTTTGTCACCCTCGAGTTTGCTGTCGTGAAGTGGCGCGACGACCTCTTGGCGCAACTGCGCATCCATCGTGGTGATTGGTTCTAGACCAAGGGCGACCAAAACGGCCGCGGCTGCGTCAAGATCGGGGGTCGAAACTCGAATGCGGGTCTCGCCCTCTTTGCGAAGGTCTTCGATCTTGCCCTGGGCAACAATCTGACCGGCGCTCATCACTGCAACGTGCGAACAAAGCTGTTCGATCTCGGCCAAAAGGTGGCTGGACACAAAAATCGTGGTGCCGGTTGAGGCCAGCGATCTCACCAGGTTGCGAACCTCGCGGGTTCCCTGCGGGTCTAAACCGTTGGTGGGCTCGTCAAGAATGAGCAGGTCGCGCGGCTGTAGCAGTGCGTTTGCGATGCCAAGGCGCTGCTTCATTCCCAGCGAGTAGGCGTGAACCTTCTTTTTGGCGGCATGCGATAGGCCGACCCTCTCGAGGGCAGCCCGCACCCGTTCGATGCGGTCTTTCGAAGAAGCGAACTGATCTGCCGAATCGAGGCGAATCAGGTTAGCCTCGCCTGAGAGGTAGCCGTAAAAAGCCGGACCCTCCACTAGCGCTCCGACCTTCGGCAAAACCGAGTTCAGATTCTGTGGCATGGTCTGACCGAGCACTCGCACCTCACCCGAGGTAGCAGAAATCAAACCGAGCAACATGCGAATCGTGGTGGTTTTTCCAGAGCCATTTGGCCCGAGAAAACCAAACACCGAACCGGTTGGAACCGCCAAATCTATTGCGTTGACTGCCTTATGGCTGCCGAACTGCTTAGTTAGCGACCGGGTTTCGATTGCCAGCGAGTCTTGCGCCAGTTCGCTCACTATTTTGAAGCACTCGCCTGGAGTGCCTCGATGGTGACCGCCCCGGCAAAGATGTGGCCGTCATCGGTAATCAGCACGTTGAAGAGCGAGGTTGAAATGACTCGACCGCCGGCAACCTTCTTGGTTAGGTTGCTGAAAGTGTCGTTATCCAAGATGCCAGCTGGCACTAAACTTGCCGGCACGTCAATCACGGTGCTCCAGTCGCGACCGGTCACGTATGGCAGTTCGCCAGACTTGAGGTCGTTCAGGTTCAGAGCGCCGAAGTCAACTCCGGCAGCCTTTAGCTGGGCCTTGATCATGGCCTGCATTTTTGCTGGGTCTGCCAGATAGTCGCTCTTCGCCTTGTTCAGTTCGGCTTCGGCCTTGGCCAA
>CANCKM010000086.1 GCA_947378555.1 Microbacteriaceae bacterium
ATTTCGCTAAGCGAGGTTCCGGCAGCCAGTGCGGCCGCCTCATCGATTCCGACATAGAGAGCAAAGCCACGCGCCTCGGTCTCATTTGGAACAGCCGAAATAGCAGAAACGCCAGATCGCACGGGAGCCAAAGCCCCGGGCGATGAAGCGGAAGAAGAATGATTGCGGTAGTTGTCTAGGTTTGCGATTGACATTAGAAAAATCCTTTGGGTGTATGCGAGTGAGCGGCCAGGGTGCCAGCTGGCCAAATTGGGTTGTAAAAAATCGACTGCGCTAAATCGCAGGATTTTTGGCTGGGGTTCTGGTGTCTGCTAACTAATGGCTAGAAAGAGCCTGAGTTTTGGTTAGCGACACATTCGCATACACATCATGTTGCGCATCATCATGGTCGGGCGTCCTAGGGTCGCCTCCGACAATGTGGTGATGTTTGCAAATGAAGTCATGCTGATATTATGGCAGATTCCAAGCGCACCCATCAACCCGAAAGCGCAAAGCGACTTTACCTATCGGACACTATCTGTAAAGAATTCTCGCAATTCTTTACAGATCGGGTGCCACAGGTCAACGCCTGGTTGATCTAGCCACGGGTAAAACTGAGACTGAAACCAACGCTTAACCTAGAAGCATGAAGAAACTATGGATACCCCGCCTCGCGCTCACCGGGTATCTCATCTTCGTCTGCTTTGTGCTCTTTTGGCCGGTGCCGGTGGATTCCCAAGGGACAACCCACGAAATCGTCAAACACGTCATCGAATACACCCAAAATACCGAATCGCTTCGCTGGGCAGATTACAACTTCTTTGAGGGCTTCACTAACGTCTTGATGTTCTTGCCAATCGGAGCCTTGCTCACGATTGTGGCACCAAAACTTAGTTGGTGGCAGGTGACGTTGTTTGCGGCGGCATTTTCATCAGTTGCCGAACTGATTCAGAGCCTTTTTATTAAAGCCCGAGTTGCCAGTTTGCTAGACGTGGCCCACAACACACTGGGTGCGCTGTGGGGCACGCTAGCAATCTTGGTCTTTAGCCGCTTACTTGGTAAGGGTAAGCAAGCTGGTGGCGCGGAATGACTGGTAAACCTTGTTAGCACCAAAGATAGCGACGGCTGTGTAGGTTCCAGCCTTCAAGCCGCTTGGCTTAATGCTGAAGCTGAACTTGCCCTTGCTCGATGAGGTCACTGGCTCTGAGGCGATTACGGTGCCATCGGAGTTTGCAATCTTAATCCAGCCACTGCGGTTGGCCACCTGGTTGAGACCCCAGGTTAGGGTGCCGTTCACGGTGAATGTTGGTCGCTTGGCAACCGATTTGCTGGTTGAGGTGAGGCTAAGTGAACCGCCACCGACTCGACCGATTTGGATGCTGTCGTTGGCATAGCTGCGGCCGGTCATGCTGGCACAGGCAACAGCCGAGGCGGTGACCTTGTAGTTGCTAGCAATCGAAGGAGCCTTGAGCTTCACTAGGCCAGTGGTTCCCTTAGAGTCGGCCATGCCCGAAACGACGCCCGAAAGAGCGGCGTTTGAGCCGGTGGCTGAGAACTTGAAGTTAACCTTGCAGCCCGGGTAGACGTTGTAGGCGCGTGCCGAGATGGTTGATCCGGCGTTTACGTTATCGTGCACGTCAAGTGACACGGTCATTGTTTTGCCGGCCGGGTAAGCCTGAGCAGAGCCTGCTCCGAGTAGTGCGCCGGCCAGTGTGGCCGCAACGGCGGCGATTGCCACCAGTTGTTTCTTGGTCATTGTTCCCCTTTTTAGTTGATATTACTATTGTACGCTTCGAGAATCCCCCTGAAGCGAAAGCAAAGGCCCGCTAAGTCTTAGCAGGCCTTTGCAATTCTATTTACCTATTCGACTACGGAATGGTTATGTAGTCGGTGATTGTGAGGCTGTGAGTGTTGTTTTTGGTTCTAACGATGGCGACAACCTTGTAGCGACCAGGTGCAACGTAGCTGGTTGGTGAAACATAGGCGATGAACTTACCGGCAGAGTTCGCTGGCACGTACTTGAAGCCGATGTACTTTTTACCAAGGGTCACGCGAATCGAAGCCTTGTTGTATGCATAACCGTTGGCACCGGTGTATACCTTGCCGACGACCTTAAGCATTGGCAGTCCGGTCTGGCTGTTGATTGCCAAGTAGGCATTCATCACACCAACGTTGACGCGACCAACCTGAATGAAGGCGTAGGCGGTTTTGCGATCGGTCATCGCTGCACAGCCGGTGACCTTTGCCACGACCTGGAAAAGGTCGGCAACTGCTGGTGCCTGCAAAGAAACCAAAGGTGTCGAGTTCAGCGAGCCAGCAACGGCCGAGGCGGTTGCATAAACCAAAGTGTTGCGTGGGCGAATCAGGCTGAAGTCAACGTTGCAACCAGGCAACACGTGGTACGCCTTCGCCGAAACAACGGCTCCGGTGTAGGCGTTTCCTGTCACACTGACGGCAACGTTCATTAGCTGACCGGCAGGGTATGCCTGAGCCGGTGCGGCGGCAACTAAGCCACCGAGTAGCGCAAGCGCCGATGCGCCTGCTACGAAAGTTCTCTTAAACATGAAGCGGCCCCTAAAAATAAAGTTTTGAGCGGAGTTCTGAGCGTTGAACACCTAAGACACGATTTTAGCGTGTCCCGCAAGCCCAAATGCCGGCTAGCAGGTTAATTGTGTGTAAAATCACGCATTCACTTAACCGCGCAGATTCCACTCGAATCCACCCGAGTCTTGATCGGCTTATAGGCGACCGGCGCGGTCAACGTAGGTTTGGTCTGGATCGACTTACCGGTTAAGTCGGTGATCGGCTCAATCCAGTTGACGACAATCTTCTTGGTCTGGCCGGGCTTGAGCTCAACATCGATTATGAAAATCGGGTGCGAGCGATCAACCGCCTGATAAGCAACCTCTGGCTTGCCATTCACGCTAAAGCCAGCGGCGCTAGAGCCAACCGGCGCATAAACGGTCAATAGCGTGTGACTCGACCCCTCGACCCACTTAGACCCGGGCAGCAAATCCAGCCGAGGCTTCACATACGACGGCAGACCACTCTT
>CANCKM010000087.1 GCA_947378555.1 Microbacteriaceae bacterium
TGGCGGATTCGAACCAAAACCGAGCCAACCAAGGGTGGCAACGATTGAAAAAACCAAAAAGGATGTTGTCAGCGTGGCCAAGACCAGCGCTACCCCGGCGGTGCGATTAATGCCCAAAAGATTTATCAGGGTGAGTAAAGCGATGGCCAGGACCGCAACCAAAAGGCGCTGCTCTGGCCAAACGTATTCACCAAACACCATGGCGATGGCGGCAATCGAACCAATCTTGCCGAAAACGAAGGGAAAGCCGGCAATAAAGGAGGCGGTCGGATTTAGGTACACGCGGCTGTAGGAGTAAACCCCACCCGGCCGATCAACCACTCGCGCCAACTGGTAAACCGAGGCGGCGTTGAGGATTGCAACCAGGCCGGCAAGGGCAATGGCTGCGAAAAGAAAGTCACCCGACAACCTAGCCGCGTCGCGAAACACCACGAAAACGCCGGCGCCCAACATAGATGCCAAACCAATGGCAACGGCCGGAATCAGGCCAATTTGCGCTGCCGACTTTGTCGCTTTCAAAGCAAAAGAACCTAGGTCTTTGACCTAGCTCTGGCCAGGGAACAGCGAGGTCACCGAGTCGTCGGCGAAGACGGCGTGGATGGCCTTAGAGATCAGCGGTGCAATAGATAGCACGGTGAGCTTCTCAAACATTTTGTCTGGGGTGATTGGCAGGGTGTTGGTGACGATTACCTCGTCAACCCATTCGCCGCTCAGGCGCTCAACCGCAGGGTGCGAAAAGACGGCGTGGGTGGCGGCAACGATAACTCGGCCGGCGCCGTTCTCTTTTAGTGCACGAGCAGCCGCAACGATGGTTCCGGCGGTGTCAATCATGTCATCAACCAAAAGGCAGGTGCGGCCCTTTACGTCGCCAACCAGTTCGTGAACCGAAACCTGGTTAGGAACGTTTGGGTCGCGACGCTTGTGAATGATGGCAAGCGGTGCACCTAGACGGTCGGCCCAAATGTCGGCAACGCGAACGCGGCCGGAGTCTGGCGAAACCACGGTTAGTGCCTCGTGGCCAAAACGCTCTTGCACGTGATCGGCAAGTTCTGGCAGCGCCCAGAGGTGGTCAACCGGGCCATCAAAGAAACCCTGAATCTGTGGGCTGTGCAAATCAACCGACATCAAACGGTTGGCACCAGCGGCCTTGAAAAGGTCAGCAATCAGACGGGCCGAGATTGGCTCGCGACCCTTGTGCTTCTTGTCTTGGCGGGCGTATGGGAAGAATGGGGCAACCACGGTAATGCGCTTTGCGCTGGCTCGCTTCAGGGCGTCAACCATCAAAAGCTGTTCCATGATCCAGTGGTTGATTGGTGCCGAGTGAGCTTGAATAACAAAGGCGTCAACACCGCGAACCGACTCTTCGAAGCGCACGAAGGTTTCACCATTGGCAAAGTCGTATGCGGTGGTTGGGGTGAGACTGGTTCCCAAAAGGGTCGCAACTTCTTCGGCAAGCGATTGGTGAGCGCGACCACTGACTACAACCAGTTTCTTCTTGTTGGGTGTCTCAATGCTCGACATTATTCCTGCGCTCTCTGATTAGCTTTTGGCTTGTTGGGCTGCCGTGGCAGCCTCGGCGGCTTTGGTTCCTGGGCGGTTGGCCAAGACCCAGCCGGCCAGGTTTCGTTGCGGTGCAATATTCATGGCCAAATCACCAGCGGCAACGTCTTTGCGAACCACGGTGCCGGCTGCCGTATAGGCTCCGTCTTCAATCTTAATGGGGGCTACAAAAACGTTGTGCGAGCCGGTGCGAACCTGTGAGCCGATTTGGCTGCGGTGCTTGTTCACACCGTCATAGTTGGCAAAAATGGTGCCCGCGCCAATGTTTGAGTCAGTGCCGATTTCGGCATCGCCAACATAACTCAAATGTGGAACCTTGCTTCCGGCCCCGATTATCGCGTTCTTGGTTTCGACGAAGGCGCCGATTTTGCCATCCGAGCCAAGGTTGGTCGCCGGTCTAATGAAAGCGAACGGGCCAACAGTTGCGCCAGCCCCGATGGTTGAACCGGTGGCATGAGATTTAACGATGGATGCGCCCGCGCCGATGAGCATATCCACCGCGAAGACCTCTGGCCCGACGGTTGCGTGCTGACCGATAATCGTGGAGCCTTTGAGTTGCGTGCCGGCCAAGATGCTGGCGTCTTCGCCGATTTGCACGGTGACGTCTATCCAGGTGGTTGCCGGGTCTTGAATGCTGACACCGGCTTTTTGCCAGGCCTCGCAGATTCTGAAGTTGAGCTCTTTAGCAACCTCGCTGAGTTGAACCCGATCGTTGATGCCGGCCACCAACCAAAAGTCTTCAACCGCTATGGCCTGCACCTTTTCACCCTCGGCCAAAAGTTCGCTGGCGGCATCGGTAAGGTACTTCTCGCCCTGGGCATTGTGGCTGCCAATCTTGGCCAGCGCGCCGCGAAGTTTCTTGGCATCAAAAACGTAAACCCCGGCGTTGACCTCATCGATTTCGAGTTGCGCCGGTTTGGCATCGCGCTGCTCAACGATTTCGATGAACTCACCGTCGTTGCTTCGCAAAATGCGACCGTAGCCGGTTGGGTCATCCAAGAAAGTGGTCAAAACGGTCGCCGCAAAATCCCCGGCGCGGTGTGCCGACAACATGGCCTCGATGGTTGCGACATTCAAAAGCGGAACGTCGCCCGAGGTGACCACAATCGCACCATCAAAATCGGCTGGCAGCGCAGCCAACGCGCACTCTACCGCTCGGCCGGTGCCTGGAACTGCGTCTTGCTCAGCAATCAAAGCCGATGGATAAAACCCGCTGATGTATTCGCCGATTAGCTCTTTTTCGTGCCGAATCACCGGAATGACGTATTCGGCGTCGAGCGCCTGAGCTGTGGCTAGGGCGTGACCGATAAGCGGAAGCCCTGCGATTTCGTGCATCACCTTTGGTGTTGAGGATTTCATGCGGGTTCCCTGACCCGCGGCGAGAATCACCACTGCAAGATGCTGCTGCGACATCGTGCTCCTGTTCGGGGTGCTCTTGCACCC